>CAZKNU010000009.1:0-28267 GCA_964554235.1 uncultured Methanosarcinales archaeon | reverse complement strand
CGTGAAAATCACCAAAAAAGCGGAAATCACTCAGAAATTGAATTGTGCCCCTGCTGCAATAGTTCTTCTATAAGTAATCCTTTTCTTTTGGCCAATTCTACCGAGGCCGCCCAGCACTTGCCGGTATTTTCCAGATCTTCCAGCATCAAAAAATACCAAGGCTCGTCCGGAAATTTTACACTAATCCAGCTTTCTGCACCAAAGCGTTCTGAGAAAACTTTTAATTGGTTGATTTCTTCTTCAGAAAAATATTTTTTTTGTTCTTTAGTAACTTTACATTCAATCGCCACTCTTCTGACGGCATTTCCAGCCAAAATGTCCGGGGCAGGATAGGGAGAGCTTCCTGAACCGGCAGCGCGGATGGCTGACCAGCCTTTTTCATTAAAAAATTTAATTAATTCCCTTTCCCCTTTAGTGCCTTTAGCTTTGTGGTTCATTTTAAAATTAAACAAACTCAATTCTTAATTCAAACATTAAATTTCATGAAATCTTCGGCAATGATGGAATTATCAAAATACATTCTCGCTTCTTCGGTAATTTCAGCGATACTTTTATATCGCGGACTAATGTGAGTTATGACTAATTTAGCGGCATTATTTCTAGAAGCAATTAAAGCTGCTTCTTTGACCGTTAAATGCATGTATTTCTCGCTTTTTTGTTCGATTTCACTTAAATGCGTTCCTTCTGAAATTAACAGATCGGCATCTTTAGCTAATTGATTTGCTCCTTCGCAGAGCATAGTATCAGCAATATAACTTATTTTTTTACCTTTTATAACATAAGTTACTGCTTTTGCACGAATTTTCTTACCGGCAACTATTACATCTTGGCCCTGCTGTAATTTTCCTAAAATAGGTCCAACTAACCCTAATTTAGCCGTTAGTTCAGTTTTAATTCTAAAACGATCTTTTTCAATAAAACTATAACCCACACATAATGCAGAATGTTTTAAAGGCCGTGCTTCCAACTGGAAATCTTCGTTTTCAAAGAAAACGCCGGAAGAGACTTCTTTTACTTCATAATCAATGACCCCTTTTACGGCAAAAGATTGGAATAAATGTTTCAAATATTTTTTAGTTCCTTTAGGACCATAAATATGTAATTTTTTAGCAAATTGATCTGCCCCTAAGGCGCTCATCAGTCCCGCAATACCAAAAACATGGTCACCATGCCAATGGCTAATCAATAAGCGAGTAACTTTAGCTGGTTTGATTCCCGCTACCCGCATTTGTCTTTGGATTCCTTCTCCACAGTCAAATAAAATATTTTCATCTTTATAGCTCAACAGAAATCCAGAATGGTTTCTAGCTTTAGTTGGCTGCATACAAGAGGTCCCTAAAAAGATAATATTTACCATTTAACTTACAGAAATCTTTCTAACGCTTTTAAACTTTCTATTTTTAAATGAAAATTTCGGGTATTTCGGCGGTCAATTAAAACTGCTTTTAATCCTAATCTCTTTGCGGCCATAATATCACTTTGGAGACTGTCTCCGATTACTAAACAGTCTTCTGCTCCCACCCCTATTTCATCTAACACTTGTTTAAAGAAATTTTTATCAGTCTTAATGGAATGCATTTGGTAAGAAAGAAAGATTTTATCAAATAAATTTCTTAATTCAAATTTTTCTAAGACTTTATCTACTGAAAAACAATCCGTATTAGAAATAAGAATTAGTTGGTAGTTTTCTTTAAGTTTAAGTAATTCTGTAACCACTTCTTCATAAGGCTGAGCTAACATCCAGGATTTATTCCATAAACCGATTAGCAATTCCATTTTTTCTTCGGGACATTCTACTTGAAATTCCTTACAAACGGCTTCAAAGGCTTCTTTAAGGGTAGCAAATTTTTCGGTCATCATGGCATGTTCCATTCTGACCACATATTCAGAAAAAGACAAATCAATCCCTAAGATTTCTTTTACTTGTTTAATGGGGCTTTGAATACCCGTTTCTACTAAAGTACCCCAAAAATCAAAAATGATTGCTTTAATCATTTTTGGCCTTTCCTCCGGAAAGAATCAAAAAGAATAACTTTAATCATAGATTACCCCTATTCTTTTTGGCCTTTCCTTTCGGAAAGAGTCAAATAAAAGTGTTTTTACCATTTTTATCTTAAGAAGGGAAGGATTATTTATATTTTATTGTAATGGAAAGAGGTATTTTGGGCTATTAATGCGCAGAATTTATGCAAACTAAAGAATTAACTCAGATTTCATTTAACTATTTTTTAGGTTCTAGAACGGTAAGGGAAATTATTCTGTCAACGTCGATAGATCTCCTCGTCATATATGCCGGATGATTTCTAATTTCCTCTTCAGTTAAATCTTGTTTTAAATCAAAGATTAGTATTGATTCGACATTATTACCATATACTCCGTAATAATATCCAATAAGTTTTATTTCTGTTTTTGATTCAGAAGCGTTTGGGCCACGTATAATTTCTATTGGTGTTAAACGAGGGATTTGCATTTCTATTATATCATCAAGATTCATAAGAGCAACCCCCAGCTATAGTTTTAAATAACTTATGGATCTTTGTTCCCAACCATACGTATTCAGATCAAATTAACCACTAAATATTTATAGTAAGACTAATTCCGCTATTTAATGAAACCGGAAGAGAAATTAGCTTTAATCAAGCGCAATACCCAGGAAATCGTTTCTGAAGAAGAACTGCTTAATTTGATTAAGCAGAAAAAACAGCCCGTAGTTTATTTGGGCACGGCCATTACCGGCAAACCGCACATTGCTTATTATGTTTGGGTTTTAAAATTAGCCGATTTCTTAAAAGCCGGATTCAAAGTTAAGCTGCTCTTGGCAGATCTGCATGGAGCTTTAGACAATTGTCCCTGGGATATTTTAGAAAAGCGCTATAATTATTATTCTAGTGTAATTCCGTTAATGTTCAAATCGATCGGAGTCGAAATTAAAAATTTAGAAATAGTGAAAGGCTCCAGTTATCAATTAGATAAAAATTTTATTTTAGACACGCTTAAACTGTCAACAATAACCACCATTCATGATGCGCAGAAAGCTGCTTCAGAAGTAGTCAAGTTTGGCGACAATCCTAAATTAAGCGGACTAATTTATCCGTTAATGCAGGCGTTAGACGAACAGTATTTAGGAGTCGATGTTCAGTACGGCGGAGTGGACCAAAGGAAAATTTTAATGTATGCACGGGAAAATTTGCCTAAATTGGGGTATAAAAGCAGAGTGGAAGTAATGACTCCTTTATTACCTGGACTTACTGGCAAGAAAATGTCTGCTTCTGATCCTAAATCAAAAATTGATTTGTTAGATAACGAACAGGAAGTTATTGAAAAATTAAAGAAAGCTTTTTGTGAGCCCGGCAACATCGAAGAAAATGGAGTTTTAGCTTTTCTGAAACATGTGATTATGACTATTAAACAGGACCAAGGAGAAAAATTAATCATTGAGCGCCCAGCAAAATTTGGCGGCAATGTCGAATTTTCTAATTATTCAGAAATTGAAGCTGCGTTTATGAATGGTAAACTACATCCTTTAGATTTAAAAAATGCTTTGGCTAAAGAAATTAATAAATTACTGGAGCCTTTTAGGAAGAATAAAGATAAATTAGAAAAGATTGCACAGGAAGCTTATGCTTAGGCTAACCTAAGGCGTTTACTTCCCCTCCAGCACCACCAACGTGTAATTCTTTAAGTATTTTTTGGCTGTCCTTTTTACATCTTCAACTGTAACTCTTTTTATCTTGAGAATATACCTGTTTGTTTGTTTTGCATCTTTAACCAAGTCCCAAAATAATATTTGATCGGAAGCTTTTTGCGCATCTTCTAACCCCAATAAGTAATCGCCTTCAATGAAATTTTTAGCTTCACTCAAATCTTTTTCAGTAACTTTATTTAATTTTTTTAATTCATTTAAAATTAAATCTTTAACCAAATTAGTATTTTTTTTGTCAATAGTTGCATAAGCAGCAAAATAACCAAAACTTTTTTCAACTACACTTTGCGTGCCCACATCATAAGCTAGTCCCCGCTTACTTCTGATCTCAGTGAACATTCTTCCGCTTTGACCCCTGCCCAGAATTCCATTAATTACGTCTAAGGTATACGAATCCGGATGATTTCTAGGTATTGCTTTAAATCCCAGCACCAGATAGGTGTTGGCAATATTCATTTTTCTTTTCTTAATTTTCTTTCTTAATGCCGGAGGTTCATTAACCTGGGCGGAGATTGGTAATGCTCCTGCTTTAAAAGAAAATCTTTGTTCAATTTCTTTTTTCCAGCCAGTAACATCTCCAACAATAGAAATAACCATATTGTTAGGGAGATAATATTTATGATAAAAATCAACTATTTTTTTTCGGGTTAAGCTTTTAATAATTTTTTTAGTTCCATAAGTGGGATAGCGACAGGGATGTTTTTTGAAAAGATTTTCCTGCAGTAAAACCCATTGGAAATATCTGGGCTCATCGTAAATCATATCAATTTCTTTTAAGACTACATTTTTTTCTTTGGCAATATCTTTTTCTTGCAGCAAAGAATGCTGCAGGATATCGGCTAAAATTTCTACGGCAATGGGAAAATGTTTCTTTAATACTTTTACATAGAAGCAAGTTTTTTCATTGGAGGTGTAAGCATTAAAATCTCCCCCAATTTTTTCAATTTCATTAGATAGTTCTTTATTAGTGGGTCTTTTTTCCGTGCCTTCAAACAAGATATGCTCCATAAAATGAGAAATTCCTTTTTCTGATTTATTTTCAGAATTACTGCCAACTTTAATCATAACATTAACTACTACAGAATTCCCTTTCTTTTTTTCAAAAATGACTGTAAGGCCATTCGGTAAAAGCACTTTTTCCATCCTAAAAATGTTATTTTTAGGGTTTATAATGGTTTGGGAAGATTTTTTAAGAACAAATACTCTCTTTTTGGAATGAAGTTAAAAGCGTTTCAAGATTATTTAAAGCGGGAGGAGATAGATTTAGTTTTTTTAATTTCTCCCGATTCAAATGTCACCTATTTTTCTCAAATGGTTCCTTCCAATGCCCATTTTTTAATTACTCCCCAAGAAACCTCTTTGCACTTAACTAAGCTGGATGCTGCACCCCATTTACCTGGAATTGAAATCAAAGAATTAAAAAAAGATTGGGAAACACCGCTTAAAGATAAAACCGTTCGGAAAGTAGGTCTTAACAATGATAAAATTTGTTATTCCTGTTACCAAAAACTTACTAAAATTTTTCCTCAGGCTATTTTTGTGAATGTTTCAGCTAAATTAAAAGAATTGCGTCTGCAGAAAACGGAAGAAGAAATTGAAAGAATCGCTAAAGCCTGCAAAATCACCACCAATACTTTTAACGAATTTATTGACCTTTATTCCTCAAAAAAATTTAAAACGGAATTTGATGTTGCCTTTTTTTTAGAAAAAAAGATAGTTGAACAAGGAGCAGAGTTAGCTTTTCCTACGATTGTCGCTTCTGCAGAACGTTCGGCTGTCCCTCATTCGTTAACTTCTGCTGCTAAGCTTAAAAAAGGCGTTTTACAGCTTGATTTTGGAGCTAAGTACCACAATTATTGTTCGGATATGTCACGAGTATTATTTTTAGGTAAGATTAACAAAGAACAGCAGCAGCATTACGATCTTTTATTAAAAGTGCAGGCAGAAACGCTTACTCAAATAAAAGCCGGCAGCAATTTTTCCGCATTAGATGCTTTCGCGCGTAAGAAATTAGCTTCCTTTTCTTCCTATTTCGTGCATTCTTTAGGGCACGGGTTAGGAATAGATATTCATGAACCTCCGGCGTTAACTCCAGAAAGCAAGGATAAAGTAGGAAATAAACAGGTTTTTACCATTGAGCCGGGAATTTATTTTCCTAAGAAATACGGGTTAAGAATTGAAGATACTGTTCTGTTTGACCGGAAAGTAAAAATATTAACTACTGCGCCTAAAGAGTTGGTTGTTCTTAAGTAGATACTTCAATATAAATAATAAAGTTTATAAATGAGGCATTTCCCAGAGCCTTATGGTCTTTAAACCTGCATATTTAGAAATAAACCCGCATGCGCTCGATCCAAAGGATATTAGCAAAGGGTTAGACTTTTCCAGAGTGTGCAGTTGGGTAGAAAAATATAAAGGCGATGCGCGGTATAGCGGACACTTCGGTTCAAGTTCTCTGATAAAAACTGCATCTGCTCCTGCAGCCAGCACTGCTTTCAGCGGCAGATCCATCTTAATGCCGCAAGTTGACACCTATGCTTTAGGTGTGGAAGCATTGCGGAATGCTTGTGTTGCCGAGAATAATCCCCGCCAGCCGAAAGTAGTAATTGACGGAAGAGAACTTTACCGCCCGAACACTTTCTTGGAAAATATTGAAGCAAGAATAACTGATTTTAACACTCTCACTAATCCTGATGGAACTCCGCGAAGTATGGAAGAGCGATTAAGATATTTTAGCACTTGGCTGGATTCCTGCTGTGGTGTTGCTTATCAAGCAAAAACTACTAAATTGAAATTAGGATTGCAGTGTCCACAATTAATTGGCATTGTTAAAGATTTTGCAGACAGATTTCTGCCCGTAGATTATGCTAGTTTCCAAGGAATTGAATTAGACAGCAATAATAAAACTTTTGCTTGTGATGCCTGGATGACTTTATTGGAAGGAAAAACTGATGTTTATACTGAATATCTTCAAGTGCTTAAAGCAGCCAAAGGAAAAGAAGTAATTCCTGGTTTTTGGGTTCAACAGAACACGGGTGTAGATCAACTGCAGGCGGCCTATGTCAACCTCCTAGGTAACTACTCTATTGCTAATGGTTACAACCTCCTTAACAATCTCGGCCGTTTCCTTCGTCGTAGCCCCTAAGTTGAAGTGCGCGCAGCGCGCAAAATTTTATATTTAAAAGTAAATGTGCATTATTGCGGATTTCATGTTGGTGACAATAGTCTTAATTCCCCTGGCCGAGCTTGGCGGGTGCGTTTCATTACTCCTTAAGCTTTTCTAATTTTTTTACAAACTTTTTTAAATAGCAGTAAATAATCAAAACCATACAGAAAACAAGGTTTTCTGGGGTTTTAAAAACTGTTAAGTTTTTAGAAACATTTATAAATAAACATAGGGGGCTGTAGTGTAGCTTGGGCATAAGGGACGTTTAGGTTACTTACGAAGCAACTATCACTAGCGGTTTGGGACCGCTGAACCCCGGTTCGAATCCGGGCAGCCCCACTTTTCAACCGGAAAATAAAACATGTCAACCAAACGATTTGGAGCAAGGTACGGAACTCGAACCAAGAAAAAGTTTGCCCAAATAGAAGCCCAGCATCGTGGCAAGCATAAATGCCCTGCCTGCAATAAAACCAGCGTAAAACGCATCGCGGCAGGAATCTGGCATTGTCTTAAATGCAAGATTAAGTTTGCCGGAAAAGCTTATTCAATCTAAATGAGGAAAACCCAAAATGTATTATATCTGTTTTGACTGTGGAAAAAAAGTAGAAGATGAGCATACTAAAGTAAAAATAAGGTGCCCTTATTGCGGGGGCAAGATCCTGTATAAAGATCGCCGTACGGTTGTAAAAATACAAGCAAGATAACGCTTTTTAACGGTAAAATGGTTTCTGATAAAATTAATCAACTGCAATTATTGCAGCAAAACTTGCAAAATCTTTTTCTGCAGAAACAACAAATTCAAAACCAAGTTTTAGAAATAGAATCGGCCTTAATAGAATTAAAAAGTACTGAAAAAGCTTACAAAATTATTGGAAACATCATGATTTCTTCTCCTCAAGAAATCCTTTTGAAAGAACTAATCGGAAAAAAAGAACTTTTAGAATTACGTCTTAAAAATGTAATCAAGCAAGAAGAAAAATTAAAAGGAAATTATGAAGAGCTTCAGCAGGAAGTTGTCAGCGGGATGAAAAAGCAACCAGAGTAAGTTTGTTCAAAAACAATCAAAAATAAATTTAAACCTATTTTTTGATCTTGAAAGTTGATTTTAAAAACAAAGTGTTGGGAACATATAACAAATCGCCTTCTTCAGTTTTGATTTCTGTTTCTAAATAGCCGATTTTTTCCACCCGGCCGGAAATCTCTCTGATATCTACTCTTTTTCCAACTTTGATGTTTCCTTTTTTTTGCAGCAAAAGCCAAGCCACAAAGTTAGGAATAACGTCTTTTAATCCCACTAAGAAGGTTAATATCACTAAAGTTAGTATTGCGCCCACCACTAAATAAAGCACTACCGAAGTAATTCCCAACCGATTTAAAAAAATAACAATGGCAATTAAATAAATCACATAAGAAATAACCAAACTAACCCACTTTTCAAGATTGTAAGTAACCCCCACTTTAAACATAATTTTGTTAAGTTCAATTTCTTGTAAAATTTTACCCAATAATTTTTGAACTAACAGGCCTACTGCCAGCCCTACTACTAAAATAACCACACTAACAATAATTTTTTGCAGATAAGTTTGGGTTAATTCAATTACGCTGGTAGTTAAAGACCCTTCCATATTCTTAATAATCTTTTACTATCCTTTATAAGTATTACGGATTTAGTAATATTAATTTAAAGAAATAATTAAAAATGCAGTAGCCTTCACAAAAGTAAGCTCTACCATGGTTGATTATATTAAAAAGATTAAGGAACTGGAAGACGAATTAAAAAAAACCAAGTATAATAAAGCTACGCAGGGGCATATTGGCATTGTTAAAGCTAAGATGGCCCAGCTGAAAGAGAAGCAGGAATCCAGGTCTGCAAAAAAGACGGGACGATCGGAGTATGGCTATTCAGTAAGAAAGTCCGGCGACGGCACTGTGCTGCTGCTGGGTTTCCCTTCCGAGGGTAAATCCACTTTGTTAAATAAATTAACTGGCTCTGCTTCTGAAGTTGCTGCTTATGCCTTTACTACTCTCACCGTAATTCCCGGGATGCTTAATTACAAACAAGCTAAAATTCAAATTTTAGACGTGCCCGGAGTCGTTAGCGGGGCCGCTTCAGGAAGAGGCCGGGGAAAAGAAGTTTTAGCAGTGATTAGAACTGCCGATTTGGTTTTAATTTTAATTGATGTCAATCATCCGGAACATTACCCTGCTCTCTTGAAAGAAGTTTGGGAATCAGACATTAGGATCAATAAAACTAGAGCAGAAGTATTTATCAAGAAAAAATCCCAGGGAGGCATCCAGATTGGAAAAACCGTTCCTTTAGCGGTTGACGATGAAACTTTAAAGAAAGTGCTGCGTGAATTTAAGATGGTCAATGCTGAGGTTTTGATTAGAAGCCCCATTGACATTGATGACTTTATTGATTGTATTGAAGGAAATAAAAAATATCTTCCGGCAATAATCTGCATCACTAAGACCGATTTGGCTTCTGCAGCCCAGGTTGCCAAAGTCAAAAAAGAACTTAATGCCGATTTGGCTATTTCTGCCGAACAGGATCTTAATTTAGAACCGCTTAAAGAATTAATTTTTCAAAAGTTAGATTTTATTCGCCTTTATTTAAAAGAGCCGCGCAAAGATGCAGATTTAAACGAACCTTTAATTATTAGCAGAAATTCATCCATTAGAGATGTCTGCAATAAGCTGCACCAAGATTTTGTTAAGAAATTTCGTTTTGCCCGCGTCTGGGGCAGCTCAGCCAAATTCCCCGGCCAGAGATTTATGTTAAATCATTTCTTACAGGATAAAGATATTTTAGAGATACATTTGCGCTGAATTTTTATGCGACAGAACTTGCTTCTTAATATCTTCCCTCACTGTTGCAGAAACAAGAGGGTCATCCAAAACTTGTAACTGTATGTCGGCTCGTTCTGTGACCACGTCGGTAATTTGCGCTAAACTGGCATCTTCCGGTCGTTGGCATTTATGGAAGAGCTGGGCAAGTTTTTTAGCAATCCGTGGCGGATGTTGCGATTGTACTAGCAAATTTCCATAGGTGCCAATGTTTAATCCATTGGCAAAGTCCTTTGGTTTTGGCTGGATGACTGCTTTAACTCCTATATTATTATACATCTCCACCGTCCATTTGTCCAAGGCCGTATTCCCGTAGCAGATGTAGTACAACTTTATTCCTTTCTTGAGCATTTCTTTCATCAGTTTTGTTTCCTGGGCTAATGTAGCTATGAGGAACCAGAAATGGACCGCTTTAAAAGTGATTACCTTTGGCGCTTTGGGATCGGCTAAAGCTTGCTTGATTACTCCATTCCAGACATAATCTAAATCAACTAATGAAGGAAGAGTATAGATGGTCATATTAGGGCCGACTTCAATTTTGGCTTTCTCTTTTTGCACGGTGAAATATTGTCTTTGCAGGAGATTGCCAAACTTAATCAGGCTTAAAATCCAGCCCCTGTTCAGGGAGAATTTCTTCCCTTCTTTGAGCAGGACACCCTCATCCACCAGCCGCAGTACTGCTTTGCGCACTGACTGGAAACTGACTTCCAGAGTAAATTGCTTTTTTATTTCATTAGTTAATTCCATTAAAGATAAAGGGAATTTACCGCTAAGAATAATGAAAGCTTTGTCTTTGACAGTTTTGGGCTTCTCCACCAGAGGCAGGGTTATTGGCAAGGGCATATAAACGGAATATTGGCTTAATATAAAAATCTTTCTATTTTTGAACTAATTGGTTCAATTATTTTGTAACCAAACATTAATAATGTTTGCCTATTAGCACTGGTAAGTAAAAACAAAATAAAGTTCATAAAAATAGTTTAAGGTATAATCAATCATGTTGAGGTAATAAAAATGGCATTAACAGATATAATACATATAACTAAAACGGTGAATGAACTTGTTCGGAAGACCGCTCCTTGGGTGCCCTCACGGGAGAAGGAATTAGCAGCAGCACTTGGACTATATGAAACCTTGATGCAGTTTGAAGGCGATATGGATATAAATACAGCATCTGAAGCGTACTTCTATAAAGGGTTTGCTCATGGCAAGCTTGGAAAATTAGAAGAGGCAATTCTTAATTATGATAAAGCAATTGAGTTAAAGCCAAATTATGCAGTTGCCTATAATAACAGAGGTGTTGCTAAACAGGAATTGGGCCGTCATGAAGATGCACTTCCTGATTTAGATAAAGCGATTGAGTTGGATCCAAATAATGCAGCTGCCTATAATAACAGAGGTGTTGCTAAACAGGAATTGGGCCGTCATGAAGAGGCAATTCTTGATCTTGATAAAGCGATTGAGTTAGAACCAAAATCAAGTCATTCTTACTCTTGGAGAGGCTCAATCTATGAACAGCAGGGAGAGACGGAGAAGGCTAAAGCAAATTACCAGACTGCTTTACAACAATTGCAAGAAATACCTGGAGATAAATTACACAAAAACAATATCGGATACCTGATCGGAGTAACTGAGGGATTAACCCGGTTGGGAGAAGATTTAACCGAGAAGGTGGAGAAATACCATAAATTAGCAGAAGAGAGAGGATATAAATTTTAGGGCTTTTTCCTGACTTTTTTATACACTCTCCAAATAATCTTTCTTCAGCTTAAACCCATTTTTCCGCGCCAACTTGCCAATTGCCTTGTCAAAACAGCTTCCATACTGGGCGGCTTTCTTTTTTCGCCAGGCAAATGGGCCTAAAAACTCTTCGGCCACTTCCCGAAGAATGATTTTTTTTTCTTCGGCAGATATTTTCCATTCCCCCGGCAGGTTCATGGCATATTCAATCAGTTCTTTATCTAAAAAAGGAGTGGCAATAGAAATTCCCAAAGCTTGAGCCAAATTAAAATCTCTCACTAAATCTCTTTCCCACATCTGTTTTAATCCTTGCCAGCATTCTTCATTAATATTTTCACATTTACTATGGCGTTCATAACCCGCAAAAAGCTCCTCGCTGCCCAATCCACTGAAAAAGTAAGTGAGGCCGCTGTATTTGCTTAATTCTGCTGCTGCTAAAACCACTGAACCGACTCCGACATTAACTACATCATTTTTATTCTGTTTTTTTAGCAGTGATGCCGTTTTTTTGATAACTTCTTCAGCTTCACTTAAATTAAATTTTTTATACACTAAATTAAACCCCAAGGCTTCAGCCACTTTTTTAGCTTCCAAAATATCTTCCGGTTCTTTAGTTCCTTCTTGAAAACCAACGGCATAACAAATAAAGTTTGCCCCACAGGATTTACACAAGGCAGCAATCAAAGAGCTATCTACTCCTCCAGAAAAAAATATTCCAAATTTAACTGTAGGAATTCTTTTTTTTACCGCGGAAATTAGAAGCGCTTTAAGCTTTTTCTTAGCTTCTTCTTTATTAGTTATAATTTCTCGACGACCAAGAGCTTCGCTGCGGAGCTTATCAATAATTTCTCCCCAGCTTCTTTTATCAATTAATTTTCCCTGGTTTTTCCATAATTCGTCCATAACTGTTTTAAAAACCAATAGTTTTATAAAAATTTGGTAAAATTCTCTTTAAAATGAAATATGCAGCTTTGTTCACCGGAGGAAAAGATTCTGTTTATGCGCTTTATTTAGCTAAACAACAAGGGCACGAAATCACTTGCCTAATTACTATTCTGTCTGAAAATCTATATTCTCGCATGTTTCATACCCCGGCGATAGAATTAACCAAATTGCAAGCCGAAGCGTTAAATATTCCTTTAGTTTTACAAAAAACCAGCGGGGAAAAAGAGAAAGAATTAGCTGATTTAGAAAAAGCAATTAAGAAGGCGCAGAAAAAATTTAACTTTGTTGGTCTGCTTACCGGTGCTTTATTCTCTGAATATCAAAGTAGCCGCATAACTAAAATTGCTGCTAAATTAGGTTTAACAGTATATTCTCCTTTATGGCACAAACCTCAGGAAGAGCACTTGCGGGAATTAATTAAAAATAGATTTAAAATAATTTTTACTGCCGTCGCTGCAGAAGGTTTGGATGCCTCTTGGCTGAATAAAGAAATTACTTTGGAAGAGTTGGAAAAATTAATTCAACTGCAGAAAAAAATCGGGCTGCACGTTGCTGGAGAAGGAGGAGAATTTGAATCATTAGTTTTGGACTGCCCTTTGTTTAAGAAAAAGATAATCCTTGAAGATTTAGAAATTGTTGTAGAGAATAAAAACACTGCTAGATTAATAATTAAAAAAGCCAAATTGCTCAAAAAATAATCTTGCTTTTAAAATAATAAATCATTAAAACAATATAAATAATAAAAATGAAAAAAGTTATGTGTTTTGGAACTTTTGATTTACTTCATTTAGGACACTTAAATTATTTTAAACAAGCCAAAAAACATGGGGATTATTTAATTGTAGTTCTTGCCCGGGATAAAACCAAACAAAATCAAAAAAAAGAAATTCTGTTTACCGAAGAAGAGCGGCTGGAATTAATTCAAAATTTAAAACTGGTTAACGAAGCTGTTTTAGGCGACCATCAAGATTTCTTAAAAATTATCCAAGAACAGCAGCCCCAAGTAATTTGTTTAGGATATGATCATCAAATTAATGAAGCAGAGTTAGCGAAAAAGTTAAGTGCCTTAGGGTTAAATCCGGTCATTAAAAGAATGGAGCCGTACTGCCCGCAAAAACATAAATCCACTTTATTAAAAGAAAAAATTCTTAAGAGGAGTTAAACACTAAAGTAAGTTTTTTATTTTTTCCTGCTCCCAGGCTGCTTTAACCAAGCCTAAAAATAAAGGGGCTGGTTCGGTCAATTTGCTTTTTAATTCCGGGTGGGCTTGCGTGGCAATGAAATAAGGATGATTTCTTATTTCTACAAATTCAGCTAGTTTGCCGTCCGGAGAAACGCCGGAAATAATTAACCCCTGTTGCTGCAGGATTTGGTGATATGCTGGATTAACCTCATAGCGGTGCCGGTGTCTTTCAGAAACAATTTCTGCTTGGTACAGTTGTTTAACTAAACTGCCTTCGACAAGGCAGGCGGAGTAAGCTCCTAATCTCATCGTGCCGCCTTTATCTTTAATAATTTTCTGCTCAGGAAGAAGGTCAACTACTGGATAAGGAGTCAAGCTATCAATTTCACTGCTATTAGCAGCATAAAGCCCGCAAACATTTCGGGCAAATTCCACTACGGTCAATTGCATTCCCAAGCAGATTCCTAAAAAAGGCAAATTATTTTCCCGGCAGTATTTAATAATTTTAATTTTTCCTTCCATTCCTTTGCTGCCGAATCCGCCCGGAATAATAACGCCGCTTACTCCATTTAGAGCTTCTGTCAACAATAATTCATTGGTTTCAATTTTAGTTGTATCTATAAATTTAGGAGTAATTTTAATTTTCAAGTGAGCACTGCAATGCATTAAAGCTTCATTAATGCTGGCGTAACTATCTTCCAAGGCAGTGTATTTCCCGCAGATGGCTACCGTTATTCCCGGACCCAACTCATCTAAATTTTTTACTGATTGCTCCCATTTTCTTAAATCAGGAGGGCTATAAATCTGTAATTCTTTATGAAGTATTTTACTTAATCCTTCTTCATCAAAAATTAAAGGTATTTTATAGAGGTTGTCAACATCTACTCCGCTAATAACCGCTTCCTTGCCTACTCCGCAGAAAGAAGCAATTTTCCCTTTAACTTTATCAGTTAATTTTTCTGAACATCGGCCAATGATCACGTCCGGCTGGATGCCTCTTTGCCGGAGCAGGTTAACGCTTTGCTGGGTAGGCTTGGTTTTTTGTTCATTGACTCCCTCTAACTTAGGGATGTAAGTTAAATGAACATAAAGGATGTTTTCTTTTCCAACTTCTTCTTTAAGCTGCCTAACTGCTTCAATATAAAGTTCATTTTCAATGTCTCCTACCGTTCCGCCCACTTCTATCAGCAAAATATCGGCCTGTTCGCGTTCAGCCGTTTCGAAAAACTTTTTTTTAATTAATTCCGGAACATGGGGAATAAATTGAACCGTAGCTCCTAAATATTCTCCTTTTCTTTCTTTGCTAATGATTTCCTCAAAGATGCGGCCCATGGTTAAATTCTGGCTGGAATTGCAGGTTATGTCTAGAAAGCGTTCATAGTGGCCGAAATCCATGTCCACTTCTCCCCCATCGTCTAAAACAAATACTTCTCCATGTTCGATGGGATTCATGGTTCCCGGATCGACATTAAGATAGCCATCCAGTTTCATCGGAACAACTTTTAATTTTGAAGAAAGCAGTTTACCAATGGAAGCGGCGGCTACGCCTTTTCCTAAGCCGGAAAGAACTCCACCAGTAATGACAATAAATTTAGTATTTTTTAGCATTAAACTTTAAGAGCGCACTTCTTTATATAATTTTCAGAACACCTGCTTAATGACAAAAACAGGTTTGGCTGTAAAATGTACAGGTTATTGTGTGCTTTAAAAGAGTGAAGCAACTAACAGCAGGATCCTTGTTTAGTTGCATCTCGAAGAGACCAAGGGATAGTGCAACGATTTTTTGCGTAGCAAAAAATTCCGAAGAATTGAGAAGAAGACTGCCCAATCAAGCACGAAGCGTCATAAAGGAAAAGAAGAAAAGGCAGGGCGTTTACAAAAATTTATATATAATTTAATGTATTTCATGTTAATATGAAAAAGAGATTAATTAATCAAACAGCGAAAGATGTTTTTAAAATAATGAAGAAAGAAGGTTGCAGACAAATCACTTTCCATTATAATCCTAAAACAGATCTTGAGCTTGTTTGGGTTATTGATTCAATTCCTGAGAAAAGGGAAAAATCAGGAAAATTAAACGATGAAGTTTCTGCATCTGGAGGAACTAGGTTTGCACATCAAGATGCAGATGTTGCTTTACAAGATGCTCTGAAATTAGCAAGAGCCATGACAAGAAAAGCTAATGTTCTTGGAGTAAAAGAAGGCGGATGTAAAGCAGTTGCTTTAGCAAATCAAAAAAAGAATAAACCCTTTTTACAATCTATTGGAGATTTTATTCAAATTCATAAAGGATTATTCAAAACAGCCATTGATTTAGGATTTGTTATGCAAGATGGAAAACAAATAGCATCAAAAGCAGATTTTGTTGATTCATTATCTCATTTAAAAAAAGGACTTGGAAGCACAGGAGAAAATACAGCAGAAGGCATGATTTATGGATTTCAAGTAATCTGTAAAGAAATAATAAATAAACCATTGCAAAAATGCAGTATTGCGATACAAGGACTTGGAGCAGTTGGTTTTCCTCTTACTCAAAGACTGATCAAATTAGGTTGTGAGGTTATAGGAACTGATGTAATCAAATCAAATTGTGAAAAAGCAAAAAAGATTGGTGTAAAAATTGTATCCAAAGATAAAATACTCTTTCAAAAAGTAGATATACTTTCTCCATGTGCATTAGGTGCTGTCATAAATAATAAAACAATCCCTAAGTTGAAATGTAAGATAATTGCTGGAGGAACAAATAATCCGCTTGAGAATGAATTTAAAGATGAAAAATTTTTATTGGAAAGAGGTATCATATATGTTCCTGATTTTGTTTTAAACTGTGGTGGATTTTTACAAGCATTAGTAGAACGAGAAGGTAAAACCGTTCAAGAAGCAAGAAAAAAATCCAGTATTGTTGGTAAAAGATTAGAACAAGTTATTTCAAAATCAAGAAAAAAGAAAATAACTTTGCTTGAAGCGGCCACAGAATTGTTTGATAGATAAAACACCCTGCCCTCTAGATTTTAAGGTTTTCTTCTCAATTGCAACTAACCAAATTTACCGATATTTACTTCCTACTGCTTCAGCGATGTTCTCAAAACCATCTTTTTTTAACAAGGCCACTAGCCCTTTATTTATTTTTTTAATTACTGCCGGCCCTTCATAGATCATCCCGGTAATTAATTGCAAAAGAGAAGCCCCCCTTTTAATTTTTTCATAAGCATCCTCAGCAGTAAAAATTCCCCCACTGCCAATAATAATATATTTTCCTTTAGTTTTCTGATAAACATAAGATACTAATTCATTGGACCTTTTGTGCATGATTTTACCGCTTAAACTCCCCATTCCCACTTTAGCAAAGTCTGCGGGAGGAATAGTTAATTTACTGCGGTCTTTGACCAGATTAGAAACCACAAATCCGGTAAGATTATGTTTTCTGCAAATGCCGATAAGTTCATCTAATTGGGTTAGGGAAAGTTCTGGAGATATTTTAATAAAAATTGGTTTTTTAGTTTTAACTTGGTCTATTTTAGAAAGAAGTTCTTCCAAATAGGCGGAATTAGAGAAAGGCTGCCCTCCATACGCATTAGGGCAGCTGATGTTTAAGGTCAGATAGTCTGCATAAGGCTCCATAGTGGTAAAGCATTCTACATAATCATCAACCCCCCTTTTAAAATCAGCAGTTTCCGGGCAATTTGTTTTTGCAATGTTTATGCCTACTGGAAAAGTAAATTTTTTTCTCTTTAATTTTTTAGCAATAACTTTACACCCTTGATTTTTTAAGCCGTAGTTAACGACGAGGGATTTATACTTTGGCAGCCTCCATAACCGAGGTTTAGGATTGCCTCGGCAAGGTTTAGCGGTAATGGAGCCAATTTCTTCAAAGCCAAAACCCAGCGAAGGAAGAATCTGCATCATTTCTGCTTCTTTGTCAAAACCCGCCGCTAATCCTACAGGATTGGCAAATTTTATTCCCCCAATCTCTTGGGTCAATCGTTTATTTTCATAATAAAAAAAAGCTTTAGCAAGTTGTCGAGTTAAAAAAAATTTACCAAAGGTTCGACCTAAAAATAAAGCTTGGTCGTGAATGGTTTCAGGATCGATTTTAAACAAGAACGGCCTAATTATTTTTGTGTAAATCATTTTATTTTGCGTGGATATTAATTTTTATACTTATTATTTTTAATTATCTATTTCTTTTTAGCGTATCTAAACAAAGATTTAAAGATTTCTCGAATGCATCCTGCTGGCACTTTCTTTTTCATTTTTAACAATTGGTGAATAATTTCTTTTTCCCGTTCTAGGTCTTCAATCGGAATCCCTTTATTTTTCTTTATCTTTATTATTTTCTTTGCTAACAAAAATCTCTTTTCTAACAGACCAATAATTTCTTTATCCGTTTGGTCGATTAATTTTCTAAATTTTTTTATTTCAAGATTAACCATATTTATTTACTTCCTCATTTTGTTTCTGCATCAACTAAAATAAATAATTTATCGTTTGGGCGCACTTTTTGAGGAATAGGAATAGTAACTCTAGCTCCTTTTTTAGCTTTTTGAACTTTTTTGTCTTTTTCTTTAATATTAATAAATATACTGTTCACTTTAGTTTGAATCAATCCCGTAGTTGGGCCCGTAATTAAGATTTCATCTCCGATCTTAATTCCTGCTGCTTCTAAATGAATTTCGGCTATTTTTGGTTTAGTAAAATAATTCTGTACTCTTCCAACGTATATTTTTTTCTTAATTGCCTGTGAACCATAACTTCCTGACCATTCTCCCAATTTTTTACCCAGATAATAACCACCCTGCCAGAAGCCGCGGTTAAATACTTTTTCTAATTCTTTAGTCCACTGTTTTATTTTATCTAAACTGTAAGTGCCTTGAATATAACTATCCGCCGCTTCTCGGTAAGCTTTAACTGTAGTGTAAACATATTCAGGAGATCGTCCCCTTCCTTCAATTTTAAGAATTTTAACTCCTGCTGCTAGAATTTGATCTATACAGCCAATAGTGCATAAATCTTTAGGAGACATAACATATTTATTTTCTATTTTTAATTCATCTCCTGTTTCGTCATCAATAACCCGGTAAGCTCTGCGGCAATTTTGTAGGCAGGCTCCCCGATTGGCAGAATAATTATAAGTTGCTAAACTCATGTAACATTTTCCGGCAATAGAAACACATAAAGCACCATGAATAAATAATTCTATTTTTACTAAATTCCCACTAGGACCGCAGATTTTTTGTTTCTTAATTTCGGTAATAATACTTTTGATTTGCGGCAAGGTTAATTCTCTGGCTAGCACCAGAACGTCAGCAAATTGAGCGTAAAATTTTACTGCTTCTAAATTAGAGATGTTGGCTTGAGTAGATAGGTGAACTTCTAAGCCAATAGAGTGAGCATAAGCAAGCGCAGCTATATCGGTACAAATCACTGCGGTTAAACCGGCTTTTTTTGCTGCAGTGCAAATTTTTTTCATTTGAGTTAAATCTTGGTCATAGATAATTGTATTCAGAGTTAAATAAGCTTTAACGTGGTGTTGTTGGCAGATATTTACAATTTTTTTAAGGTCACGAAGAGTAAAATTATTTGCCGCTCGGGCGCGCATGTTTAATTGTTCAATTCCAAAATAAACTGAATCTGCTCCGGCTTGAATTGCTGCGCGCAAGGCTTCATACGAACCGGCCGGAGCCATCAGTTCAATTTCTTTTTTTGCGTCTTTCATTTTCTTTTAAATCTCTTTAAGTATAAAAGAATCATTTTTTTCATATCTTCTTTAATATTATCATCAATCTTTAATTGGTCAATCTTTTTATTCCAATTGATTTCGGGAAGTTTTGTTATAGTTCCAGTTAATTCTCTTCCCGCTTCTTTAATATCTTTAGTAATCCTGAAGGCTTCCGGAGTAGCAAACATCTTGGTTGCCGGAAATTTGGTGAATGCATTTGCCCCTGCTTTCATTAACAATCCAACTTCTTCATAGCGTCTGGCTGTCGTTCCGGCAATTATTTCCAGCTTTGGAAAGGCTATTCTGGTTTGGGCAATCCACCACAGATATTCTTCAGTTTTTGGCCCGTTAGAATGTTCAAACATGGTTCCTTTTACTGGTTTTAAAGCATAAAAAGTGATGCGGTCTAATTGGTGTTTGTTAATGAACTCCGCTAATAATTTGAAATCCTCCTTTTTTTCTCCTAAACCAATCACGAGGGTCATGCTTTTTTTTAATCCAGTAGCGTAAGAGAACATTTCTTCGTAAGGGCGAATCGCTTTATCCGGGCAGATTTGGTTATGCAATTCTGGTTCAATGGTTTCAATACTGCTGACAATTCCTTTTATGTGGGGTCTGAATAAAGTTAAATCTGCTTTGGACAAAGCTCCTAAATTTAACCAAATTTTTTCTCCATAAACTTTGCTGATTAATTCTGTAATCTTAACTAATTCTTTGGTAGGGAAAATCCGATATCCGCCGGTAATAAATTCAATTCTCCAGCCTAATTCTTTACACAGCAGTGCTTCTACTAACACGGAAGCTAAGCTTCTTTTAGCTTTTCCAGCGTATTTAATCTTATGTTTCTGCGTTGAGCGGAAGCAAAATTTACAAGTGCCCAAATCACAGTACCAGGAAAGAAAGATGCAGCGGCCATACCAGGTTTTATTACTAAAGTTCTCTGCGTAAACTTTCTGAGCTTCTTTTAGTAATTCTGTTTGTTTAAACAATTCCTTTTCTGATGGCTCTTTAGATTGCATAATACCTACTTTTAAGTCTATTTTATAAAATTAATGAAGAAAAAATGAAATAATTATTATTTAATAATCTGCTCAACTTTGTTAATTACTTTTCTACCTAACTCAGTAATTTTGTAAGATTTAAATTCCCTATCTTTTGGATTAAGACAGAAAATCAGTTTTTTAGTAGTTAATTCTGTAATGCTTCTAGAAATGTGAGATTTGTACATATTATTTTTCTTTCTAAGCTCTGGTTGAGTTATTTCTTTTTCTTTTAAAGCTATAAGTATTTCAGTTCTTCGTTTGCTTCTAGCGATAAAGCTTATTAAACTGGGGTTGATCATCTTAGCTAATAGACAGTTACCGTTGTTTTTATTCTTGGGTTACCTTTTGAGTTACCAAAATATTTATATAAGAAAGAAGCATTCTTAGGTTCGAATGGCAAATTTGCCATGAGTTAATATTAAACTAAAAAGAGGTAATAAATATGGCTGAACAACTAAACAGAATAACTGCAGCATTATTGGCGTTTATTTTAGGCGGATTTGGTGCCCACAAATTTTATCTTGGTGATAATCGAAAAGGAATTTTGTATTTATTGTTATTCTGGACGTTTATTCCGATGATTTTAGGGATAATAGCAGCAATAAAATTTTTCGGGATGAGCGACTCTGAATGGAATAGATATGTTTCGAGCATAAACAAATAAAGCACATTAAGAGGTCGTTTTATGAAAATACTTTTTTTCATTGGGTTAATAGCTCTCGTCACCATTACTACTGGTTGTAGTATAAAAAGCTCAATTTATACAAATGATGTTATTTATGACTGTAAAGATGGAGATTATTATTTTCCCGATAGTGAACCCGTATTTGAGAAAGTAAGCTTAGCAGTCGTTGACTTTAATGGATTGAAAGAGAATCTGTGTTCGATTTATCCCGAATATAAAGTTAAAGTAAAACCAGACCCGAGCAATCCTTATTATGAAATGGAAACAGATGTCTGTTCATTAACGGTTGGTCAACTTGCTTATTTTAAAGAAAAGGAAGCCGATTTAATAACAATGCTAAAAGACGCAAGCTGTGATTTTAAGACAAACTTATTCCTTCCAGAAGTAAGTAAAACTACTGACTTTAAAGGACAAACCAAGATTATACTTAGCGAGTTCGGAACTTCTACGACAGAATTTACCGGATTGTTTGAAGACTGGGTTAATGGTGTTCTTTCTTATGAAGAGTTTCAAGAAGCCATTAAGAATGAAAAAATGTTGGCGAGCAAGTCATTTAAAGACTTAAAAGATTTACAGCCGGCAAACCCGGAAGAAACAGAAATACAAAACAAAGCAAGTAAAGTAGTAGAATTATATCTTGACTCATTAAATTCTATGGAAACTAGTTTAGCCCAGCAATCACAGAGCGATTTTGAAAGCTTAATGAATAAGTCTACTGCTCAGATGGATGAAGCTATAACAGAATTATACGGGCTTGTTAATCTATTAGAACAATAGTTTCAATCATTATCCACTCTGGGAGCCAGAATAAAGCTTAACAACAATTTGTCTTTTACTTTATATTCCAGCTTTAAAGGATAATCAGTATTAAAGTGCAGGGAAGCGTTCTCGGCTAATTTTCCCCCGGCAATCATTTTTCTCAAATATTCCAACGAATATTTAGCCTTGAACTTATCTTCGGAAGTAGTTTTAATTACAGTTTTCCCGCCGTGCTTGATTTCCACCAAGGCTTTGGATAAATCTCCTTCTGCTTTTACAAACAACTGGTTTTTCTCTCCTAAAAAGGTCACCGATTCCGCCACCACACTCACATCTTCAATTGCTTCAGAAAGCGTTTCCGAGCTGGTTTCTATGACTAAAGGGAAGCTTAATTCCGGCACTTTTTGTTCTTTATCTTCCATTTCTAAAGTCGGAATGGAAAAAGAGCGGGCCGTATCGCTTTTGAGCAGGATTTTTAATTTATTGTCATCAGTGGTTTCTAAAGTCAAAGTATCGTTTCCTTTAGCCCGGCGCAGAATTTGTTTTAAGCTGTTAAGATTAATGGAGATTTCTTCTACTCCCCGGGCATCATATTCAGTAAAACTGCTGCTAAGCAGTTTAAAGACTACCATGGCTACATTCGCCGGGTCCATGGCTACCAATTCCAAGCCGTCAGCGTTAACTTTAAATTTTGCTTCCGTAACTAATTCAGAAATAATGGAAATACTGTCTTTAAAATATTTTGGTTCAGCTAAGACTAATTTCATAAATTAACCCCCTTAAAAATCTGTCAAGAACGAGCTCTTTATAAAATTTGTTGTTGTATAGTAGTGGTGTGCCCATTGTTGTTATGTCCTCTCGACTTTACGCCAAAGTCGGTGTAAACGGAGAAGTTTGTTTCGTGTACCGTCTTAAGTAATAATTATCGGGGTAAGATATTAAGTCAAATTTTTATAGATATTTTTTCTATGTCCGACAACGGTTATTTTAATAATGTTGTTCCCTTGATCAAGATCAGCAATAATTCTATAATCTCCAGCTCGAAGTTTGTAGTCGGTTCTCCCGGCAAGCCTTTCAAAGAAGTGGAAGGGGTTCTCTTTTGTAGAAATAATTTTGTTGAAGATTCTTTCTTTTATCTCTTTTGGAAGCTTATTCAGGAATTCGATGGCTTCGTCGTCAAAGACAAGTTTGTACATTACAATCCCAGCCTCTTTCGCGCTTCTGCTTCCGTTAAAAACTTTCCTCTTTTTATCCTTTCCCGCGCTTTTTCAATAGCTTGGATTGTTTCTTTACTTAATTCTGGTTCTGTTTTACACGTCTTGGCGATAAATACTATTTTTCTAATTACCTCATCATAACTCTCATTTCTGTACTCCCTAAATGTATCTAATTCTTGTTTTGTGTCCTCGTGGATCTTAATCGTTGTGCCCATAATTATCACCGTTTACTTAGGTATACCTAAGTATATTTAAATCTTTTGCTGTTTTCAACAGAATATCAAATGTAATCAGTGATAGCATAAAATAGAGCACTAAAGCAGTTAGGGCTTATTTAAGCTTGATTCTTTTCCCATTTTCCATCATATAAACAGTCTTGTTTCTTTTGTAACCCATTTCTTCAGCCAGTTCGGTTAAATGAATGGCATGTTCATAACCGGCATGAGAAGGAATAATATATTTGGGTTTTATTATTTCAATTAAATCGCGATGATCTTCCCTGGCGGCATGTCCGGAAACGTGAATGTCTCGGAAAAGGCGTACTCCATTACTCTTCAACTGCTGTTCTAATTGATTGCGGTTATTGCGGTTAAGTTCAACGGGAATAACCGAGCAGCTAAAAATGACCATATCTCCCGTGCTAAACTTAAATGGCAATTCTCCCCTCGCCATACGGGAAAGAATCGCCTTTGGTTCTCCCTGATGCCCGGTAACCACTAACAAATATTTCCCTTTGCCTTCTTTGCTGACTTTTTTAAGAATTTTTTCTACTTTGTCCCGATGCTTAATTATTTTAATACCTTCTTGAAAATCGATTAAGCCGATTCTTTCTCCAGCAGAAATATATTTGGACAAGGAGCGACCCAAAAAGACCACTTTTCGGTTCAATTTTTTACCCAGTTCAGTAATGCTTTTTAATCGGGCGATGTGGGAAGAAAAAGTAGTGGCAATCATGGCCTTCTCTTCGGCATGCACCCCCAGCATGACATCAATAAGCATTTGTTTGGCCACCGACTCTGAGGGAGTTTTTTTATGTTCATGGGCATATAATGATTCCACAATTAACAATAAGACCCCTTCTTTCCCAACTTCTTCCAAACGCTCAAAATTAGGTTTTTTACCCAATACCGGCTGACGGTCAAACTTGTAATCATTAGCATAAACAATCTTTCCATAAGGCGTGTCTAAAACCACCATCGATGCTTGGGGGATAGAGTGGGTCATATTCACTAATTCTACAGAAATTTTTTTGGACAAGTTATATTTTGAATTAAGATTTAAGCTAATCAAATTGTTAGGTATTTTTATTCCTTCGTCCATGAAGATGCTTTTCAACACTTCGGCCGTGTAAGGGGTACAGATAACCGGAGCTTGAGGAAAAATAGCCGCAGCAAAAGGGATGGCTCCAATATGGTCCAAGTGGCCATGGCTGGGAATTATTCCAATAACTTTATTTTTCCAATCTTCAATTAAAGCATAATCCGGAACGGCATTTACTTTTAGTAATTCTTCGTAACTTAAAGCGCTGATATCTTCATCTTCAGTATAACGGATATAATTTTCCATATGCAGCCCCATATCCAGAATAACTACTTCGTCATCCACTTTTACGGCAGTGGAATTTCTTCCCGTTTCTGAGAAGCCGCCAATGGTGCAGATTTCAATAGGCATAGGTTAAAGAATTGTTTAAGAGTTTAAAAAGGTTCTTTTAATAATTTTTAAGGGACTCTCTTAAAGCACTATTTTAAATAAAAAGCTTAAACCAACGAAATTATTATAAAGTTTAATTTATCTTGATTATTATGTTTTCAATAATTTCTGAATTGTTAAACATTGAAGGCATTTTAACTGATTCTATGCGTTCAGTAATAAAACAAGGCAATTTTAAAGAAGTTTATCGGGGAAAAACTAAAGACGGGGATTTTATACTCGAAGAAAACAAGCTTCCCTTAAGCGACCTTCTTGTTATTGGATACGATAAAGATTTGGATAAGAACCTCTTCGAATGGATTGCTGCTTACGAACAAAAAAGAGAAACCGAAGATTTTTCAGTTTATTCTTTGCCGCTGTCGGAAGTTATTAACCGCTTAGGTTCTAAAATATACCCTGTCCAAGTTCCCGGCAGTAAGCTTACTTTGCCTTGTCTTGACCCACAAATAGAATTAATCGAACTTCCTTTCGAAAAAGAAACTGTTTTTTTGTTTAGTTCTGCTGATTACAAATTAACCATCCCTACCGAACTAGCAAGTATGGCTTATATTCCTGCTGATGAAGATATTTCAGAAACAATAGCTTTTCAGTTAGACGATCTCTTTGAATATGAAGTTGATGAGGATGCAATTAAAAACTTTAATCTTAAAGGGATGATTACTTTGCCTTTTGCTTTATTTACGGGTGGAAAATTAGGCAATAGCAAATATGTCAGCACTGCTGAAAGTTTAAACTTAATGGTAGTTGCCCAACAGGATTTTGTTAGCGCAAACCAAAGAGACTTTTCTTTACAAGAAAGAATTAATCATGCGTCTAAGTTTGTAAAAAAATATTTGCCTTTGCTTTAGAAAGGATTTAATTTACTTAAAATAAGAATTTTTAAAATACTCTTCCACTTGGTGCAGTGCTTTTCCCCGGTGGCTCAATTGGTTTTTCTTTTCTGTACTTAAAGCAATATAAACTTTATTGAAACCTTCCGGTACAAAACAGGAACTTAAAGGTATTCCCGGATGGATTGGTGCTTCTAAAGTTTTAGTTATTTTTCCTTTTGTTTTTCCTACAAATTTTTTTAGGATATTCCCTTTTTCATCAACCAAACAGAGATTGCAAATAAAAGTAGCAGTCCTCTTTTCATCTGGGCAGAATTCCATTCGTTTTAAAAAATAGTTAATCCACTCCTGATCAGAAGCTTCTGCTCCTGCACCCCATCTTCTGGTTTTCACGCCTAATTCATTTTTTAAGGCATTTACAACAATTCCCGAGTCATCCGCTAAGGTCATTAAGCCCGTTTTTTGGGCAGCATATTGCGCTTTTTTAAAAGCATTTTCAGCGTAAGTCTTCCCGTCTTCAACATAATCGGGAATGGTTAAATGAAGTTCCTTTAACGAGATTAATTTTAATGGAAGAGCAGCTAAACTAGCAGAAATTTCTTTAAATTTACCCGGATTTTCAGTTGCGATTAAAAGTTTCATTTGATAAATAAAGTGCGAGAGGCAGGGCTTTCGTACCGCAATCCATTTTGCTTCTCGGTGGGCTTTATGCCCGCCTAACTCGCCTAGATTGCTGGCATTCGAACCTGCGTACCCACTAAGGGAACAGATTCCTCAGTAATAGGCACCAGCATTTTCATTGCCTGATGGCTCACTGCTCATTTAACTTGAGTCTGTCGCATTTGACCGCTCTGCCACTCTCGCGTATGTAGAAGGAATTATCTGCCCTTATTTTATAAAATTAACTGAAAAATATCATAATCTTTATAAATAACTATATTAGTATCAACTTATGGTTAAAGTGGAATACTATGTCTATTTCAACGAAGGGGTGGATATAGATCAAGGTATAAGTGAACTGGAAAGAGTTGCCAGTGAGGCAGGGCATCCAGGAGAACTTCATCTGCGTAAATTCAGCCTACTACCCGATTTAGTGCGGGTTGTTGGTTCTACTACACCCGAAGTTTACGAAGCTCTTTTTGATTGTAAAATATATCAGCAAAGTGAACTGGTGGCAGGGAGTGTTGTAAGAAAATACGTGAAAATTAAGGAAATAACAGAGTGGATTGAAAAAACTCCGGCAAAAATTCCGGCAGGTCTTGAAAATTATATTGCTTTAATAGAATTATTAGTAAATCATAATTCAGCTAGGTATTAACTATATTTTTTATTTAAATAAATGTAATTAAAATCTAAAAACCTAATAGAACTTATTTAATATTCTTTAATCTGCCTTCAATATCTTTTAACTGCAATTCTAAATCTTCTAATTCGTTGCTTTCCGGCTCTTCAGCTTCTTCCTGGCTAGGCAGGTTAAACTCTTCCACAGGCAAGGCTTCTTCAATTTCTTCTTTGGGAAGAGATTTTTTAGGAGCTAATCCTTTTAATTTTCCTTTAGGCAAATATCTTTTTAGCTTATTTTCAATTAAGCTGTTTAAAGCTTTAGCATCTGCTTGAAGTTTGCCTAAAGCAATTAATTTTTCTTCCTGAACTTTTAAAAAAGTTTCATATCCCTGCATAAAGATAATTATTTCTCTTAAAGCTTCTAAGATATCTTTCCGGACATTTTTAGGTTCATCAATTTGAACCATAAAATTAAGATTTTTATCTTTATGAACAATCTGTTCTGTTCGAAGCTGTTTCCCTTTAACGGAATTTTTTTTGCTTTTTTTCATTTTAAAGATTAAAATTGCTCTGGCTCATTTAAAGAATGGTTAATAAAATCAATTTTCTTTTCTACTTCTGACAAGGTATTCTGCCACATTTCTAATTGGTGGTCTTCTTCATTCTTTAAATCATTAATTTTTAAAAGAGTGGATTTTGCTTCATCTAATTTTTTTCTAACTGCTTTAACAATCTCTAAAACACTATTGTAATCATCTATTTTTATAAAGACGGGCATTTTTTCCATTAAAAGTCACCTCAACCTTTAAATAAAACTTTATCAATGCTTAATAAGTTATCGTGCAAACCTTTCATCAGTTTTCTAAGTCGATTAAAATTCTTATCTTCATTAAATTCTGAGGAACCTAATTTTTTATTAGTTTCATTTAATTCAGTTAATTTTTTCTTAACTAAATCAATTTCACCCAGAATTCGTTGATAAACATCTACTTTTACATATAATTCTTCTTTTCGTGATTCAAATGGATAAGACTCTGAAGTTAAATCCCCTTCTTCTGATTCATCCAATGGTTCTAAAGACGAACCCATTGCAGCTTTAGTTTCTTCTGGAAAAGCTACCGGTTTATCAAACCCAACCGCTTCTTTAATCTCTTTTGGTTCAAAAGTCCTTCTTGAAGGCGAAGTTGGAAATCTTAACGCTTTATCATCTATTTCTCTCCCTTCCGGTAATGGAACCTTTGGGACTTTCTTTTTTCCAAATAACCAGCCCATTTTAGAGTTTAAGAGAAAGCGATTTAAATACTTTGTTTAGTATTATTGAATAGTAACTGTATTCTATAGGTTCAATTGAACAAAACTATTTATTCTCGGGTTTAACCCTGCCGTTTATGAGCATTGCTTTCAAAAAATATTTGTTCCTATTTTTGTTTATGGTA
>CAZKNU010000008.1:0-29262 GCA_964554235.1 uncultured Methanosarcinales archaeon | reverse complement strand
CATATGGGGGATAATTCCTCTTTTTATAAATCACTCACTTTTCGAATTGTGCCTATGCGGAGTAAAACTTATATAGCTAAAGAATATAGTTGCTTTAAAGAATATAAATGATTAAACCAGCTGAGCACCCCGTTGAACTTACCCATTACGATTCTAGTAAGCATTCTTATCGTTCGGTTGCCAAAAAAATTATTGTTGAAATTCCTTTGGCTAGCACAACAGACACAGTTGAATCAGTATTAAACAAAATTAAAACCAACATTGCTAAACTTAAATTCATAGATTATATTTATGTCATAAATAAAAATAGGAATTTAATCGGAACCGTTTCTTTTAAAAATTTATTTAGAAGCGCAAAAGAAGTTAAAATTGGAAAACTTATGCAGAAAAAGTTAGTGGTAGTTTCGCCAGAAACAGATCAAGAAAAGGTTGCCGATTTAGCGGTTAAACATAATCTTAAAGCAATTCCAGTTATAGAACATAAAAAATTAGTTGGGGCAATTTCTATAGAACAAATCCTGCCCATCCTGAACCGAGCACTTAGAGAGGACTTATTACATTTAGCGGGGATTCATAAAGCCCATCTTAACTACGAAAATACCCTGGCGGTGCCGTTGTTCTTGAGTGTTCTACACAGAATTCCTTATTTGTTAGTTGGCCTTTTGGGAATAACCATCGCAGCAATATTTATTAGTGTTTTTGAAGCAACGCTTCAAAAGAATTTAATTCTCGCTTTTTTTATTCCAGCAATTGTATATATGAGTGATGCTCTGGGGACTCAGCATCAAACTTTGTTCATAAGAGATTTAGCTATTTTAGGAAAGGAATTAAACCTAAAAACTTATTTTTTAAAGCACCTTTCCATTGGTTCATTATTAGCGCTGTTAATTAGTGGGGTAATATTTTTAGTTATTTCTTTTTTTTGGGGACAATCATTTATGGCCTTTATCATTGCAATATCAATGTTTGCTTCTCTGGTTTTTACCAGCAGCACCGCCCTTATAATCACTCTGATTATGACTAAACTAAAATTAGATCCCGCCTTGGGTGGTGGGCCGATAGCGACCATCATTTCAGATGTTACGTCGATAATAATTTATTTTGGTATTGCCATTACTTTTTTAAAGCTAGTTTAATAGTTTTATTTCTTTCATGGGTCTAATACAAGAAAGCCATAGAGCTTTCTGTACAGAAATGAAGTCCTTGCTTCATTTCTTGTACCCCGCAGCTCTTGCCGTCAGGCAAGTCACGAACGGAGTGACTAGATGCTGCGGTTGGGATTTTTATTTCTATAAATTGAACCTGCAAATCGAGTAGTAAAGATGTTTTTATCATAATTTTTATAAACAGCCGGCAATCTTAATTTTAAAATGCGTATCATTAATCCGGGAGCGGAAGATTTTCACATGCACAGCTTTAATTTTTCTGATGGCGCCAACACCATAGAAGAGCTGGTGCACTGGGCCGGTAAGTTTGGATTGACTAAAATAGGCATTACTGACCATAGCCAGGCGTCCATTGACCATGAACAATGGGCTAAAAAATGCCCTCGTTCCTTGCTTAAACGATGGAAAAACGTGCACGACAACGGCGTGGAAGTGGTTTTTGGTGTTGAAGGCGATTTACTAAATGAAGCAGGCGATATTTGCGATAACATTCAGGGAGAAACCAGCAGTTTACTGATTCTTTCTGCGCATGAGCGCATTTATCAGGGTGATCCGCAAAAAATAACCGAGGCTTATTTAAAAGCCATCGAGCGGCATGCAAAAGAAATTACTTTTTTGGGGCATCCCTGCATTTATTATTTTGAAAAACATTTAGACATTAATGCCGTAATTGAAGCGGCAAATAAGCACCAGATTCCTTTGGAATTTAATTGCTGCAACTTCGTTTACGGCAAAACTAATTTGAATAATTTAAACCTTTTGCTGCAGAAGGCAGACCAAATTTATGTTAATAGCGACGCTCACGTGCTTTATGAATTGAAAACGGTGCGAGAAGCCGGCTTGAAATATTTAAGGGAAAAAGGCTTGTTGTAAGAAAACTGAGAAATAGGCAGTTTAATAAACTTTAATCATTTTAATAAATAATATGGGAAAGAAAATTCAAATATTTATTATTCATGGCGGGATGACTTTCAAAAGCAAGAAAGATTATTTGCGTTTTTTAAAAACAAGAGAAGTATCAACTGAGGAAAAAATTCGCTGGACGGACGAATTTTTAAAAAAGAGCCTTGGCAAAAAATTTGAAATTATTAAACCTCGTATGCCTCTGCAGGACGACGCAAAGTATAAAGAATGGAAAAGTCATTTTGAAAGATTTATTCCTCAATTGAGGAATAACATCATCTTAATTGGTTTATCTTTGGGAGGAATTTTTCTCGCAAAATATTTATCTGAAAATAAATTCCCCAAAAAAATCTTGTCTACTTACTTAATTTGCCCACCTTATAATAATAGTTTGCCAGGCGAAGATTTGGTTGGTGGTTTCAAACTCAAATCCGATTTATCCCTACTTGAGAAGAATTCTAAAAATCTTTATCTAATGTTTTCTAAAGACGATGATGTTGTTCCTATCGCCCATGCTGGAAAATTCAGAAATAAATTAAAAAATGCAAATTTTATTATTTACAAAAGCAAAAACAAACATTTTAAAATATCTAAATTTCCAGAAATAGTTAAAATGATTAAATTAGATATAAAAGGAAAGTAAAAGCTTTTTGTTTGTTTTATTAGGCGCGTATTTCAAAACTCAAAAATTTTCCTTCGGAGCATTGCACTAAATTTTTATCCTTCAAAAAACATAACGTCGTCAAACTTATCTTTTAATAATGGTTTGTAATTTCCTTTTGGTTTTTTTATTCTCCTTAAAATAATCTTCTACGTTGACAAACTGCCTGATTTCCTGGTTTATTTTCTGCAGTATTTTTAAGCCCGCATCGGTGAACTTAATTATCCTATTTTCATATTCAATTAATTTTTTGCTTTCCAGAGTTTCTAAATTTTTATATAATGCCCGTTCTTGTTTGGTAATCAAGCCCGACTGCAGCAGCAGTTCAATGAAAGTTATTTTAGAAGTTTCTAATTTTAACGGCTTTTGTTCCAAAGGCTGGTTTATAGCCTGATAAAACTGGCCTAAAGAGAACAAGATTAAACGCTCGGTTTTAGTTAATTTCATCATTCCCTGTCTTTATTTTTATAGGTATAAAAAGATTTAGGGTTTAAAAACTTATTTTTATTAATTAGGCAGGCTATACCACAGTTCTTCAAGAATGTCTTTTGGCAATTGGTTGTGGGGCCGATCATGTATTCCTATTTTAAAAGGGCCTTTATCACCATGACAATCCGAGCCGCCCGACCTAATTAGCTGGTGCTCTTTTGCCAGTCGGTCAAATTTAGCATTCTGTTCAATGGTGTTAAAGTAATTTCTTACTTCAATACCTGAAACTTTTTTACGGATGCAATATTCTAAAACTCTGTCGCTCAGAAAGCCAAACTCTCCTCCCGGATGGGCAATAAAAAGCTGGCAATTCATTGACAGGGTAAGATCAAGCGCACTATCAATATTAAAGCCTTCCAGCCGTTTTGTATACGCGGGTGTACCTATAGCATAAAGGTAACGGTTAAGGAATCTTATCGGCTGCTTTTTAATCTCTTCTTCAGTTAGTTTTGGAGCAACTGAACGTACATACCTTACCAGCACCTGCAGGTTGTTTCCTTCAAAAATAAAATCGCAAAAAACCTTTGGTTCGCTGATAACCTCGCTATCGGGCATTTCATATAAGTTTAGGTGAGGAAAATTAAATCCAACTTTAGTAAGGCCTTCAATAGTCTGTGGAAAATATCGCTCGCGCCGATCTTTAAGCAGAAGGGCTTGATAGTCTTTCATTGGTTCGCTTTTGGCTTTTTTTCCTAGGATTATAAAATCAGAAGCAGCATGGTCCGTAGCCGCAATTATTTCTTTAGGCAGTTCAGCACAAATTTCTGTTCCAAAAGGTATTGCAAAAATATCTTCCTGTCTGCAGGCAGCAACAAACTCTTCTAAGCCCGAGATAATATTGTGGTCAGTTAAAGCCATTGCCGAAACGCCGGCTTGCTTTGCTCGTTTCACTAGCTCTGTTGGTGTGTCACCGCCATCCGAATGGGTTGAATGATTATGGAAGTCCAGAAGACCAATAGTACTTTTACACAAAGAATCCTCATCTACAACAGAACTTTTGTTTACCATGGGCGGGCGAATGCCGAGCCTTTTATAAATATTTAGGAACAAAAATGAAAAGCTTTAAAAATAATCAAAAAATAAGCTTTAAAATAGAATAAACTTTAGTAAGAGTTTTAAATAAAAATGAGTATAAAAGAAATTTAAGAAAATAAAAAACATAAAAAGGTGGTGCTGATGAAATTAGTTCTTAAAAAGAAACCAAAAAATGTAACTATTGTGGTCGGTTTTCCCGGCTTTGGATTAATTGGGACGATTGCCATAGAATTTTTATTGGAACATTTACAAGCGGAAAAAATAGGCACGATTGAAATGGATGAAGTGCCGGCAATGATTGCCATCCATCAAAATAAAGTGGTTGAACCGGTTTCTTTACATTATAATAAAAAATATAATCTGGTTTTAGTTCACGCCATAAATGTTGGCAAAGATTTGGGATGGAAAGTATCCGACGTGATCTCGCAATTAGCTGCTGAACTTTCTGCCAAGGAAATCATTGCTTTAGAAGGGGTTGGAAGTCCTAATCCGGGGAATAAAGTATTTTATTTTTCAACTAAAACTGGCCTTGCCAGTAAGAAATTAACTGGAAAAGCTAATCCTTTAAGCGAAGGAATCGTCGTCGGGGTTACCGGTGCATTGCTGGCTAAAGATATGAAAGTTCCCATTGTAGCTTTGTTTGCCGAAGCTCAAAGCGGACTGCCTGACAGTAAAGCGGCTGCTGAAATCATTAAAGCTTTAGATGCTTATACTGGTTTAGACGTAGATCCCAAGCCTTTATTAAAGCAAGCAGAACAGTTTGAACAAAAATTAAAAGGCATCTTGCAAAAAGGCAAGAAAGCAGAAGAACTTAGTGACGAAAAGCACTTAAGTTATGTTGGTTAAACTTTGCTGGTTTTTTAATATTTTTTATTTTTAGATATTTATTCTTTACTAATTGCTTGGCTCTGTAGAAACCCTCGCCAAAGGGCCAGTGACGTAGCCCAATTATTTGTGAATATAATTTGCAGCGATTGCGACCCGCACACGGTGCTCGATATGATATTACATTGATTCGAGCAACGGAACGAGAGGGTTTCTACAAAGCCTAATTGCTTATTATTTGTTTATTTCTATTATTTTATTTTAATTTTTAATGTCTAAATAATACTAATAATACCAATACTAATAATAATCTCTCAACAACTAAAATACTCCCACAACACTTTATTCACTTCTGCAGTGTTGCTTAGCATCACGACATGATTTCCGGGTATCTCTATTAAATCAGAATTAGCTAATTGTTCCTGCAGGTGCAGCACCGATTCTCTTTTTAATAATTCGTCATTTTTTCCACGGAGAATTAAAGTTTCCGTTTTGATTTCGTTTAAGTATTCTGGTACACCATAATCTAGTAAAGCGTGCAAATTTAAATCTAAACTATGTAAATTAATTTTTTTTAAGCCGTAAGGAAAAGAATAATAGACGGTAGAAAAAGGGGATTTAGATAAATCAATCTCGTTTAATCGTTGTTTTTTATCTAATTTGCTGGCATATTCCAGAACTTTTAAAAAAGGTGCAAGCAATTTTATTTTCCAGGTCATAAATTTATCTATACACAAACCGGGATTAATCAGACACATTTTTCCAACTCGGTGGGGTTTTTTGTAAGCAAATTCTAATGATATGGTTCCACCCAAACTAAAACCAATTAGATTAGCAATTTCAATGCCTTCTGTATCTAGAATTCGTTCCAAATCAGAGGCATGCCGGGCAATGGTTAGCTTCCCTGACGGCAAAGGCGTATTTCCGTGTCCGGCAAGGTCAGAGGCATAAGTTACAAAACCCTTCTCTTTTAGAAAAGCAACCTGTCTATTAAAAATGGAATGATCTTCTGCTAGTCCATGAACAAAAACTAAAGGCGGTTTTTCGTAATAAAACATTTTAGCATCGATTAAATCTTTTATACACAAGTTTGTTCTAAATCTTTTGCACTTTTCTTAAATCTTTTAACACTCGTTTGGAAATCTTTTAACTTTTTCTTTAAACTTTTGTTTTGTAATATTGTTATCGTTGATTAAATCTTCTGAGCTTAATTTATTTTAGCAACTACTAAAGGTTTCTTTGCTTAACCAAACAAGTCACCAGCCTTTTCTTTTAATTCTTTATCCATTTCGGAAATGCTTTTAGTTCCATATAGATCCATCGTAGTTTTATACGAGAGATGTCCTAATACTTTCTGAACCACTTCTAAACTTAAGCCCCGATCTTTTAAAATACGGGCGCAGCTATGGCGTAAAATATGGGGGTTAATATTCTTTAATTCCGGAATAGGATTATGCAGCTGGGCTCTTCTGCCGGCTTTAGCGACGATTCTGTTGATTTGGGTGGGGGTAATGTGGCCATTTGCATTTAAGCTGGAGACAGCCGGAAATAAATAGCCTTTTTGCGCATTATTTAATACATATTGAATATAAATTTTTAAGTCTTCAGCCAGCTGGTCAGAAAAAATTGTGGCTAACCTGTAAATGTTTTTTTTACCCAAAATCTTAATTTTGTTGGTAATAAGATCAATATCTTCAATTTTAATTTTTGCCAGTTCAAACCGGCGCAGTCCGCAATAAGCTAACAGCTTAATGGCTACTTTATCTCTTAATTTGTCGGCATGCTTAACCAGAAGTTTGATCTGTTCTTCAGTTAAGTGGAACTGACTCCGGCTGTGCCCCTTTTTTATTGGCTTTTCATCCACTTTAGTTAGAAAAGGTATTAGATTATTTAAATGTTACGTTTTACTCTTTTTTTGTTACTTTTTAAGTCACGTTCTGTATAAAGTGTGACCTTTAACGTCGGAGGGGCAATTTTGTTAAAAAAGGGCGTGTGTGTAGTGGGCGGGAGGAATAAGATTTAGGAATTACTTTCCAATTAATTCTTCAACTTCTCTTTTCCCTTCTTCTAATTCTTTCTTTTGTTCCTTATCCGCTCTTAACAACAACGCTTGGAATTCACCGACGCGTGTTTTTTCTTCCTTGGCAATTTCTAACAAGACTTTCTGTAGGTCCTTGCTGGTCGACATAGCCGCCATTTGCTCGTAAAGATTTATGGCATCTAATTCTGCAAGTATTCCTAATCTAAGAATTTCTTTGTCTATATTCTCTTTTTTTACTTTTTTAAGCTTTACCGGAGTTATTGATAACATCTTTTCACCTGGTTTTTATTTTTTTTAACTTCTTATTTTTAAATTACATTTATTTTCCAACTTAGGTGCAAATCATCTGCCCTTTGCTTAAACTTTTCTGCAATAAAGGTTGTAATCAAAACTTGTATTTTTCTTTATTGCCTTCCGAAACCATTAAGTTTATCCTAAATGATTTATCATTAAAACCTTTTAGCAATCATTAAAACTTTAAAAACTAAACTAATTACTTTTCACTAACTCTTTTACTTTTTCTTTGGCACATTCAACCCGTACAATTCTTTAAACTTAGTTTCTAAGTAATTAATATAATCTTTCGCTTCTGGTGCTTTACCAGTAGCTTTTTCAATTAATTTTTTAGTCTGGTATCGGCGGCCATAATAGTGAATATTTTTACTTAACCAGTTATTTAATTCGGTAAAAGAACCGGCGGCAATTTTATTTTCTAAATCGGGAATGGAACGTTCTGCAGCAGCAAAGATCTGGGCGGCTAGCATATTACCGAGCGTATATGACGGAAAATAACCAAACAGGCCGCAAGCCCAATGCGTGTCCTGGAGTACACCTTCCGTATCAGTGGCCGGGGTAATTCCAAAATACTGCTGCATTTTGCGGTTCCATGCTGCAGGTAAATCTTTAGCTGGTAAGCTTCCTTCCAACAAAGCGCATTCTAATTCAAAACGCATAATTATATGCAAATCATAAGTTAATTCATCTGCTTCGGTTCTGATTAAACTGGGTTCTGCTGCATTAACCGCTGTATAGATTTGTTTTAGTGTTAAATCATTTAAGGCAGGACGATAAGCTTCCCGTGCCAGCGGCAAAAGAAAACTCCAAAATTCTTTTGATCTGCCTACCGCATTTTCCCACAGCCGCGATTGAGACTCATGAATGCTCATGGAAGACGCTTCGCCTAAAGGCGTGCCAAAATGCTCTAACGGCAGATTATGGTCATATTTAGCATGTCCAGTTTCGTGAATGGTGGAAGAAATTGCTGAAAACCAATCATCTTGGTATCGGGTGGTGATTCGGCCATGGCAATTAGTGGAAGGGTGTTCTGCTTCATCCAGCCGGCCTTTTTTAAAATCATAACCCAGCAATTCAGCTATTTTTCGGTTAAATTTTTGCTGTTTATTAATAGAAATAAGTGTTCGAAGAACAGAAATATCTGGCTTCGGTTTATATTTAACTGCATTTAGCAAAGGGACAATTCCTTTTTTAATTTCTGCAAAATACTTTTTAATATCGGTGATGGTAAAATCATCTTCATAATCTCTAATCAAGACTTCATAAGGATGAACCTTTGGATCAATGGCTTTAGCATACTTTTTTTTAAGCTCAATGATGCGCTCTAACGATGGCAAAAAGAGAGAAAAATTGTTAGTTCTTTTTGCTTCTTTCCAGATGGCGCTGGAGCGGCAGATTTCTTCTTCCAGCCGCTGAACTAATTCTGGCGGCACTTTTACTTCCCGTTCGTAATCTCGGTTAATTTCCCTAATGTTAGCTTTTTCTTCTGCGTTTAGATCTGCAGCTTTTTTTAGTTTTACCAATAAGCGGCCAATTTTTTTATCCGTAGAAAGCTCCTGAACCACGCCTGCTAAAACCCCCATCTCCTGCGACCGAAATTCAATTTGTCCTGGCGGCATCATCACATCCAAGTCCCAGTTAAGAACGCTGTTGGCAGAGCCAAGGATAGTTGCTTTCTTGACTAATTCTATTAAATGCGCATAATCCTTATTCATGCTAATCTTATTTTTTTTCTTTATTTTAATCTTTTGGTTTGAACTTAACCAGTTTCATAATCATTTTAAAGCCCTGCGTTTCAGGTACCTCAAGTAAGTATAAATAACTTAAATTAATCTCATTTGGAGGAAATGAAAATGAACAAAACACTTATTGCAGGATTATCTGCTTTAGTTTTAGCTGGCTGTGAGGAACAAAAGGATAATCACAAAAATATTGGCCTTGGTTCTATTATAATCCCAAACGACTGTGTTGAAATAATTAGTGTGAGCGGCGGATACGGATTTGGAGTTGGGTTAAGTTTAACTTGCAAGACTACTGAAGGAACCCTTGTGCTCTATAATAAGTCAAGTAAGTATTATCCCTGGCACCGTTATGAAATAAAAAGAGAATAAAATAAAATTATAATATCAAAAATGAAAGAAAATAGGCCAAATTTAAATCATTTAACTGAAGAAAAACAGAAAAAGTTAAGAAAATTTGACTGGCTTTTTCTAGGCGGCGCTGCAGCAGGTTTAGCTGTGGCAGCATACTGTGGCTGCCAAAATGGCTGTCAAATGCCTGACCTGGCTGTTTACGAAGGAAAAATTAATGATGTTGCCATTATTTATGAGGAAGGCCGTTCGGCAGAATTTTCTGATTTTGGCAATTTTAAGCAGAATGTTATGGTTCTTAAAAAAGGAAGGCAGACTTTTGAGTTATACGATCTTAAAAACGAAACCAGCATCGATTGGGGAGCTAAGCAGAAGCCTAATTTTGAAACAGACCAATTAGAAGAAATAGTTATTCATTTGGGAAGTGGTGAACGCCGGCGTTTTTTTGCTTCTGATATAGGTTTAGGAACTGAAGAAGGAGAAATGGCTAAAGAGATGTTTGCAGTTATGAATCCTTTTTATAACAGTTTAAGAGACCAAATAAGAGAAATTAAAAGAAAAGAAGCAAAACTTGATCCTTAAGAATACTTCTAAAATTAATTAAACCCCCAATTAAGAAAATTAATAAAAAATATTTTTTGATATATCTTTTTTTATATATTACTCTTATTGTCTAACACAGTTTTCTCATTCAATAAAGCTCTGCAGGCTTAAATTAACCAGATTTTCCTTGGCCTGCAGTTCTTTAAAGGCCGGCTCCAGTTTTAAAAACAATTGGTTATTGAACAAAGAGCGATGGAACGGAATACCTTTACTGATTAAAGCAGAGATGCATTCCGGAATTAAAGCTAAAGAAAGATCGGCTTTAAGAGCAATCTCTTTATAGGATAGGGGAATTTCTTCGGTATACAGTGTTAAAAATACTTTTCTTTCCATTTGGTTTAACGGAGAAATAATCGGTTTGGGGATTAGTTGGCCCTGGTTTAATTGCAGATTATCTAACCGCTGGGAGATTTTATCCCATTTAATTTCTAATTCCTGCAAATAATCAAACAAAGCCTGAATCTCGGTCGTGTTTTCATTAATAGAACAAAGATGGTCTTCTAAAATCTTTTTAATGATATCCAGGTCTTTTTCTTTTTTCATTGTTTATAAAGTATCTAATACTGTTAAACTAGAGAAAATTACTTTTTTAATTTTCTCGTTGTTTTCTTATCGTCGACAAACTGCTCCGCAAAGCAATATTCTGCTTCTTTTTTCCTGTAATCTACCACTTCCCCCTTTGGCTTGGTTAGTATGATTTTCCTGATTTAAATACCTTTCTGTTTTTGGTCGTGCAACCACTACGGAATGGTTTGGGCCTTTTTGGAAAACTATTTAAATAAGTGTTTTTTCTGCAGGCGGTTTTTTTGTCGACGATAAATTTGATTTTTCTTAATTTTAGTATTTTTTATCGACGAGAAAAAATTAAGAAAAACAAATAAAATTATTACTTAAAAAATATAAATATTAAAAAAGATTTACACAAAATTATTGTTTAAACTTGTTTATTAAAATTTAATTTAAGAAATTATTTAAAGTATAATTATCTATTACTTTCATGTCCATCCGTTCCAAAAGAGATTTAGAAGTGGTCTTAAGCAGGCTGAAAGGGTTTGAACAGCCCTCTTTTCAGCTGGAACAGTATCAAACTCCCGGCAATATTGCTGCCGAATGGGTTTGGAACCTGGCCCTTAAGGGAGAAGCTGCCGGCAAAATTATTTTGGATGCAGCCTGCGGCCCGGGAATTTTAGGTTTAGGCGTATTATTGATGGGGGCTAAAAAAGTTTATTTTCTGGACAGCGATCAAAAAACCATGCAAATTTGCCTGGAAAATTATGAACAACTCAAAAAAGAATACGAAATTGGCAGTGCAGAATTTATTATTGAAGATGTCAGCTTATTTGATGAGCAGATAGATATAGTAATCCAGAATCCCCCTTTTGGCACTAAAGAGATTCATGCTGATAAAAAATTCCTGGAAAAAGCTTTTGCCGTTGCGCCGGTAGTGTACAGCATGCACAAATGGACCACTAAAAGCTTTGTAGAAGTTATTTCTGCTGATTTTGGGTTTAAGATTACTGACTTATGGAGGTATGAGTTTCCCATTAAAGCTGCTTTTAAATTTCATGAAAAGCCGGTTAAAGTTATAGATGTGGGGCTGTGGAGAATGGAGAAAATACTTTAATATTAAAAAACGTAAAAAGATTTAAATATCTTGGGTTGTGCAGAAAGATAATGGGCTTAAGAGAAGAATACCTTGCTTTAATTTTTAACGTTTATTTTAAGAAAATAGGGTTAACAATCGGTGTAGTTTCCCAATTAGAAGATATTATTAAATTACAACTTCGGAAAGATACCCTTAGTGAAATTGTTGGTTCTGTCTTTTCACAAACAATTGATAACGAAAAAAAACTCGTTTTAGAAGTTTTGCATCCTAAGGAAATGAAAGAGGTTGAAACCGCATTAAACTTGTTTAATAAAGGTGATTATAGCCAGATTAAGGTTCTGCAGGATTTTGTGCATCTAGGTTTAAAATCCCATGAAGAACATTACGGAAAAAATCTCTGTCTCCAAGCGATTTGCGAATTTTTTAGGATTATTACTGAAAAACCAGAAAAACTTGAATCTTTAACCTCTAAAAACAAAGATTTTTGGTACAACGAATATCACCTCTTCTTGCGAAGTTTTTCACATTATTGCCTGACAGATATGGGTATTGATAAAAAAGGATTTATTGGCAATTTTCACTGTCATGACAGCGGGAATCCACCTTCAAAAATAGATTTAGACAAAAATATTAAGTTTAATATTCCAGAACTGGTTATTTCTGCGACTGCTGATTATCAGGAAAGTGGCGTAAAATTATATCTGGTTCATTCTGGTTCGTATGAAATTCTTTATGAGGGGTTGTTAAAACCAAGAACGTAAGGGGCCAAAAGCAGCCAAGCAAAGAACTAAGCTTACCAAAAGCACAAAATTATTAAATTCCTTTCTCTTTCTGCAACTAAAGGTGATAGATTATGAAATTAACCATTGATACCCAAGTAGATACGCATGAAGATATTAAAAAAGTTCTGTTTATTTTAACGAATATTTTAGAGAAAAATAATAATTTAAACAGCAATTCTGGAGGATTGGGAAGCTCTTTTGGCAATTCCAACCAGACTGCTGATACTGCTGCGCTAATGAGCATGTTTGGAGAGGATTCCTCATCAGCCAACGAGGCTCCCGCTAAAGATCCCAATGCCCCGCCGGAGCTTACTTCTTTCTTTAATGCCATCAGCGAAAAAGAACAGAAGAAAAACGAACCTAAGATAGAGTTTTTTTGAGAAAATAATTTTTTTATATCAATATCATCACTATTCCGACCGCAATCAAGAAGGCAAAAAAACCAACAATGATCTTGCTAAATTTTTTCTCGCCAAAGACGTAAGCAATCCCTCCTTTTACGGCAAGGTTTGTTAAAGCTGCTATAACAATGCCAATACTGGCGGTTTGTTCTGTCAGCGTTGATTTGGCTAACTGGGATAAGGATATCGTAACCGCATCAACATCTGCAAATCCGGATAAGAAACTGACTAAGTATACGCCTTTAGATGAAAAATATACCTCTGCAAGTTTTATTAGAGCCAGAATGATAGCAAAAAAGAAGCCAAACTTAAGTGCCGGCCAGAGGGTAAATGGAGATTTTAGTTTAATTTTTCCTGGAACATTTTTAATTTTGGTTATTAACAAATAAGAGAATATTGCGGTGATTAAAGCCAAAATACCTAAAGGCAACAGCAATTTAATAAACAAACCCCTATTTAAAACAAACACCACTATTAAAATTCGGAGAAACATAATGCCATTAGCAAGAATAACTCCTAAAGCTAAGGCTTTATAAATTTGCGTTTCCTTTTTACTCCTTTCTGCAAAACTTAAGCTAAGCGCAGTGCTGCTTATTAATCCCCCTAAAATACCGGTCAATCCTATTCCGGTTTTTCCAAACCATTTCATTAAAAAATAACCTAAAAAACTAATTCCGGAAATGAAAACCACCATTAACCAAAACATAAAAGGATTAAATAGCTCGTACGGCCCGTAATATTTGTTTGGCAGAAAAGGCAAAATGACCAAGGCAATTAAAGCAAATTTTAAAGTGTCAGCCAATTCGTATTTTTTTATTCGTTCTGCAAAATGATGCAGCATGGAACGAGCATAAAGAATACTGGTAATTACTACCGCCAAAGCTGCGGCTAATCCTATGTCACCATAATAACAAATTATCCCTATAAAAAAAGTTAAAAAACCGGCAACTTCAGAAGTTGCTCCCGTGTATTGTTTAGATCTAAAAGTAACAAAGAAATAAGAAATGACTATGAGTGCCCCTATTAACCCAATTCCTACAATCAAAATCCAGGGGTTAATAAGTTCACCCAACAAAGCAGCAAGAGCACCAAAGAGGGAAATTAAAGGAAAGGTCCTGATCCCAGCATAATCATGCCCTCGTTTGTGATAACGGGCGTATTCTCTTTCTAAACCGATTAATGCTCCTAATAACAGCGCTACAAACAAATTCTTAAATATAATTAATTCAACCATCTATGCACCGCTTTATTTGAAATTAAGCTACAACTTTAATACAGAATAATTCTTAATTTTATATATTTAATGGTTATCAGTGTTTTTTTTGAGAGTTAGAAAAACATCATAAATCAAATAATCCACCAAATAGGTGCTGGCAAACGCTAAAGCGCCAATGGCCGCATATTTAGGCATATTTTCGGGGTCTTGAACTGCAGCGTAAGTGCCAAAGGCAGCCCAGCCATCTCCGATACATCTTAACATAGCTCGAGAACCAGTTCTAGTCAAAAGACCAACCTGATTAAGTTGTTTTGCAGTTTTAGAAGCATCTAACTCTTTGATAGCTTTACTACATTTACTGTGTTCTTCTACTATATCTACTAAAGAGATTCTGCGAATGATTTCTTTGCCAATTCCTGCCATGCTTATATGCAGAAAGAGCTATGTTTAAAAATATATCTGTTGGAAAACATGTGTTCTTAATTTTAAAAACGTTTTTAATTATTAAGAAGGTAATCGGCTATACACAAAGAAGCGCCGCCTAAAAGAGAAGCAGCTACATAAGGCAAACCATAAGTCGCTTGGCCAAAACCAGCTAAAATTAAAGCATTTCCCGTGCCGCGAAGAAAGGCTCTCCTATAGTAAGCAAGATTTATCCCTTTCCTCCACCTTTTTTTTAAATCGCCATCCAGGTAACCAAGTTCGTCTATAGTCTGCAGGCCTTTATCTCTTCTGGTTCTGAGGTCTCTAAAGAGAATTCTATCCTTTGTCCCCTGACAAGCCTTGGCAACTATTTTTTCAATATCCATAAGAAGTGCTTTAAAATGGCTATATTTAAAAACATGTCTATTGGAAAACATATGTTTTTAATTTAATAAGTGATGAATAAAGAATAACCTTTATATAACCTAAATTACTTTCTTTAAGCAGATGGATTTTCAAAAATTAGCGGAACTGTTTGAGGAGCTGGAAGGAACTGCTTCCGGAAATAAAATGAGGGAGATTTTATCCCTATTCTTCAAAAAAGTTCCCCCAGAAGATATGGCCATGGTCGCTTATCTGACTTTGGGGCAGATTGCTTCTGAATATGAGAATGTGGTTTTAGGCATGGCGGAGATGTCTGTTCTTAAAGCCATCTCCACGGCTTCCGGAATGGAATTATCCAAAGTTAAAAAACTTATGCAGGAAACTGGCGATGTTGGCTTAACTGCAGAAAAGGTTTTGCAAAAGAAACCTCAAACTTTAGTGCCGTTAGGCAAATTGACTGTACAAGAATTATTCCAGAAATTACATAAAATTACTACCTTAACTGGCGCCGGATCGTCAGAAGCTAAAACTAACACCTTAGCTGCGCTCTTGCAAAAAGCTACGGCCAAAGGAGCAAAATATCTTACCCGGATTGCCTTGGGAACTTTAAGGATGGGCGTGGGAGATATGACCGTTTTAGATGCATTAGCTTTAGCTTATACCGGAGAAAAAAAGAATAAAGAATTATTGGAAAGGGCATATAATATTTGTCCAGACGTAGGGATTATTGCGGAAACTATCGCCAAAAAAGGTTTATCCGGAATAGAAAAAATTGAAGCTAAAGTTGGCCGGCCGATTAAAATGATGTTAGCGCAACGGGTTAAAGCTTTGGAAGAAATTACTGAGAAGATCCCCGGTAATTTTGCGGTAGAAGGAAAGTATGATGGCGAACGGGTTCAGGCACACAAAACTAAAGGGAAAATTACTTTATTTTCTAGAAGATTAGATGATACCACTAGCCAATTTCCGGACATCGTGGAATATTTGGCAAAATGCCTTGCTGCGCGGGAATTCATTGTTGAAGGAGAAATTGTGGCCGTCGGCGAGAAAGGCAAGTATGCCGCTTTCCAAGTATTAATGCAAAGAAGAAGGAAAGAAAATATTAGTGAATATGTTAAAAAAGTGCCGGTGGAATTAAAAATATTTGACCTTCTTTATTTGAATGGCCAATCTTTGATTGACAAGCCTTATCATGAAAGGATCGAGAAATTAAAAAAAATTCTTACTAAAAATAAACAGATAACTCTTGCTGACCGCATTGATACCGATGATTTACAGGAACTAAATGAATTTTTTAAGAAAATGTTAGATATAGGGCACGAGGGGGTTATTGTAAAAGATCCCAATTCTCCTTATTTAGCCGGTACTCGCGGCTGGAACTGGATTAAATGGAAAAAAGAATATGAAAAAGAAATGATAGATACTTTTGATTTAGTTATTGTTGGTGCGTATCATGGCAAAGGTAAACGGAGCGGAACTTACGGAGCTTTGTTATGTGCCAGCTATAATAAAAAAGAAGATACTTTTGAAACAGTTTGTAAATTAGGCACGGGTTTAACTGATGAAGTGTTAAACGAATTGCCTAAAATGTTGAGCAAGCATAAAGTTAACAAAAAGCCCGGCAGAGTAGTAATTAACAAAGAAATGGAGCCAGAAGTCTGGTTTGAACCAGCCCTTGTTGTGGAAGTATTAGCTGCGGAAATTACTAAAAGCCCTTATCATTCTTTAGGATTAGCTTTAAGATTTCCGCGCTTTGTCCGTTTCAGGGAGAAAAAAGCCGAGCAGGCCACGACTAGTAAAGAAATTAAAGAGATGTATGGGTAAGTAAAAAAAGTTAGTTCTTATTTTATTTAATTCCGTAAAATAAAAACATTTAAATAGGTTCTCGAAAATATTACCCCCCAGTTTAAAAATTAAATTAAAAATTAATAATTTTAACCTAAGGAGGTAAAAAATGAAATTAAATCGTAGATTGGTTATTTTAATAATAACTATAGTAGCACTTTCAGTAGCGGCTTCTGCTTCTATGCTGATTCCGGCTAATGATAGAGCTAAAGAAAACGCGCAAGCTCCGGAACACTCTCCGGTCATTGGTGATAACTGGGATTTGGAAAGAGTGGATTTTATTCACTATGCTAAACCGAGCAGCTCAGCCAAAGTGCCGGGAACAGATTCTTGCTACAAACTGATGGGCGTTAAATGGACTACTTTTCCAGTAAATTATGTAATCAATCCCACTAATTCGCAAGGGTTAACCGAAGAATTTGTAACTTCTTCCATATCCACTGCTGCAGAAACCTGGGATGGGGTCGTCTCTAAAGATTTGTTTAACAACGTTTATGCCGTAGATTACACTGCCCAGTATGGTGTGCAAAATTACGTGAATGCCCTTGCTTTTGGCGAGCATCCGGACAGCAATGTAATTGCCGTAACTTCCGTATGGTATACTAGAGTTGGTAAGAGAATTGTTGAATTTGACATGCTTTTCAACACTAAATTTGCTTGGGGCGATAGCACTTTAAATCTCGCAGTGATGGATTTACAGAATATTGCTGCACATGAACTTGGGCACAGCGTTGGCCTTGCAGACATTTACAGTTCCTCTTGTTCTGCAGTAACCATGTATGGCTATTCATCTTACGGTGAAACTCAAAAGAGAACGTTAGAACAGCCAGACGTAACAGGATTACAAAAGATGTACGGAATTTAATTTTAATTCCTTTTTTATTTTTTTAATTTAAATTATTAAATATTTATGGAAGTATCTTATTTATGGCAGCAAAACCTTATGTTGGAATAACCGGACCAGTTAATGTTCAGGAAACCAAGGATATTTGTAAAGAATTCTCTGAAGCAGATTACTCTATGGCTGGTCCGCATATTCCTATGCTCGGTTTCTTGGTAAGTTATAAAACTCTTAATGGGCAACCAACCCCAAATCGAAGATACCCATTGGTAAATACTCTTCCTGATTTATTACAGGCAACGGATGGAGAAGTTTTGACCATGATTCATTATAATTCCAAAGAAATGGATTCATTATCCAATCAGGTTGCTCAAATCTTTGCCGGGATTTATGAAAAAGATTTGTGCAAAGCAATTCAACTAAATATTGTTTGGCCAGAAATTAACCAAGTAAAAAAAATAAAAGAACAATATCCAGAAATGCAAATTGTTTTTCAAGCATCACATAAAGCTATGGAAGGAAAATCTTCTAATCAAATTGCAACCGGAATTAAAGCTTACGGAGATTCAATTAGTTACCTTCTTATTGATCCTTCTGGTGGTAAAGGGATACCTTTTGATTTGGAATTATCGGTAGCAATTTATTCGGAATTAAAAAACCAATGTCCCGATTTAACGATTGGATTTGCAGGGGGATTTGCCGGAGAGAAGGTAACTCCAAGATTAACTGAAATCCTTCAGCAAATTGAAGAAAGTAATTTTTGTATTGATGCAGAAGGAGGATTACGGGATAAAATCACTTCTGCTTATGGGGATGATTTGTTGAATCTTGAAAAAGTAAGAGGATATCTTCAAGCTGCTGCTTCAGTTTTAAAGTAAATAAATTTCTTTTAAACGCTGAAAATTCCACCCTTCTCTGAAGGGTGGTTTACAAAGTAAACCACTTATTGATTTGTGGAATTTTGGCGTGCTCAAAAGTCGGCAGGGGTAAGCCGAAGCGAACATGCCGCCGGTCTTTGACCGGTGGTCCCCTGCCGATTTTGACATATTAATTTTTAATAGAATTTCTATTCTTTACTTCTTACCTTTTTTGGTAATCTGTTGCTTTAATTACAGCAATTTGTGAAGAAATATCTGTTCCGATTTTGCGGGCATATTCTTCTGCTAAAGAGAGACAGTAATCTCTTACGGGAATTCTTCCTCTCCGCGCAAATTCTCTTGCTCTGGAAAGGTTAAACCGGCAGGCCTTTTTAAAACACCTTTTTTCCACATCCGTAACTATTGCAGAAATATCTTTCTTGCCGGCATATCTTTGGGCTAAACTTAAATAGTATTCGGTCGTAGAAACTTCTCCCTGTGCAGCATATACACTTGCCGTTGCAACCAGTTCTTCTATTTTAATACCTGCGGTCATTTTTGTTAAAGTTAATTTTAATGCAAAATAGTATATTTATTTATAAAGTTTTTGGTTTTGTCACCACCCGTAGAGGGGGATATTTATGGGTGTTCCATTCACTTATTGATATTTTAATTATTTTTCTTCAAACTTAATTTCTGCTTTAAGATGCTTAAAAATATTCTTTTGATATTTAAACGGAGGATTTCTTTCCTGCAGCAATCGATCATATTCAGCTTTAATCTTGTCTAAAAGAGGCACAGCCAGACTTTTTAATTCGGCAAAGATTAAGGGATTAATTATTGCGGCCCGGCCAATCATTGCTCCTTTGCACCCAAAGGATTTTACCTGTTCAATATCTTTTTTAGTTTTGATGTCGCCGTTAGCAATAATAGTTTTTCCGGTATTTACACATTCAGAAAAAACAGACCAATCAGCTTTTTCTGCATAAGTCTGCGCACCATGCCGGGCATGCACCACAAAAAAATCGGCATTAACATTATTGATTAAATTAAGATAAACTTTTTTTTCTTTTTCATATTGGTTCAATCCCAAACGCATTTTTATGCTGGCGTTATATCCATGATCTTTGATAATGCCGATAAGCGTCCTAGTTTTGGAAATTCTTTTTACCATGGCGCATCCCGCACCCGTATTAATTACATTAGGAGCAGGGCAGCCCAAATTTAAATTAAATCCGGCAAAACCTTTTTCTGGCTGAAATTTAGACAAGAATTTTTTTAAAAACTGTTCTCGGCTGCCTAAGAGTTGAATAGCCAGAGGGGCATCATCATATTGTTTGGCTCTTTCCCAGGAGGTTTTATTGTTTTTAGCCAACGATTCAAATTTAATTAATTCCGTCATCGTCAAATCTGCACCATAGCGATAACAAAGTGTCCTAAAACAAGAATCCGTAAAATCTTCCAACGGAGCCAGCATATAATAAAATTTATTATTAAAATTAGGTTTAAAATTCATGATAAAAATAAAATGATTTAGGTTTAAAAAGGTTTGTTTCTCATTTAATTTTTAAGCGGCCCAGCCGGACTATAACTTCTGGTTTTCATTAATAGAACAAAAAAGGAAATACTACAGAGCAGGTATGCAGCTATATATAACAACTCCGAAGTTGCTCCCAAGACACCATAAACTCCCAGAGAAGTGGTGTAGGTATACAATAAATCTCCCGCTAAGAAAGCAAAATTAGCTAGAAATAAAAATAGGAAATTTGTTTGAAATAAACCTATCTTTTCAATAAATAAATAAACGCTTAATGAAGAAATTAAGATTAGTCCGGTCATTAAAGGATAAAAAAATCCTAAAAACATATGTCCAACCGTTTTCTCAGCATTAAATAAATTTAAGCCATAAATAAAACCTAAAATTCCTGCTAAAACTACTCCTCCAAAAATCAATAAGGCTACAGCATGGCGCAACTGTCCATGGTGTTTAAACATATATGCAGAAAAAGAAACATAAGCCAGTAGCTGAAAGATAGAACCAATAACCCAATAAATGTCAGGCATACTTGCTGAAGGCATTTGCTTAAATACATCAAAAATCAAAAACCAGCATATTTCTGCCAAGGCAAAACAGCCATATCCAAAAATCAGGAAAAAAAAGACAAAAAAACTAACATTGCTAAAGAGGTCTTTTAATTTATTTTGGAATAATTTATTTAATACAAATAGCCCCAAAATTGCAGTAGTGCCTGCTAAAATAAGCGTAATTAAGTATAAACCCCATTGCAGATTTTCCCAAATCATTCTTAGCAGTATTTTTTTTAAATATATAAGCGTTTGGTTTTTTGGTGAATAATAACTACCTCAATAACTAAAACTTTTTAAATAACTTTATCTTTCTACTTATAATGTCACAAAAAGAAAGGTTACGGACTGAATGTGAAACACACCTTAATGTGTTTATGAGTATGGCTAAATTAAATGCTCCGGAACAAACTAGGATTTTAAATAAGCAGCGAGAATGGTTTGTTGATTTGGAAAAAAGTTTTGATAAAGAACAAGAAGTAAAAACTTTTCCTAAGAACATTAGAAAAGTGCTGCAGGTTTATGCCCGAAATCTTGATATTAAAACCCAGTTAAACTTATTAGACTCTCTCGATAGCAAATTAAAAGAACTGCTTTCTTTGTATCCTCGTTTTGGCAGAAATTAAGTTGTCGATAAGATTAAACTTATTCTTTGAGTAATATTTATAAATATGCCTCTTACAGTTAACATTTATGGCTATTGATGATAAAATAAACCCGGAAGAAAATAATAATAATAATACTAAAGAAAAACCAAAATTACTTACCAAAACAGACCTAATCGAATTCTGTCTCGGAGCCGGGGGCGGCGCATTAGTAGGAATGATGGGTGCTGCGGATGAAACTGCAGGTCCTCAGACGACTATGGGCGTATTTTACAACGGGTTCTGTTTTGGAGGAATATCCTATGCTTGTGATCGCTGGCTGCGTAAATTGCCTAGTGAAGCAGCCTTAAGAAGAGGGGCAGCATTTGGTGCCGGATGCATAGTTGGGCAAGTGCTGTATGGCCTGGCTAAAAATTATATGTAAATGTGCGCAGATAAATTTTAAACATGATCTCTTAAACATATTCCCGTAAACCTATTCCCGTTGACTTCTCTCCCAAAACCACAGGTTTTTTAAACAGTTCTTCTTTACTTCTAGTCATGCCTTACCAAAAATTAGGATTAAAATGCGGCTTGGAAATCCATCAGCAGCTGGAAGGGCACAAATTATTCTGCAGCTGCCCCACCACCTTAAGAGACGACCCGCCTGATTTCACCATCAAAAGAAAATTAAGGGCTGCCGCCGGTGAATCGGGAGAAATCGATATTGCGGCCTTGCAGGAGCAGTTAAAGAACAAGACTTTTGTTTATCAAGGCTATAAAGATACCACCTGCCTGGTGGAAACCGATTCTGAGCCGCCGCATGAAATTAATCAGGAGGCTTTATACACAACTTTACAATTCTGTAAATTAGTCCAGGCTCAAATCGCTTCAGTAATTCAGGTAATGAGAAAAACGGTTATTGATGGCTCCAACACTTCTGGATTTCAGAGAACTGCTTTAGTTGCCCGCGGCGGAGAAATCAGCACCAGCGCAGGAAAAATTCATTTAACCAATATTTCCTTGGAAGAAGATGCCGGTAAAATTATTTATGAAAATGCCCGGGAAAAAGTTTATTCTTTGGATCGGTTAGGCATTCCTTTAATCGAAATTGGTACTGCTCCGGATATTACTTCCCCAGAACAATGCCAGGAAACAGCTAAGAAAATTGGATTGATGCTGCGTTCCTTGCCTGGCATAAAAAGAGGATTGGGAACCATTCGGCAGGATGTCAATGTTTCCATTAAAGGGGGGGCCAGAATTGAAATTAAAGGCGCGCAGGAGTTAAGGCAGGTGCATTTATTGGTGGAATTGGAAGTTAAAAGGCAATTAGAATTATTAAAAATTAAGCAAGAATTAAAAAAGTTAAAATTAAATAAATTTCAATTATTTGATTTAACTTCTTTGTTAAAAAATTCTGCGGTAAAAATAATCAAAAATACGCTTAACAACCATAATAAAGTTTTAGGCATCAAACTTAACGGACTGGCTGGGTATTTAGGAAGAGAATTACAGCCCAATTATCGTTTGGGTTCAGAATTTTCTGGAAGAGCTAAAGTTAATGCTGGTGTGGGGGGAATATTTCATTCAGATGAATTACCTAATTATGGAATTACTGCCGTAGAAGTAGAATTAATTAAAAAAGAATTAAATTGTTCTTCTAAAGATGCTTTTGTGTTGGTTGCTGATGCAGAACCTAAAGCTAAGGTTGCTTTAGCGGCCGTTTATGAGCGGGCTACTGAAGTTTTAAAAGGGGTTCCCTCTGAAGTTAGGAATGCTACAGTCGAAGGCACTACTGCTTACCTTAGATTAATATCTAATGCTTCACGTATGTATCCAGAAACAGATGTGCATCTGATTAAGCCGGATACTTCCAATATTAAACTTCCGGAATTATTAGAAGAAAAAATCGAACGCTATCAAAAAGACTTTGGGTTGGGAAAAGATTTAGCCGAATTTGTAGCTAAATCAGATAAAGTACTTTTGTTTGAAGAATTAGTAAAAAATTATTCTCAAATCAAACCAGCTTTCCTGGCAGAAATGTTAACTTCTATGCCTTTGGAAATAAAAAGAAGATACCGATTAGATCCGGAAACCTTAACCGAGGATAATTTCAGGGAACTGGTTAAATACTTAAATGAAGACAAGATTCACAAAGATATTGTTATTGATGTTCTAATGGACATGATTAAAAAAGAATTTGATCTTAAAAAATATGCGGTCCTTTCTACTGAAGCGCTACACCAAACCATTGCCCGAATTGTTAAACAAAATCCCGCTGCACCGACGGGGGCATTAATGGGTTTATGCATGAAAGAGTTGGCCGGAAAGGCTTCCGGGAAAGTAATTTCCGAAATTTTAAAAGAACTGGTGGAAAAAGGACATCAATAAATTAAGTAAAATAAGCTATAATAAATTAAAATAAATATCAATAAATTAAATACATTAAGCGACATCATTAAGTTAAGCAAGTCAAGTGAGACCATAACATGAAAAATAGAATTAAAAAGTGGTTTATTTCCATTATTGCTGCTCAAGTAATTATAATCTTAATTTTATTAATAGAATTAATTTGGGTGACGGTTCCTTTTTTAATTTGGCTGTCTAAAATCAGCCTGGCAGTATTAGGTATTTTTCTATTGTGGAAATTTGTAGTTAAACGAATAATTGATAAACGCAGGGAGAATCGTAGAGAGGGATTTCATTGAGTACAAAATATCTAAATAAAACTTTTTTTCAAAAAGGGTTATTAATTTTTTTTTGTGTTCTGCTGCCTTTGTTTATGCTGCTGGTTTCTTATAAAATCGCTTTACACTTTGCAGAATTAACTCCCCATCAGGAAATTATGCTTGATTTTCTGTTAAATAAAGAACAAACTCAAGAGCAGCAAAGCACGGAATTTAACCAGTTACAATATACTGAGCCGGAACGTGCTCATTTAATCGACGTTAAGCAAGTAATGGAAGTTATGAATCATGTTTTTTATTCTTTATTATTAGTGCTTACCTTAATCATAACTTACTGCCGAAAAGATAAAGAACAACTAATTAAGCTGTCAAAATACGGTGGAATAAGCGTAATTACAGTTGAATTAATTTTATTTTTGTTGGTTTTAATTTCATTTAAGTCTTCTTTTACTGCTTTTCATTATCTTTTTTTTCCACAGGGCAACTGGATGTTTCCAGTAGATTCTTTATTAATCCAAACGTTTCCCGTACAATTTTTTGTTAAAATAAGCCAAACTATCTTATTTCAAGCTTTTCTGGGGGGAATAATTTTTATACTTATCTCTCTTTATCTAAAAAATGAATCTGTCCGGAATTAAAATTTGGTTAATTTCTTTAGGAGTTATATTAATAGTAATTCTCTTTTTGGTTTTAGTGTTTCAAATTTTGTTTTTACTGCTTCCGTTTATTTTACTGTTAATTTTATTCAGTTACTTCTTTAAAATACTCAACAAACTTAAAAAAGAAAAAAAGAAAGATTACTTGGAAGCAGAATTTAAAGTTAAAAAATAAATTAACTAAAAATTAAAAATAAAGTCGCCGAAAAATGAAAGCCAAACTGGATCATGTTTATATGTCTGTAAAAAATATGGATAGAGCAATCAAATTTTATGAAGATTTACTTGGTACAAAAGTAAAACACAGGGAAGGAAAAACCTGGGCAGATTTTGATGTTGGGTCTGGCTTTTATTTTGGTTTAATTAACCCCAAAATTATTAGTGAAAAAAGAATTGTAGGAAATAATGCAATTCCGGTATTTTTTGCTGATAATATTGATGTTGTTTTTAGGAAAATAAAAAAGCATAAAGTAAAAATTATTTTCCCTCCAGAAGATTTAGAATTTACAGACTACCCTTATCGTTGTTTACAGTGTGAAGACACTGAAGGAAATATAATTGAAATAGTTAAATATAACCGAAAATGAAACCATTAATCATTATCAATTTCAAGACCTATCCGGAAGCCGCCGGCAAAAAAGCCCTGCTGCTGGCTCAGAAAATTTCTCAGATTAAAAAAAATAATTATGAAATCATTCTTGCTCCTTCGCTCTTGACTTTAATGGAAGTTGCTGAAAAAACTGATTTAACCGTTTTCTCCCAGCATGCCGATTACACTTCCTTGGGCGCGCATACCGGCAGAATTTCTATAGAAGAATTAAAATTGTTAGGGGTTAAAGGAACCATCTTAAATCATTCCGAACGAAAAATTCCCCTGCAATTCCTAAAAGAAATTGTTGACCTTTGCAAAAATAACCGCTTAAATGCGGTGGTTTGCGCTTCCAATCTTGCTGAAATAAAAAAAGTGGCTGAATTTCATCCGGAATATATTGCTTATGAGCCGGAAGAGCTTATTGGCGGAAATATTTCTGTAACCACAGCCAAGCCCGATATTATTGTTCAGGCCGTGCAGGCAGTGGAAGCCATCAGCCCAAAAACCAAAGTGTTATGCGGTGCGGGCGTGCATTCCAAGGAAGATTTAGGGCAGGCTTTGTTGTTGGGCACTAAAGGGGTCTTGATTAGCCATTCGGTAGTCAAGGCTAAAGACCCTAAGAAATTCTTGAATGAAATGCTGATTTAAGGTTAATTTATATCTAATTTTTATACGGCTGATAGGGGGCATAACAGATGGTCTAACCGGCATTTAGCACCTGCATTCAGATCAACTTTACAAGAAGTTGGATATAATATGGCCAATCCGCCAGAATTAAATGCGCCCCTAACAGGCCTAATAGCCTTTTTTAGAAACCTACTATTGATTTAAACAAATATTTTATATAGGTTATTTTTAAATAGGCGATTAAATTAAGATTTATCGATTTAACATGCAGGAATTAGAAATAAATGTTCCAAAAAAAGTAAGTGCTACTGCTTTAAGAGCGGATTTAGAAAATATTATTCTACGACAAGGAGGAAAAACTATAGATGTTAGAAAATTTCCTATTCCCGAGAAATTAAATACTTACCTGCAGGAATTAACCGAAGCTCAAGGAAGATCCCGCGAAGATATTATAAGCATCACCAACTTTAGTTCCTTTACCAACCGAAAAGTTTATCCGCTTTATTATGGCGTCGGGCAGCTAAGGTTTTACAGTAAAGCTCCCGGCTTGATTGTAACGCTAAGCAATGACCTTAACTGCTTTGCAGAACGCACCCTTATTCGCGATGACCTGTTTTTTTATTATTCAGCTAAGATTATTTTTGACGGTTTCGATGAATATTCATTAAGTTTCAGGTCATTAAAGCAGAATATAATTTCTTATTTTAAGTAAGGTTTAGATTTTATTGCCCAAAGTGAATTATCATTAAGAACCATTATTTGCTTTTATTGCTTTTGGAGGGCCCCTGGTTATTCTTTCCCAAAGATCAAAGCTATAAAGTAAAATTTGGTCATCATCAGGCAGGGTTTCTTCCCGATAATAATCATAACGTCCGGAAAAAGATTGGGCAACTTCATCTATAGTTTTGTATTTAGGCAAGGAATATTCTGAAGCTCCGATGCTGATAACACCATATAATCCATTCTCGCCGGGATAAACATAAACGACATGATTCGGAGAGTTGCCGCCCAAGAAAAGCACTTTGCCGGATTTATTAAGAACATAATGAGCTAAAGCCATAACATCATCGCAATCGCCTTTTTTAGTCCTTAAATAATGTACTGCGGGAGTCCACACCTCACAAGATTTCGCAGTTTCAGGACATAAGCTGCCAATAAAACGCTCATCATCAGCAAGAGTTCCAGTAGCAATCCACTCTTGCAAGGCTTTGGGGTTGCCATTTAACCGCATTAGAACTTCTTTTTCATTGCGGTCCAAAGGCGGATAAACTTCATCACGAATAGTATCCCGATAAACATAGCCAGAAGTAAAGGAAGCCGCCAAAGAACCTCCTAAAACTGCCATGAAAGCAGCCTTGTAAAGATAGTTCAAACGCTTCTTTTTGCCTGCCAATAGCCTTGATAAATACTCTTTCTTATTTAAAAATTTCGTTACTTAATAGATATTAAAATATATACTGTATATGATTTATATTCAATAAACATTCACATAAAACTGCTGCGGGTTTCCATAATCAGCGCCTAAGGCCGTGTTTACTTTAGCAATAAAAATATACTGCCCTTTTACGGCATTCTTGGGAACACTTACTAGAATTGGTTCTTTAATATTACTGCCTTCGGAAATAAAAATCGGCTGAGTATTATATAGCAGCCAGTCCTGAACTTCTGCTTTATTTATTTTAGCGGTAATTTCCTGCTCGGTTTCATCACTAACTCTTTTAAGTTCGATAGTAATTAAAAATTCTTGGTTTGTTCCTAAAGTATTAAGGACACCCAATCCAAATACATGGATGTCACCACGAGAAATATCGGCAATATGCAAAGGCAAGGCTACCCTTTCGCCTTGATTTACTAGCAGGCGTTCTAATTCATCATTAGTTCTTTGGTCTAAGTCCATTTTTATTTCTTCTGCGCCGCCGATAAATTGGTACATTAAAATAATCCCGCTTGATAATATTACTAAAGAAATAATTACTATAACCAGCATATTAATAGATATATCAATGCCACCATTCTTATTCATAACATACATAAGAGCAAAGAAGTATTTATAAGTTTCTCTCCTCATAAAAAAATTTATGGCAAAACAGAATCTGGAGCAGCTGCTTAAATTGGTTATGGTAAAGCCCGCAACCTCTTTTATCACCTTAACATTAAGCGCCTTAACCGGCTGTTCCAGTGGAAATGTTTATGAAAATTATTTTTATAATAATCCCAAAACAAATAATATAGATAATAATTATTCTAGTTCAGCAGAAGTTAAATCGGGAACTACTAATGGAGAAGGTAATGTTTCTTTTATTGATGAGCAGGACGGAAGTATAATTTCAATTAATGTAAAAGATTCGGATACAGGAATTAATTTAGCTAAAGTTAACAGTATTTTCGCTGACGGAAATGATTTTGCCGGATATCTCTGCCAGAAAGAAGGTTATATTTCTTTTTTTGATGTATCCGATGAAATGTCTGAAGAATTTGCTGCAGAAACGGATTTAGCTAAAACCAAGCAAAAAAATGTAGCCATGCAGTCGCAAAAATATTCCGAAGCCACTATTTTTAATTATTATTTTGATACCAATCCAACTAAATATTATGCTTTGGAAAAATATGCCGACTGGGCCGAAAATGGCGGTTATGCTTATGTGAAATGCGTAACCAAAGAAGAATTAAAAGAACAGCAGGATCGGGCCGGAATGATTTTATCCCTGGCACAAGAAGTCCATCCCCACCCTTTTTTTACCATTGTTAATACTATTTTAAACGGAATCATTAAATTGGAAGAATGGGGAATTTTAAATAATCTTACTGCCCCGGTGTATAATGTTTATGAACCGTTAAACTTTACCGGCTATCCTATTTATGAAGGCAGTAATGAATGCAAATGAGAATCATAAAAATCTGGCGTTTCAAACGGCAGATTTTTAGAATGTAAAAAATCCCAAGAAGATTTCTTGCACAAGAAAAACTTTATTTTTTGGTCTATTATTTTATAACCTTAAAAGAAGTTTCAGCTTCAGATTTTTCAAAAGGAGAAATTAAAGTTACTCTTAAAAAATAAAAGCCTTTTTCTAAACTTTTTGGAACTTTTAAATCTCTAACAAAAGAAGCCCTGGTTTCAACAGCAACAGTTTCGGATTTTAAGGTTTTTAATTCTCCATTAACATCCAGGATTTCATATTTTAAAGTAACATCTGTTCTGTTAGTGTTTGCAAGATTAAGTACTTTTGAGGTGAACCATAGATCCTCTCCAGCTAAAACTTCTTTGTATGTTTCGGGAATTTCAACTTCTAAGCTAAATGCGCCTGGTTTAGTAGCTTGGCCAGTTAATAGTAAGAGCGGTTTACTATAAAAGATAAAAACTAAAGAAAGAGCAAGCATTACAGACAATAACAATAATTTTCTTTTCTTCATTATTTTACAGACAATAATTTTTCTACATTATCAAAAATAACTATTTTATATTTTCTCTTTGCTAATGTTAAAGCACATCTCTTTTTTAATCTTTTCGTTTTTTGGGCACAATTCGAAAAGTGAGTGATTTATAAAAAGAGGAATTATCCCCCATATGT
>CAZKNU010000007.1:0-30013 GCA_964554235.1 uncultured Methanosarcinales archaeon | reverse complement strand
CACCAGGGGCTTTTTTTTATTATATAGTGGCGGACATAAATAATTGAGCATTAATTATCCGCCATTATATATGAAAGACGCACTATTTTGCTCAATTTTTTGCGTCTTTCAGTATAGTTGATGCTATACTTAGAATTTTAATAATTTTTAAACAATTATGTTTTAGAACCATAAACCATTAATAAGCAGGTAGTTCTAGTTAATTTAATGCTAAATGAAATCTCTCAACATTTAAAAAAAATTATTCACGAGTTTAAAGAAGAAGATTTGCTTATTTTTAATAATAACCTTATTAATATTAATAAAAATAATTTTGAAGTTATACCGAGCCCCACACTCGCTATCCAGAACACTCAAACTATTGCTTTTGTTGACGGGGGGCAGGCAGAAATTCTTTCTTCCGGAAATTTTTGTTTAAGTTTTATTAAAGTGGGGGCGGTTGTGTTTAGGAATAACCAAAAAATAACCCAACCCCAACACCAATTTTATCTACTAACTACCGCTAAATATGTTGGCGAGGGCGTAACTAACTATGCAAGCAGTGGTGCAGCTAACGGCTTGTTTTATGAATCTAAAATTTTTGGCGATAAATTAATTGATGAAACAGATTTGTTTATTTCTTCTACTGACGACAGTATTAAAATAGGAATTGAAAGAGCCCCTATCAGCCGGGTAGCAGACATGGCCAGAAGATTTGCGGAATTGTCATTAGCTTCACAAATTAAAGCTGATTTTGTCATTTTAGACGGAACCCTGGAGCAAGCTTATAAAAATGAAGAAAAATATTTAACCCCCTTAGCTGAAACATTAACTGGAAAAGTTTGCTCTTTGGCAAAATCTTCTGCATTATTTACTGCCTCCGGAAATTCTCCCATTGTGTTGTTAAATAAGCTTGGTTTTAAAGGGTGCTGGCATTATTTTATTGATGATAAGGCTTATTTTGTTAAGCTGCATGAAAAAGCAAAACATATTTTTAGATTTATGGGCGATAAGGAAGTTCTTCCTTTACTGGTGGAAAATAGCCGGGATGCTTTATTTTTAGGGTACCCGTATGGTTTAATTGCGGTTGACAAATTTATCCGGGTAAGCAGGGAGGAGATGAACTCGCTGCAAATGAAATTGCTGTTAAGGGCAGAAAACAAAGATATTGCTGAATATTTAAGTACAACCAATGCACATAAGATTTTGGATAATTTAGGATAAATGGTTTGGGATAACCTTAGTTTGGGATTAAAGTATTTTCAATATATACCATAAAAATAATAATTATAGCATCTTAAATATTATAATGCCTTCCAGTAAAGTAAAAGACATTGGCGTAGAAGCTTTTCTTGAAGAAAATTTGCTGACGAAAACCGTTAAGCCGCTGTTATGGGCAACCCTTCTTCCACTCGCCTTTCAGCGCGGCTGGAGGAATTACCAAGAGCAAGTGCCCACTGCTTCTAGAAACTTGGAAATGGGCCTCGATTTGTTCTTGAGAGCATGGAAGCATCCTTCAAGGATAGCGAGTGTAATTAAAGCCCATTTAAAGATGGCTAAAAGTTATTCTTCGGCGCAAAAAGAGATAAAAAATGAAAAAAGCTCTTTAGTTTATACTCATTTAGACCACCAGATTCCTTTTCGGCCGGAAGAAGATACCCTTTACGTTTATATGCTGGTGCAGATGGCCCGCTTTGGCAAGGAATTAGCTGATAAATATCCAAAAGAGGAAATTAAGGAAGTAATGAATTGTTTTTTGAATGTTAGCGGCGCTACGGTAGAAGCTTTTTATAAGTATCCAACGACTATGCCGCGCTTTACTGATCATCAGCGGATTACCTTAAGTTTAGTGCAAAAACTGGATAAACCGCTTAACTGCTGCCCTTCACAGCATATTGCTTATTCTGCTTTGTTATATAATATCAGCAAGACCGTGCTGGAACTGCCAGCCAGAAACGAAAAACTTTGGCATTCTATTTTAGTTGCGTCTAAAAAAATGATTCGGCCCGTGCTTTATACCAAGCAGCATACTTTAGTGGATGTAGCTTTTGGTTTGCATTCAGCAAGGAAAGCTTTTGAAGAAAGTTTTAATGTTCAATTTGACGATTTAATACAATTTTTTCCAGAAATGCAGATCAATAGCCCAGATATACCTTATGACAAAATTGCCCAAATTTATCAGCGCGGCAGCGAATTATTTAAGCCGGAAAGCAACTTAGCTGATATTGTCGGGCAGTATTTTCGGGAAATGAATTTTCCGTTGGTTGGGCCAGGAGAGAATAATGCTTATTTTGATATGGAAAAAGGAGAAGTAGTTAAACTATAATTTTTAAAAAATAAGAAAAGCGGAGCGTTTTAAACTTACTTTTCTTTTCTCTAAGTTTTTCTTAAATCTGTGCTTCTGCTTTTAATAATTTAAATTCTTCCAAATACCTTTCAGCAATTGCTTTATCTTTAATGATTAAAATATTCTCGTCGTTATTTGCATCTCCGCCGCCGGTGGGATTAAAGGAGCCGGTAATTACAGTATCTTCATCGATAATAAAGACTTTGTGGTGCATATTATTTTTGTTTCCATCTTTAACCACATCTATCTTATTGTTTGCCAACCTCGTAAATTGGGAGTATTCACTTACCTGTCGCGCTTCCATGATTCCTTGGATAAAAACCCCGTCAAGATTTTTTAATAAAAGAATATTGGCAATTCCTTCATTAGTAAAAGAAAAAGCCATAAAGTAAATGGACTTTTCTGCTTTTTTTAATTCTTCCTCGATATGATAAGCGCAATGATCTTCCGGGCAGAAATAATTTTCGGTGGTGCTATTACCTAATTGTAATTTTGGGTTTGCCACCGGCTGCCCAGCCTTAAATTGGCCTTTCCACATCTCCTGAAATTCAGCTTCATAATTCTGCGCCAGAACGTTTGAATTGAGCAGGAGCAAATTGTTGTTGTTTTTATGGGCGCAGTTATCTGTTGGATTCATCGAACCGGTAGATATTTTCTTTCCGTCAATTATACAGAATTTGTTGTGCATTAATCCGCCTTTGTCCGCTTTAACAAAAGAGTAATTAAACTTTTTTAAGTATTGGTTGTCAGTAACAAGCTGTACTTCAATCTGTTCTTGTTTTTTTTCCAATAATTTTTGCTGCACAGACTTTAAGCCGATATCAAATAAAGCGCAATGAATGGAAGTTTTTGCAGAATCAAGAAATTCTATAAAAGCCGCTTCACAATTTTCACGAGGGCAGAAATAGATTTTTATGGTTCCCTGCTCTTGAGGCAAAGGCGCGGCAGCTTTGCCGCTAGCTTTAGGTAAGAAGTTTAGAACATAAACTGCAGAACCAAATGCAACTAAAACAATTAAAATTATGATAGCCGATATAATTAATTTTGGGGCGCTCTTTAAAGTCTTTTTCTTCATATTTTTATTGCTACAGGTAGTATCTTATAAAGATTTAGTTTAGAAATAATAATAATAATAGAAGAGGTTGCAACTTTTTATTTCATTTTTGCTTATTTTTCTTCAAAAAGAAATTCTATCTCGCGGGGAAGGCCTTTTTTTCCAAACTTAATTGTTTCCACTCCTAAATCTTCATTAAAAATAATGATGTCTTGCAGGCCGTCTTCATCAAAGTCTCCGGTGCAGGCAGCTCTTCCATCGTACATCTTGATACATATCTCTAAATTTCCGTCTCCGTTATAATCCGCAAAGCCTACTTTTGGCTGGCCTTCTTCCAAGCCATGAGCATAACCTTCTTCCAATCCTTTTTCCCTGGCAAGATTATGCACAAAATATCCTGCTCCCCCGCCAACAGCCAGTCCGCCAATTACAAAACCACCCAGCATTGCCGCAATATATTCAAATTTTGACATGTTTTAAGCCTCCGTAATTTTTTTGTTGCTTATTCATTTTTATTGAAATATTTATTACATTTATTTGACCGTTATCTCCTTTATTTTCTCAATCAATTCGGGCTGAACGTAATGGTTTACAGTTACGGTATAATTATCTTTCCATACGTGCTCTTTTTTAACAAACTTTTTATGCCCCAGCTCTGCCGCAATGGAAAGAAATAGTTTTTCCACTTCTTCTTTGCGTATTTTCCTTTTTCCTTTAAGGAATTCTTTTACTTTAGTGGTGGCAAAATGCGAGCGGACAATGTGGGGATAAAATTCCTGGCCGCAATAATTCTTAAAAGCTTTTTTGAAATGCTCTTCCCTTAACGGATGTCCCGAATTCCCTTTTTGGTTGGAAGTAAAGACAAAATCATCCTGTTTTAAATGCTGAAGCAGTTTTTTCAAGCGGAAGATGTAAGTGTCGGGAAATGGCAAAGTTATAATTCGGGGCACGCCATCTTTAGCAATATAATTAAAAGTTACTTTATTTCCGGAAACAGCAATATCTTTTTTCTTAAGAGTAGTTAATCCTTTATGTTTGTGCGTTCGATAATAAATTTCATTTCCAACCCGCATATAGGTTTTAAGCAGGGTGTACATTGGCACAGCTAATGGATCTTTTTCATTTCTAAGGGCTAAATTTACATTTCGAGTAAGCAGAGAATAACGTTTATCAAATTCCCATACTTTCTTATATTTATTATTTTGGTGCTGTCTTTTTTTATTTAAAGTATAACTGTAAGCATAAGTTCCCCCTTTATTTTGATAAATTACATCCCAGTGATCATGTGAACTTTGGTCGTGAAAGGTAAGATGTTTAGCAAATAAAGAATAAGCTTTGTCAAGAACAGTTCCATCCGGCAGAACATTGATTCGTGCTCCCTGCGGTCGGCCTTCCGGCGAAAGCTGTCCTTTTAAAAAAGAGGGACTTTTAGTATCAATCAATACTTTAAAATTTTTATTTGCTTTAAATAATTTAACCGCTTTTAATAAGTGGGCAAAAGTTTTATTTGATTTTTTCCAGGAAGCGGCGGTTTTTTCATAGGCTTGGAGAGTACTTGCTTTTATTCTAATGGTGCCTATAGGAACATTTAATCGGCAAGTATCTTTTTTTTTCTTATAATTCCTGTGAAAGTTTTTAAGTGAAATATTCATGGTATCCCGGCAGCAGTTCTTTTGGTTCTTCTTTTCCATAAGTTATTTTCCAGCTTCCGTCTTCTTGTTTAATATACCAAGCCCTCTTTCCGGTCTTCCCATATTCTCGGGCCTGCTCTTTCCTTTCTTCTTCAGTCGTTGGAAGAGTCGGCAAAGCTTCGTATAATGGCGCTTTGCCGCTGGTTCCTTGAATTACTGTTACCTGTTTATAATTCTCAGAAAGCATAGTTAGGGTAGGGTTTGTTCCCGGAAGGACGGTATTGCAGGCGCTGAAGGTAATAGTGTTTACCGGTTTTTGGGGGTTTTCTTTGGGCAGGCAGCTGAAAGGCGAAGCGCCGGCTTCACAGCCAAAATTAAGCACATCCATCTGGTTGTCTAACCGGGGAACGTTCCTAAAAACAAAACCCGTCCCTCCGGCATGATGGCCGGTTACAACCAAATTCGTGCTGTCGGTAGTTGGAGGAGTATCCCTGCTGTTAAAAATGTAGCAGCCGCCTTTTTTACTGCAATGATAATAAAGCGATTCAGCAGTATAAGCATTGTCTCCAGCAACAATTATGGTCGTAGTTGCTTTTTCTGCTCCCGGCGGAATTATCTTGCCAAAATTTTCTGCAAATTCTCTTTCACAATCAACACCACCCATGCAGGTTACAAAATGTTCTTTGGGCTTTTTAAAATAGTTATCTTCCAAATAGCGAGTGGAAGACCAATGGTGTAAGATGCGGTTGCAGGCGAATTCGTGTTTATCACATTCGTCATAAGCTATATCAAAACGCCCAGAGTTAGTTAAAGACAAGGTGCCTTCGGTCATAATCTCTCCGTCAGCATAAATTGTTGTTCTACTGTTGGTTTTTCCACTAAATCCATCTAAGGAAGCAAAAGACATTTCCCCGTTTTTCTGGTCAAGAACTTCTAAGTGATCGTAAAACACCGGCGTTTTCACGGAAATTTTATCTTCATTTTGGACCTTTAAGAAAGCCAGCCGATCACGATGATTTAAGCTTCCTGAACTGCTGGGCGTATTTACGATGCAGCTAAACTCGGCCTGGCAAAAGCTGGCTGCCGTGGAGCTTGCTCTTTCAGTATAATAAACGCCTTCAGCGGTGTTTACAGTTATAGCAGTTCCATCTTTTTTAGTAAAGGTAGTTCCTTTTTCTCCTCCTAAAAGAATAAACTGATTTGGAAGCTCTTTCTTGGGCTGGAATATTTTTCCATTAACCTCTCCAAAAAACAAACCCTCGTTCAGTTTTCCTTGGTAAATGAATTGTTCATAACTGCTGAATTCTCCTTCAATCAGGTAGCCTTCCTCCAGCCCTTTAAATTGTTCCATCCTAGCCGCTTTAACTGTGAAGGTTCCTCGGTAAGTGGTAAAGAAGTTTTCAGAGGTAGCAATAGCCAATTTCCCTTCTTTTACTTCCATCCTGGGAATTTCGCCTTTTGCCGTAGCTGTTCCTTTAGTAAGCATAAATATTTCATTGCCCGCTTCATCTTTCCTTATTGCAAAATCTTCTGCTCCAGCAATAACGGTTTCTGTTTGCAATGTTCCATCTTCCGCTATTTTTTTTATTCGTAAGGTTCCATCTTCCAACAATTCTGCATTGGGAACAGCACCGAGAGTAAAAGTAGTGCTTTTTTCCGACGGCACTCCTTCCGTAGTTACTTTTACTTTGCCTAAATCGGTAATCTCTCCCCTGGCTATGGCTTCTACTACTTCCGGCGGACCTAAATGCTTAATTTTTCCGCCGAGATCAGACACAGCAAATCCGCTGAAAAATTTTTCTTTAATCTTTGGATTATCATTTAAGATTTCGGGATTTTTTTCTGTTCTTAAGACTACTTCTTTAGCAACATCAAAACTTTTGTCCATTAAAGTTAAATCTGATTTCAAAGCTCGGGCCAGATCGTTATCAGAGAACTGTTGAACCAGAGAAGGGTCTTTACCAAGAACTTTTGCTAAATTTTGGTCATTTATAATAGATAAATCGGTTATCTTGCCTTCGGCAATGGCTTTAGCCAAATCTTCTACAGTTAAACTGTTAACCGCAGCCGGATCATTATAATTAAAATCTTCGGGAAGAGGTTGTTTTGGTTGTGATTCGGGTTCTTGAGCAAGCAAGCTAATAGCAAATAATATTAATAAAAATATAGTCCCAATAATTATTATTTTTTTTCTCATTTTATTTTGTATTGTTATCTTTTTTATTATTTAATCGTATTTTTTTTAATCATTTTTCCGTTTAATTTATCTTACTTTTTATTTTACTACTTCTAATTCCCATCTCTGCCAGGTTTTCCCATATTCGTTTTCTACATCTACTCTTACAGTATGAACACCGATATCTTCTGCAGCTGGCTTGAATTTAATTTCTCCCGTTTTTTCATCGATATTGAATAAATAAGTTTGGCTGGTGAATTGCAACAGGTTTCCGGTGTTTAATACTTTAACTTTGTATTGGAATTCGTCTCCAACTTTAAGGGTCTGTTTTTTGATTGGCTCCATTACCGGCAAAGTCCCATCATTTATATTAACATTAATCACTAAAGAGCCGGTAGTTTCATGCCCGTATCCATCACTAACTTTAAGGTAATATAAATATTCATCATTAGGAAAATCAGCTGTATTTAAAGTAATTAACCCGGTTCTTGGATTTACCAACAAGTCATTTGAATCACTCTCCTCAAAAAGCAAACTTTCCCCTCTTGCTTCTGCTTGAAGAGTATGAACGCCGGCCGTACTGATGTTCCATTCCGGCAAAGGTTTTAACTGGAAAGTTGGTTCTATGGTTTTAATTTCTTCCGGTTCTTTACTTAAATCAGCCCAATCAAAATATAGCGCAAAACTGTATACGATCGGCTCTTCTTTGTACTCGGTGTCATAAATTAGATCTATTAATACCTCCGAACCGCTTTCTCCAAGCTGTTTAAATTCAAAATCATCATTTTTTTCATAAACGGTAGAAGAAAGTTTTCCTAATTGGAAAGCATCAGGAGTTTGTTCCTGCTCAGCAAGATATTTAGCCATGGTTTCGTATTTTTCTTTGAAATTAAACGGAAGAGCAGCAGAAAAAGAATTTAATTTGGTTTCTTTCCCATTCTTTTTAATAGTAAGAGGGAATTCTGAAGTTACTAAAGTTTTGTCTAAGAATTGCACTTTAATTGTTGGAGCATAGGCATCAATAGCATAACCTTGCGCTTGGAAACTTTCAAAATTTCCAACACAGTCCAGAAGCGCCTTTTCCGTTGCTTTAGCTGCCTCTTTTTCAATAAAATTTAAAGGAGGATATGCTGTTTTTTCATTTTGGAAATATACCGGCACCTGCAAGTTTTCATCTTCTACGGCAAATTCAAAGACATTTAAATCCAAAGGAAACTCGTAATAACCCCCTTGGGCAAGAACTTCAGTTAGGCCTTTTTGGGCGCTCTTTTCCAGACAATTATCCACAAAAGACTTAATGAAACCAACTTCTGGTTTTTCTTCTCCCTGAATTTCTGCCGTTTTAAACTGGCTGAAATAAACTGCTGCAGAAACTGCTGCTAAAATAAGTATGCCTACGATTACAAAAACAGTTACCTGTCCTCTTTTTAACATTAATTGTTAAGAAAGAATTTACTTATTTAAAGCTTTTGCCAATTTAGCCTCATCCAAAAAATTTTAAAAATAAATAAAACCTGCCCTTCTTTAAAGAATAAAATATTCAATAAAAAATTCAAAAAAAGACCAAAATAAACATTAAAAATCGAATCAAATAAAAAATCCAAATAAAAAATAAAATGCAGTTTATTGCTTCCTAAGGTGTGCCCTTCTGCTGGGCCTGGCTTTCTCAAAACCGTGGCCTTTGCCGCGCAGGCCTCGGCCTTTCCTTCCGGCAGAAGTTTTTCCATGGAAGACCCGGCTGCGGTTCTTTCCCTGGCAAATCCAGTTAATTTTTGGATCAGACTTGATGACCGGATGTTCTGGATCGACTAGAATTACTTCATACCAGCAATAGTATCCATCTTCAGCAACCCAATAAGAATTCAGCACCACTAAGTTAGCGAATTTTTTTTGCGCTCTTTCTTCACAAATCTGCTGATAACTTTTTCTTAAAGAAAGCCTGATCCCAGACCTTTTTGGCCTTCTTCCTCTTTTAATTTGCGGCCTGGTGTGTCCGCCACGGATAACTCGCTGCCTAACGACGACATAACCTTGCTTGGCTTTATATCCTAATGAACGTGCCCGATCAATTCTGGTGGGGTGTTCTAATCTGGCGGTAACCGGCTCTTTTCTCCAAGCCACTAACCGCTCCTGCCATAATTCGTTTTCTCTAGGCTTTTTCCATGACTCTCTTACGTGTTTGTATAAGCTCATTTTTTATTTTCCTAATAAATGAGCCCCAAAAATCTTTGATTTTTCGTGACCCATTTTAATTAGCCTCCATATGCGCTTGGTTAATTCAATACGTTATTCAATACGTTTGCATTATTTGATACGCCCGTATTTTAACGTTTTTGTTGCGCTTTTGTTTGGTGTATTTTTGTTTAAATTTTCATTTTTTAAACAATATTTTTAACAGCTTCAGGTAAGCTACTACCCACATTGCTGTTTTTAACCTTAAACAACCGATTTAACCTTATTTATTGGTTTATTTAAAAACATTTTTAAAAAATAACTATTAAATCACTTTAAGCATCATTTATCTGCTGATTTGCTTAATGGCTGTTAAGTCTGTTAGAAAGGGAAAATAACCTCTGCCGGGCGTTGGTAAGGCCATAAGGTGCCTTTCTTAATTTTCTTTTGAGTTTCTTCCGAATTTAAATGACCGATAAAATTATTTGCTACATCTAAAATAACCACTAAACCGGTTGGGGAAGTATATCTCGCCCAGGTATGCCCCTGACCATTATAACGATTCCGATCTACGCTGGGTTTGCCTTTTAAATGGGCGTCGATGCTTTTAAGTTCTTGGTCTTCCCCTAGCAATTCCATTAAAGCAGCGCAGGCAACTGCCTGATGTCTGCAAACACCCGCATGCTCTCTAATGAAGTCTCCTAATGAAATTAAGTCGTCTTTTGTTTTAATTTGTTTTAATATAACTTCTCTGGTTTTCGTTTTATCGTAAGGCAGATGCTCTGTTACGGTATCAAAAATACCCATAAGAAGGTGGTTTCTTTCGACGCCGCCATGAGCTACGGCTCTTTTCTTGACTTCGGTTGTTAAATCTTTTAAGGCAACAGATTGCGGGCTTACATAAAAAGCTTCTCGACGATGTTCGCCTAAACAAACTCCGCCAAGAATTGGTGAATCCCGGCAAATAATTGGCAGCTGGATTGTTCTTCCCTGATAACTTGCCAAATAGTAAGGCCGCTCTTCTTTGTAAATTATTTTATCCTCTAGAGCTAATCGTGCTCTCAGGCGTTGGGTTTTATTCCAGTCTGCCATATTCTCACCACTAATGAGTAATGACGCCTCTTTATAAATCTTTCGGTTTTTGAGGGCGTAGGTTCAATTTCAAAATTAAGTTACACTTTCTTTTTAAAGACAGAATAATTTAAATACTTCTGGAAAAATACTTTAGGGTATTAAATATTAATATTAAATCTGGCTCTTTTAAGAGGTGAAAACATGGAAATAACGCCGGCAATTAAAGAAGATTTTTTAACTTTTGATGATGATGCTGTTTTTTCAACGGTAATCGGCAAGCTGGGGCAGTCAGAAAAACGTTCCGGATTAGTGTTTAAAAATAACAAATACTTAGGAATGATTGAAAAAAGAAGGCTGCTTTATACCAAAATAGATATTACGGAAACAAAAGTAAAACCTTTTATTCAAAAAACGCCTTTATTGAATGCGCATGCGGACATAATTGAAACTGCTTATTTGATGTTCTTAAGTAATCTTTATTTTCTTCCGGTCGAAAAAGACCAGAAAATTATCGGGGTGGTTGATGCCCTGGATCTGGCTAAATTGGGACTTCAGCTGCCGGAAGTAAAGAAATTTAAAGTGTCTGAGTTAAAGCTTATCAAGCCCAAGAAGATTGGTAAGGATGATCCAATTTCTGAAGTTGTAGAGCTTATGTTTGATGAAAAAATTGATCAGGTGCCGGTGTTTGATAAAGGCAAATTATATGGGGTGGTTAGTTATCGTGACCTACTGAACAAATATTTAATTTATCCCCCCAAAAGGGAATTTTCTACTAAATTTAACAAGCAAGCCAGCACCAGAAGCGCTGAGCCGAACAGGCCTAATCTGGCTAATCTGCCCGTAAGCACCTTTAGCACTAATGACAACCTGGTTACTGCCGGTAAAAATTCTTCCCTTGCGGAAGCAGTTAACTTAATGGCTGAAAATAAGGTAACTAGTGTAATGATAACGAATGAAACCGGGGTAGAGGGATTGTTAAGCCTTAAAAATGTCCTGCGTTGTCTGGGCAGCCTAAAAATCCCCCAAAATTTTAATATCCAATTTATCGGGTTAAATGAACTTAAGCTTAGTGCAGGCCAAAAAGCCGCTCTGGAAAAAATTGCGTCCAATGAAGCTTTTAAACTGCAAAGGGAATTGCATAATGAATTTTCTTTGGTGATGCATATCAAAGATAACAGTAAAGAAGGCAGGCGGAATAAATATTCGGTGCATTTAAGAATCGAATTTCCCGGGCAGATAATTACCTGTGCGCAGGACGACTGGGATTTTGAAAGGGCCTTACGAAAAACTTTTAACAATGCTAAAAATTCGCTGAAGCAGAAATTCCGCGGCGACAGCAGCCGAAGAAAAAGTTATGAATAAGAAATAGTTACAACCAAAACTTAAGTTTATTTTTTTTAAATATAATTATGTTTTTATTTGAACTTTTTAAGTAATTTTATCTATGGAAATTTGGCACTTATTCTTCATTCTTTTCTTTCTCATCAGAACTAGATCCACTGCCTTTGCTAGATTTATCTTCATCTCCCTTCTCAATGTCTTTTTCCTTATCCTTCTCTTCACTTTTTTGTGTTTCTTCAGTTTCTATATCTTTTGCTGCTTCTTTACTTTCTTTTTTCTTCTCTTTTTCTTGAACCTCAAATTCCACAACGTTTCTTATCTGCTCAACCGTAACGCCTAATCTTAATGCAATTTCAGAAAGTATGGCTTCTCGGTCTGTTGTCTCTAATGTAAATTCTTGCTTATCATCGCCAATTTTTATTTTTACTTCTGCAACCCCTTCTTCAATTTCTGCTTCTATTTCAAGTCCTTCCTCTTCTTTTTCTTCCTCAGTTTCTATTTCTAAAACTTTTTCTACATCTTCTCTAGATAATTTAGCTTTTGCAACAACTTCATTTATAATGGCTTCTCGGTCTGTTGTATTTAACATAAATCTTAACTTAACTTCTATTTCTGTTAAGCCCTCTTTGGTTTTAGCTTCTACTTTTAGTCTATCTTTTCCAAGTTCTTCCTCTTCTTCAGTTTCTATTTCTAAAATTTTCTTAACAGTTTCCTGGTCCAAAGCAAATCTCTTTATTATTTCATCAATTATTGCATTTTTATCAATAGCATCTGTTGAGAATTCATTTTCAATCTTAACTAGAGCTTTATTGCCTATTATCTCTGCTTTCACTTCTACTTCTTTAAGCCCAATTTCTTCTTCTAAATCTTCAATTTCATCATCAATTTCATCTTCGCTTTTTCCGGTCTCTTGCTTTATCTTAATCTTTGTTTTATCTTTTTTGTTTTTTATTTCAACTTCAATTTCTCCAGTTTGTCCTTTTAGAGAATCTAGAAGCGAATTTATCAAAGCTCTTTGTTCATCTGTTATTATACCCTCAATTTTTATTTTAACTTTTAACTCTGTATTGACTTCTTCAACCTCTTCATCATGTTCTTCTAATTCTTTTTCGATTTCAATTACTTCTTTTATTTCCTCAGTTGAATTGTCTTTTTCTATTTCTTTAACTGCCTGCTTTACTTTTACTAGTGTTTTTCCATGCTCTTCTTTTGCCTTTTCAGCAGCTTCTAATTTATTTTCTTCAATCATTTCTCTAACTTCTAGCAGTCTTTCTCTTGCAATTTCTATACCTTTCTTTGCTTTCTCGCCCTTGTCAAAAGTTAGAAGCAAAGCTAACTGGTCTAAGGCTTTGTCCAAACCCCAAAGAAAAGAGTCTGGAGTAACACCATGATCGCTCGCGGTAGTTTGTTGAGCACTCACGATTGGCAATATGAGAATAAACAATAAAATAAAAAAACTAAACTTTTTCATTTAAATACCTCTCTATTTATCATTATTTTTTAATTGTTTATAAAGTATGAAATACTTTTAAACTAGAGAAAAATATTTTTTTCATTTTTCTCGTTGTTTTTTAACTTATTTTTTGAATTTTTATTTTTTTAATGGGAGATTTTTTACTCGGCTTCTTCTTCCTCTTTTTTTCTCCGGAATTTTTCTGCATTCTTTTTGCTGACAAAGCGGTATATTCTGCCATCAATTTCTGTTTCCACCACTTCATCAAATTCGCCCAAGGGTTCTCCGGTCAGAGCATCTTTAGCTAGTTGCCCTTCTTCATCAGCACCTTCAGCAAATCCTGCTTCCCAAGGCTCCATTTCATCATCTTCCAACAGTTTCTCCCGGCCTTCAGGCTCATCGATGGTTTCGTCTTCCTCACCATGTTCCATGGCTGCTTTTAGGGATTCGCCATGCTCTTCAGGAAGGATTCCTTGCTCTTCAGCAGGATAAAGCTCTTCCTCTTCTTCAATTGCCTTCTTTTTCTTTGGTTTTCCCATTTTATAAATTGTATTTTATTTTGGTTTATAAACACTTCGCTACTAAAGTTTTTATGATTTCTTTTTCATTAACAGTTCAAACAACAAACCTTCTAATCAGGAACATAGCCGTTCCGGCAACCAAAGGCACAATTAAATTGTCGTCAAGCGTATGGTCATTTAAATCAATCTTAACCACTTCGGCAATCATTGCCGCTAAACTTCCCAGGAAAGCTTCCGGAATAGGCACAAATAATAAGGCCCCAATAAATCCGGCCAAAGTTCCAGCTAAGGTCCCTTCCATTAATTTCTTGCTGTGTCCATTAAAAATATTTTTAATTTTACCGAACCATTCCCCAAAGATATGGCTAAATGAGTCACCCAACGCTAAAACCATGATTGAAGCTAAAGCGATTTCTCTTTCAAATAACTGCAGGGCCAATAAAGTTCCGATAAAAAAGAAAATCGCGCCCTTGCCGGGAAATTTTTTCCTCATGTTTTCCCGTTCAAAATGTTGCAAAAAAAAGCTAAAGAAAGGCAGTTTTATTCTTTTACTGAGCAGGCTGGCCAAAATTCCTATAATTATCAATAAAAAAATGGCCAAAGAACTTAAAATATCAAAATAAATTAACAATACGGTAACAATGCCAATAATCAAGTGTAAGAATTGCCTTCCTAATTCTGGTTTAGTAAGCATAATGGGGTTTGGTTTATGTGTATTGTTTTAAAAGTTGTGGAATTAGAGATATTTTAAAGCAAAACTTATAAAGAACCCCTTTATAAAAGATAAAACAAGCAAAAAAATAAAAGAACCCTTAAAAATAAAATAACTCCTAAAATAAATAACCGGGTAAATAAAGACGCAAAACCAATGGAAGAAAAGCAAGAAACGCAAAGAATTGGGCCTCCGCCAGAAATAAAACGCATCAGCGACACAGTTTGGGAACTGCCCATTTCTTACAAAAAAGGGATGCGTGTTCCGGCCAGAATAATCGCTAATGAAGAGCTGATGAAAGTTATGGATGCCGGAGTTTTTGAACAAATTACCAATGTGGCAACTCTTCCGGGAATTCAGAAATTTGCTTTCTGCATGCCTGACGGGCATTGGGGGTATGGGTTTCCCATCGGCGGAGTAGCCGCTTTTGATCCTAAAAAAGGCGGAATAATTTCTCCAGGCGGAATTGGTTTCGATATAAATTGCGGCATGCGCTTAATGACTACCAATTTAACGAGTGCTGAAGTCAGGCCCAAAATCAAAGAATTAGTTGATGAGCTCTATAAAGCCGTGCCGGCAGGAGTGGGCTGCAAAGGCTTTGTAAAAGTTTCCAAAGACGAATTTAAAGAAGTAATGAAAGAAGGCGCGCAATGGTGTGTCAAAAAAGGCTATGCCTGGAAAGCTGATTTAGAAAATATTGAAAGTCATGGAAAAATTCCTGGTGCAGATCCCAGTAAAGTTTCAGATAAAGCTACCAAACGCGGCTTTGACCAGTTAGGCACCCTAGGTTCAGGCAACCATTATTTGGAAATCCAGGAAGTAAAATCAGAAAATATTTTTGATCCGGAAGCAGCTAAAATTATGGGAATAATCAAACCGGGACAGATTGTAATTATGGTTCATTGTGGAAGCAGAGGATTTGGACATCAAATTGGCACGGATTATTTAAGAACGTTCTTAGAAGCGATGCCTAAATACGGCATTGAAATTTTAGATAAAGAATTAGCCTGCGCGCCTTTTGATTCGCCCGAAGGCCAGGATTATTATAAAGCGATGGCCTGTGCAGCCAACATGGCTTTTGCCAACCGGCAGGTAATTACCCAAAGAATCAGGGATGTTTTCAGCCATGTGTTTGGAAAGACTGCTGAAGAAATGGAAATGAATTTAGTATATGATGTTGCCCATAATATTGCTAAATTAGAAACACATGTTATTGACGGCAAGAAAAAAGAATTATTAGTGCATCGAAAAGGGGCCACGCGCGCTTTTGGTCCGTCCAGAGCAGCAGAATTGCCTAAAAAATATGCCCAAATCGGGCAGCCCATTATTCTGGGAGGAAGCATGGAAACCGGTTCTTATTTATTGTTAGGAACAGATGATGCTGAAGAAACTTTTGCCTCGACTGCGCACGGAGCAGGAAGAAGCATGAGCCGAGCCGCAGCTATTCGTGAATTTAGGGGAGAAGAACTACAGAAAAAAATGGAAAAGGGCGGGATTTATGTTCATGCGGTGACTGCCAAAGGCTTGGCAGAAGAAGCCGGGAAAGCTTACAAAGATATTGAAGTGGTTGTTGATGCCTTAGAGAAAGCCGGAATTACCAAGCGGGTAGTTGCTTTGAAGCCGATTGGGAATGTAAAAGGATGAATTAAAGTGTTGGGCTTTTCCGCATTTTTATGACTTTTTTTCCTTTTTTTAATTCTCAAATGAACACAAACCCTTTTAAACCACGCTTCTTTTATCCTTATTATGAAATCGGCGATGATGAAAGGGTCCCTGAAGCTCTTCCGCCTGTTTGGAATAAACATCCAGCTGCATTTCTCCTGGTGGTTTGTTTTTGCCCTGCTGGCATTTAATTTATCAGTGTCTTTTTTTCCCAATCTTTGCGCCGGCAAATTAACTGAAGGTTTTCTGGCAACCAAGGTGATACCAACCTGTGCTAGTTTAAGCACTGCTTCTTATTGGCTGATGGGAATAATAGCGGCATTGTTTCTCTTCCTGTCAGTATTGCTGCATGAATTAAGCCATTCCTTGGTTGCTAAACTAAAAAAAATAAAAGTGGAAAGCATCACCTTGTTCTTTTTTGGCGGGGTGGCCAGCATTCATGACGATAATTTAAAACCGAGTGCAGAGTTTTTAATGGCTATTGCCGGGCCTTTATTTTCAATTTTTTTAGGGTTAGTCTTCCTAGTTATCAACAAGTTTTATCTTAATGGCATTATAACGGCAATAACTTTCTATCTTTACTTAATTAACTTTATGTTAGCCGGATTTAATCTCATCCCTGGATTTCCTTTAGATGGCGGCAGGGCCTTTAGGGCGATTCTTCATGCCTATTATAAAGACCTTAAAAAAGCTACGCGCATCGCTGCAGCCGGCGGCCGATTCTTTGGAATTTTTTTGGTCATCTTAGGTATTTTTTCTTTCTTCGGCGGAGGGTGGTGGTTAATTATTCTGGGAGGATTCCTTTATTTTACGGCTGGGATAAGTTATGAGCAGGTTGTGGTAAGAGAAATACTTGCTAAAATACCCCTTAAAGAACTGCTGACCCGCAATTTTCCCCGAATTGATGCGGAGATGAAATTTAATGATTTTCTTAAAAAGCAGGCTAATCGCGCAGAAGAAGTTTTTCTGGTTAAAAGCAAAACTTTTTTTGGGATACTGGATTTAAAAGAATTAGGCAACCTTACTCCAGGCGCGCAAAAATTAATTAAAGTTAAACAGCTGGCGGTTCCTTTGGATAAGTTAAGCGGTCTGCGGGAAAACGACAGCGCTTATACAGCATTCAAAAAGTTTGCAGAAGAAAAAGTTAATCTTCTTCCAGTCCATCAGAATTCTAAGCTGTTGGGTTTTGTCACCCAGAAAATAGTGATGCAGCGCCTGGTATGGTCTTTGAAATTTGGGTTTGCTGGCAGAATTATTAGACAAAAAAAGCAAAAATAATAAAAAGCAGGCCCTTTCTTAAGTGTTAATATGTTTTTACAAGGATTAAAGAAGCAAGTAATCGCAAAGTTAGTGGAATTAACCAACCATAATTGCATAGAAATAACTACCCGGGGCAATGCGGCCATCGCAGCTGCTTTATCCATCCTTCCTCCCCACAAAAAAGTTATCATTCCGGAAGAAGGCGGCTGGTTAAGCTATCGGACCCTGCCTTTAAAGTTGGGCTTAGATATTGTGGAAGTAAAATGCAACGATTCCAAAATCAATTTATTAGACTTAAATAGTTTGCTGGCTAAAGGAAATTGTTCTGCTCTTCTCTATCAGAATCCGGGCGGCTATTTTGCAGAACAGCCGATGGCTGAAATTTATAATCTTTGCAAGGAGAAAGGCTGCTTGGTTATTTTGGACGTTTCCGGTTCTATCGGGACTAAATACTGTAACGGTGCTTACGCTGACATTTTGGTAGGTAGTTTTGGGGAGTGGAAACTAGTTGAAGCTAAAGTAGGCGGATTTGTTTCGGCTAATGATGAAGAAATATTCAGAAGAATACAAAAGCATGCCGAATTGCTGAATGAACGCAATGACTTTAAAACCATTCTGCACAAATTAGAGGCTTTACCGGAAAGGATAAATTTTTTGAATAAACGCAGGAAACAAGTGATTTTGGATTTGCTTCCTTACGATGTCGTTCATGAAGATGATTTTGGTTTGGTGGTGGTAATTAAATATCCTCCTGAAAAGAATAAAGCAGAAAAAGTAAAAGAAAGCGTCATTAAGTACTGCAGCCAGAATTTTTTAGAATGGACGGAATGCCCGAGATATATCCGGTTAAACAAACCGGGGATTTCTATTGAAGTTAAACGATTGCAGGAGAGATTGCAGGAGAAACACTTTGGGCAGAGCAGTAAAAACTAACAGTAAACTTTATAAAATATTTAATTAATTATCTTTTTTATGCGTGCCAACCTTGAAAGCTTTTTTTTGTGCACACCTGAGGAAATAAAACAGGTGCTTCAGCATGATGAACCCTATCTTGCAGCATTCTGCCAGAAATATAAGGTTGTGTTGGTTGATTTTTTTCCTAATCCAGAAGAAAATTCTTTGCAAGGATTGATGTATGTTTTTACAGATGATCTTGGTGGTTATTCAATTGAAGGAATCAAGGCAAGCTTAACCTATGCCGAAGAAGCGGAGGGAAGCAAAAAATGCCGCTAAAAATGCCCCAATCAATGGACGAATGTCTTTATTTTAGCAACCGCTCGGTTGGCAGCGGACAGATTACAGCCTGGGTTTACCGAAAAACCTGCCCTAAATGCAAAAAGGCGCAGATGGGCAAACCCGTAGAAAAAGGAAAAGTTAAAACTCGTGCAACCGAATATGTCTGTCCTAATTGCGGGTTTACTGAAGAAAAAAAAGCGCATGAAGACTCTTTAACTTTGGAAGCGCAGTATACCTGCCCCAAGTGCGGCAAGGAAGGGGAAGGCGCTACCGAATACAAACGCAAAAATTTCCAGGGCGTTCCTGCTTATGTTATTGAATGCCGGCACTGCGGAGAAAAAATCCCTATTACTAAGAAATTAAAAAAGCTGAAAGGTAAAAAAGACAAGATGGTTGATGATGATGCGCTCAACAACATCTAAATTTGACCTAAATTTTGTTCGTGAAATCAAAGCGTTATACGAGCAGAAGTACGTTCATCAAGAACCTTATTCTCAATACGCGAAACCGAATTGCAGTATCTTCCGCTTAAGCGTTCTGGTCAATTTAGATAACGGCATTACATTACAACCATGGGAATCCCTGGACGATTACTGCCTTAAAGTTAATTTAAGCAAGCTTCCTCCTGCAGAATTAAAATTGCCTTCTTTTTATTTAGGTGTTAGAGTTTATTATGGTGTTGTTAAAGAAATAAAAGGCTAGGACTAAATCAGTGCGAAGGTTATCTCTTTCTTAAATATTTCTTTTACGGTTTGAACTAGTTCTTGCTTGTTTTTTTCTAATTCTATTTTTCTTACTTTTAAATTTAAGTCCGCAATTTCTTTTTCCAGAGAGCCTATTTTAAAATTGATGCCGTTAATTTCATTTTTTATTGCTTCGATATCTTTGCTGACTTTATTTTCTTTAAGAGCTTGGTTTAAAGTTTCTTTTTCCTGCTGCAAATGCTGGCCTTGGTTTTGCAGTTCTAGTAAATGGCCTTTTTTGCTTTTGTCAATTAATTCTAAAACATTCTTTTTTTGTTTTTCATCAACCTGTAAGGAATGATTAAGCAGTTTTTGTCTTAGTTCCTCTAGCACGGCAATAATTTCTAATCCCGAATCTTGCCAGAAGGCTTGCATGCCGTCATCCAAATAACTGCTAATTAGTTTTTTCTCGACGGTATGGTCTAAAACCAGATGTTCATATTTTTTAAGCACTTTGCTTAGTTTTGAAAAAAAAGAAAAGACTTTGTATTCCAGATCTTTATTTTGTTGATTAAGACGATCTTCTTCTTTTTTAAGAGATAAATATTGCTGATAATCTTTGTTTTCAATCAATTGTTTTAATTTGCTCTCTTTTTCTGATTTGTTTTTCTCTGTTAAAGTTAAATCTTCTTTTTTATTTTTGATTTCCTGCTCGAGGATTTTTTTCTTGTCAACATTTTCATTTAAAGAGGAAACTAATCGCTTAAGTTCAGCAAGTTGGCCAATTTTATCGCCTACAACTTTAATCTTAAAATTTTTTACCAGCGTAGTTAATTTTCCGAGCAGTTTAAACAAGCTTTCTACCGAGTCAAAGAACAAATGCTGTGCGGCTTGATAACTTTTAGCCGTTCGCTTAGCCAGCAAGTTTAATTCTTCGTCTAATTTGTCATTAAACTGCAAAGCTTGATCATAATCTGTTATGGTCTTGAAATCAATAGCTGGAAGATCGATGGCTGGAAGCAATATATTTTCAGAAAAGCGCTCAATTTCTTGTACATAATGTTCTTTGTGTCCTATCACAATATTTTTAACTCTTTCATTAACTTGTTTTCGATCCGTTTCAGAAATTTCCTGTTTTGAAAGCAGTTCCGCTTTTTTTAATAGTTCGGATTTTAAGTCAGAAATCTGTTTGATATATTCGGTAAAATAACGCTGAAAATTTAATTCTGTTGCCTGTCGGTTCAGCCAGGCTTCTAATTCTTCCTCTTTTATTTCCGTTGGTTTTAGAGGCAGTTCGGGTTGGAAGAATTTTTTAATCAATTTAAACATAATCTTTTTTTTTAACCGCTTTATTTAAATGTTTCTTTAAATGTTTCCAGGGCTTGGGCTAATATTAAACCAAAGTAATATTTTCTTTTTAGAATGCTGAAGATAGTTTCAACTTGTTTCTTTGCGAGTAAATCAAAAAGGAGCGTTATATTTATATATCTCATTATGGGTGCTCTTTGAGCATGGCAAGTAACAAAACAAAAGTACGAAATGAACTTTTTGGCAGAGTAGAATATAACCCGAAGGCAGATACCTTTAATGCATACAGCCACCTTAGCGAAAAAGAAACCTTAGAAAGCGAACTCTCTGCTCCATTAACGCTTCATTGGCTTGTGACAATGAAATGCAATGCCAGATGCCCTTACTGCTATGAGTTACCCTTGCTTCTTCGGCCGACATCAAAAGAAGAAACAATCAACGACGAACAAGCAGCTAAGTTTGTGTCAGACTATGCACAAGCTGGAGGATTTCGAATATATTTAACTGGAGGTGAGCCAACCTTAAGCAATCTGACTCCTAAAATCCTGGCCCTGGCTGATAACTTAGGTATCAAGTGTGTCATTAACACAAACGGCATAAAAATGCCGGAAGCAACTTATGAGGCAATAAAGAAAAGTGACGCTAGGCTAAGTATCAGCCTTGACTCATTTGAGAGGACGCTCATGATCGCATACGCAAGCAAAAATCTTATGACTCGATAATGCGCCTCCTTGACTCGTGCGCAAAAGACAACGTGAATGTGAGAATCATTAGTGTATTGAGTGAGAAGCCCATTGATTATTGGGAAAACTTTGGAAAATTCCTTGAAACAAAAAACATTAACACTTGGTTTATTCAGCCGCTCGCAAACACGAATGGGTACCCGAGCAGCAAAAAGCAATACGAGGTTTGCAAGAAAAGCTCTCTCTGAGGTTGAGGGTCCTGCCGGCAATTTTTCCAAAAGTAATTTACTTGATGCCAAATGGTGAAGTATGCACAAACCCGCTTGACACTAACAAGAAATCATACGGCAATGTTGCACAAGATGCCTTTGCGGATATTTGGACGAGGTATGATTTTAAAGAAACGAAGCATTACGCAGGGCTGTTGCATATGTGTTATGAACAGTAACGTGCTTGGTGGCAAGGGTCTGCGAATCTTTTTTAAATTTAATCGGAGATACGGTTCCTGGCAAACCGCCACTGAATAAAATGGCGGAATTCTCTGCGTTTAAATAGCAACCTTTATAAAATACTTTAAGCTAGTTCTGTAAATGGCTCGCGTGATAAAAAGCACAATGAAAGAGACAAAAAAAAGCGCAATGAAAAGTATAGTAAAAAGCGTAAAGAAAGACGGAAAAGAAAACAAGAATAAAAAGATTATAGTAACCACTGCCTTACCATATGCCAACGGTTCAATTCATATTGGCTACCTTCTTGAAGCTATCCAGGCAGACATCTATGTAAAGTACTCAAAATTGTTAGGAAAAAATATTTTATATGTCTGTGCTTCTGACATGCACGGCACCCCCATAGAAGTTAATGCTGCAAAAGCTAGAATGAAGCCGGAAGCATTCGCCGAGAAATATTGGAAAGAGCATATAGAAGACCTCAACTCTTTTCTGATTAGGTATGATAATTATCATAAAACTCATTCTCCGGAAAATCAAGAATTAGCCGAGTATTTCTTTAAGGAATTAAAAAGAAAGAATTTAATCTATCTAAAAGAAATTGACATTATTTATTGTGAGAAATGTCAAAGATCTTTGCCGGACCGCTATGTTAAAGGAACTTGTTATCTCTGCGGTGCTGCTGATCAGTATGGAGATATCTGTGAAAGCTGCGGAAGCGCTTTAAAAGGAACCAATCTGCTTAAACCCCATTGTGTTCTTTGCGGGGCTACACCTATAATTAAACAAAGCTCGCATTATTTCTTTAAATTAAGTGAGTTTACTACTAAACTTAAAAAATGGTTAAATGCTAAAGATTCAGACCTGCAGCCGGAATTAAAAAATTGGTTAAGCGGTTGGTTAAAAAATAAATTAGAAGACTGGTGTATTTCCCGCGATGCGCCTTATTTTGGGTTTGAAATTCCCGGCAGCAAAGCAGAAACGGGAGAAACTAAATATTTCTACGTCTGGCTGGATGCACCTATTGGTTATATCTCTTCAACCAAAAATTATTGTGATAAGCAAAATGAAAAAGATAAAGAAAAAGGAAAAAGAAAGGGAACAAATGAATGTACCTGGGAAGATTATTGGAAACACGGAGAAATTCATCATTTTATTGGCAAAGATATTTCTTATTTTCATTTCCTATTTTGGCCGGCAATGCTGATGGCCATGGAAATTCCTCTGCCTAAATTAACCGTTCACGGATTTATAACTGTTGACGGGCAGAAAATGAGCAAGTCTCGGGGAACTTTCTTTACGGCTAAAGATTTTCTGAAATTATATTCGCCGGAAGCCTTACGCTTTTATTACGCTAGCCATTTAGATCGGAAAGTAGTTGATATCGACTTAAACTTTGCCGATTTTAAATCGGTTATCAACAATGTTTTAGTTGGTAATTTAGGAAATTTTTGTTACCGCACCTTAACTTTTGCAGAAACTAATTATCCAGTAATTGGAAAAAGCGCAGATAATAAAGCACTGACTAAAGCTGTGCTGGTCTTAACCGAAAAAATCAAACAAAATTATTTGGAGCTCGATTTCAAAACGGCAATTAAAAATATTTTACAGATTGCGGATTTGGGTAATGCTTATTTCCAAAAAGCTGAACCGTGGAAGAACAAAGAAGCTCCAGAAAGCAAGGAAGCCGTGGCCTGGTGTGTTAATTTAACCCGGAATTTAGCTATCCTGGTGAGCCCGATACTTCCTGAATTTAGTAATAAAATTTATGGTGCATTAGGCGAAGAAAATAAAAAAAATATAAAAGAAACTAAAAACGACAAAAAAGATGAAACTAAACTTGATTGGGAAGATCTTTCTTTTGCTTGGAAAGGCAAAGTTAAAAAAGTAAGCATGCTAGTTGAAAAAATAGAAAAATTGCCAGAAAAAAATAAGTTTCCTCTTCAGCTAGTGGTAGGGCAAATTGAAACCGTAACAGCTCATCCGCAGGCAGATAATTTGTATTTGATGAAAGTAGATTTGGGGTCAGGTTTAGGAAAAAAGCAAGTAGTTGCCGGATTAAAAAAATATTTTTCTGAAAAACAATTAGTTGGCCGAAAAGCTGTATTTTGTACTAATCTTAAACCGGCAAAATTAAGGGGAGAGTTAAGTGAAGCGATGATTTTAGCTGCTGATGACGGTAAAAAAGTGGCTTTGCTGGATGTGGATGAAACTCCAGTTGGGGAAGCAGTGAAATTTGAAGGCTTAGAAAATTCTGCTAAAGAAATCACTTTTGAAGAATTTCTTAAACTAACCATAGAAGTAAATGCTGGAAACGTTTTCTATACTCGGAAAAAGTTAGTAAGCGAAGTGGAAGCGGTTTCTGTTGCTGAAGTTCGGGATGGAGCAAAAGTTAGGTAATCAAATTATTAAAACGGCAACCAAATTATTAAACTGGCAATCAAATTATTAAAATAAGGTTATTTTTATCTATAATCTACCCAAAACCTTTATATATCCTTATTCTTTCCTGTAGCTTAGAACAATGAATCTAAAAAGAGGTTGTAGTAAAGATAGAACTAGGTCTATATTTAAGAGATTAAATCTGCTTAAAAGCAAAAAAGGACAAGTAACTATTTTTGTTATCATTGGCATTGTAATTCTATTTGCTTTTGCCGGATTTCTGTACATTACTAAAACCGTAGCTAAAGATGAACTTACTACTGAAGGCGAACCAATTATTGCTTCAGTGCCGCAGAATTTTAAACCCATTCAGGAATATACTGAAAATTGTTTGGCCCAAATTGGAGAACGAGGTTTACTTCTTTTAGGGCAGCAGGGCGGGTATATTTATCCTGATGTGGTCGGTAAATATTCTGCTGCTGATCCAGCCGAAGCAGACGGGGTCGATCTCGAGCCATTAAAAGTGCCTTATTGGCATTATAATGTAGTTTCTAATTTAGAAAATGATATCTCTTACTCTTCCTTGCAGCCAAAATTATATGCAAAAGAAGATCCGGAAATGAGCATTGAAGCGCAGTTATCCCGCTTTGCTGAAGAAAACTTAAATAATTGCCTTGAAAATTATAATTCCTTTGCCGGGAGAGGTTTTGAAATTAAAGCACCAGCTTTGGAAGAAGATTCTGATGAAACTAAAGAAGTTATTGTTTTAGTAGGCGAGCAAACAGTTAATTTCTGGCTGAAAATGGATGTTGAAGCTGCTCAAGGAGATGCTTCCGTTGAAATGAATCAGTTTTTTATAAAAATACCTTTACGCTTAAAACATTATTATGAGGTTGCCAGCGAAATAGCCAAGGTGCAAAAGGAGCACAACTTTTTAGAAATGCAGATGTTAGATTTAATTTCAGCATATTCTGCCGTAGACTTAAATCAGCTTCCTCCTACGGAAGCAGTAACTTTTACAATGGTTCCCGAAGCCCGCTGGAATGAAATTGATATCAAAGAAAAAGTTAAAGGGCTGTTAGTTTCTTATGTGCCGATGCTTCGTTATTTAGGCAGCAGCAATTTTTACCGCCACGATTACCGTTCAGCAACTACGACTGCAGCAACAGTAAATTTAGCTAATTTATTCCAAAAAAATTATGATAACATGATTCTGCCTTTAGAAACCGCCACAGATTTAGAAGTCAGCTTTGATTATTTTGGCTGGGAGCCTTACTTTGACATGAATGATAAAGACGGGCAGATTGAGGCAAGTAATTATGGCGTGAATTTTTACCTATTGCACTTTAATACTAACCATTATTATTCCACTTATGATGTCAGTTATCCGGTTTTGATTACTCTTCGCGACCCTAATGCTTTGCTGGGAAAAGGATACCAGTTTGTTTTTGCTCTGGAATCAAATATAAGAAATAATTTAATTGCCGCGGAAGGATATAAACAGCCTCCTCCGTCCACTGCAGAAAGGATTAGCATGGCCTGTGATGAAAATAAAAGAAATACTAAAATGATCAAGACAGTTGTAGTTGATAGCGCCAGTTTAGAACCGCTAGAAGCAGTGCAAATCGGTTTTTCCATCCCTGAACAGGATGATTGTATTTTAGGCGCAACTGATTCCGAGGGGGTATTTGAAAGCAAGTATCCGGCGGTTTATGGCGGAGTAGCCAGTTTCATTAAAGATGATTATTTAACTAATTTCTATCCGATTGATACCTACCAATATAAAGAAAGTGCCGGCGCTGGCGCAGGAAGTTCCGGAACAGAAACAGCAGGAATAATGGGGTATGCAGTTACTGGATTAACAGAAAAAGTTATTCCTTTGCATAAGCGCAAAATGATTTCTGTTGCCATCAAAAAGAAAAGTTTGGAAAAATGCATTACTGATAATGAAGAAGAGGAAACGGTTTGCTACAGCCAGGGCTTATTTGCGGCCACCGATAAACCTTTATTTTCTTATTCACCGGAACAGTTAGAACAGGTGCATTTCTGGACGTTCCCTAATCTGGCCCGCTCATTAAGCAGTAACGAAAAAGGGGTAATTATTTTAACCCGTGTTGGTGATACTCAACCGGGAGTATTTAATAATGAATTTACGGCTACGGTTGCGGTTACAGGAACCAAGGAAGCAGAAATGGAATTAGTTCCGGGAACCTATAAAGTTACCGCTTTATTAACCAGCGAAGACAGTTTAATTATTCCAGAAGAAGAACGGGAAGATTTTGCTATGCCGGCGCAGGTGCTGGATAAGTCCTTGATTGGGCAATTGCAGTGGGAAGAAAAAGAAAATTATTTTGTAGTTACTCCGGAAGATTTGTATAATTCCGATAAACTTACCTTTAATATTTTAACTTTCAATTTAGCGGGAGTTCCTGAAGAGGAACATTTAAGAGTCATGGAAGATTTACAAGTTATGGGCAAATTGGGCGAGCTGTCTAAAACTTTGCGCAGTGAATTAGAGCCCAAATTTGGTTAAGAAGCTGGTTAGAAAAGAGTTAAAAAATAAAAAAAGTTAAAGTAAATCATAATAAAGAATCAACCTAAAAATAAAAAAAGAAGTTAAGCAAGATGGACCAAAAAAAGAGTTGGAGTTTTGTAGGGTTGTTTATGGTCATATTAGTGCTAACCATTCCTTTCTATGCTGCCAATGCTTTAGCTGTCTCGGTACAAATAACTAAAAATCAAGGCTTGGCGGGAATGGAACATTATATTGATGCCGAGAGTGATGTCTGGACGGTAGAGGCATTAATTACTGATGCCCTCAACGAATCTATTGCTCCTGAACAAGTGCGGTTAAGAATTGGCAATAATGATGCTCATTTTAAATCCTGTACTCAAAGTAATTTAGGGGTAGTTTGCGAATATATCAGCCCCTTAACTGACGGGGTTCAGGAAGCAGAACATTCTTTTAAAGTTGTATACAATTTTGTGAATTTATTTGGTGAAGAAGACACGTCTTCTAATGCTGATTACATCCGGGCCGATGGTTCTGCTCCGACCATTTTATTTTTTGCTAATGGTGCTAAACAGCTTAAAGAAAAAGGCGATAATCAAGGTAAAGTCTGGCTGGATTTTACCGTTAATGATAAAAAACCCGGTGTTCCTTCTGCCGGCTTAAAACAAATCGACATAATTGATGCGGATACGGGCGCAGTTTTACAGACCATTGCGGGTTTTTCCAGCGAGCAGGACAGTTTTAATTATTTAACCGATGGTGAATTTGGCGGAATTTTACAGGCCTCCATGAGTGGAGAAGGCAAGAAAAAAATTAAAATTAGGGCTGAAGATAATTTGGGGCACGTTGAAACGAGCAAGTATGTCCAATTTTCAGCTGATTTTATCACGCCGGTAATTCAAGATGACCTTAATTTAACCCGCTTTGGAAAATTTATCGGTGAATTTACCGGAAAGACCAATATTGTTGTTAATGTAATTGAAGCTAGTGTGCCCAGCGTAATTGCTTATTCTGAGCAGGCAGATTTGAATGGCAATAAAGCCGAATGCGATGCAGATGATGAAACCGACAATCTCTGGCATTGTTTATGGGAAGATGTTAATGTTAAACCCGAAAGTACAGTTAAGATTTTAGTTATTGCCACCGATGAATATGGAAATAAAGCTGAGAAGACTATTTCCAAAACTTTGGTGGTCGATAAGTCTGCTCCTAAGATAAAATTCTTTGGAACTCGGCGAGTTTTTGAAGAAAAAAGTTACTTAAAAGACGGCGAAATTAAACTGATTTTAACTGCAGAAGATGACGGAGCAGGAATTTCTCAGGAAGGCATCCAAGCAAATTTAGGCGTGTTTGGATTAAGCAATTATGAAGAGCCGACTGAATGCACTGAGAATGAGGGAGCTTTAGAATGTTACTGGGAATTTGACAGCGGCAGCGTGGGTGAAGGGGTATTTACTTTTGGTCTGTCTAAATTTGAAGATAAAGTTGGCAATGCCGGAATAGCTCCCGAATATGAATTCTTTGCCGACAATACCGGACCTAAAGTAGAAAAAATTGAAGTATACGGCTTTTCTGCGGCGGGTGATAAAGATTATTTCCAGAGCAACGATATTCTTAAAATTGTTTTAACTGTTTCTGAAAGCAGCGGACTAAATGTTTTAGTTAATGCCAATGATTTAATCATGGATGCAGAAACTAAATTTCCTGAATCGGAATATATTGATGAAGCCGGCTGGCAGCGATTTACTGAAGACAGCTGCAAGAAAGAAGGAGGATTCTGGGAATGTGTTTTGGAAACAGAAGCCATTAAAAGCGGTCCTGATCCCAGCGCCAAATTAGAAATAAAAGTGCAGGATACGGCCGGTAATGATGCAATTGAATGGAAAAGAGAGCCTAAAAATGTTAAAAGCGGTACGGAAGGAAATTATCGCATTGATCTTGCTGGCTTAAGCACTGAAGATAATCCTGATTTCTGGGAAGTTCAGCAGGTAACTCCTTTGGGCGGGGCAAGCGCTTTCGTTGATTTAGATACCACCCCTTTGACTTATGCCCGATTGCCTTTCAATGTAAAATTGGAAACCACTAACTCTAATGTGGAAGCTTTGAATATTGAAATAATTGGGTGCAGCACAGCAGAGGAAATGAACAGCGCGGCAGAAAGTTCTGCTAAAGAGGTAAAAACAGAAACACCTACCGGTGCAGCCGTTGCTGCCGGTTCTGCTGCTCCTATTATCAGCCGCAATTTGTTGTATGGCGGCTCTACTCCGGAAGGAGACATGACTCCTACGCCAAGCGTTATCTTGGAATTTGAGCCCTTTGACGGCCGCAGCTTGTTTAGCATCAGCCAGTCGGGAGTGGAATTTGTAAAACAAGAAGTTGAATATGTCTGCCAATTAAAAATATTCTCAAGAGTAGGAAAAAATGCCGTTAAAGCTCCGGAATTGCAGGACGTGGTAATTACAGTTCCGTTTGCTTTCTCTACCTTAGGCGCAGAAGATGAAAATCTAGCGCAGAAAATTGAACAAGCCCGGGAAGAAGCGGAAACAACGCTTTTTGAGCTTATTGGGGTTCTGGCCAAGATTTTGAAATGGATTAATTATCTCATAAATGTTTACCAGCTCGTTGTTTCAGCTATTGAAATTGTGACTACTGCGCAGGCTGGTTTTGAAACTTTAAGAGAAACAGAAGCTCAGCCAATCGCCATCGCGATGTGTTTTGGAATGAATAGCGCTTCAAAAAGCGTTAGTCAAGCTTTAGAAATTCCAAATAAAATCATTAATGTGCTTACTTGCCAGCCCGATTCTTCTTTTGGGTGGTATGGCACCTGGCAGAAATATGTTACCGATTATTATAATTTAGCTTTGAATGAAGCTTTGGGTAGCAGTGAGAAAAGGTACCTGCCTGCCTTAGACATCCGGCAAAATTTGTACTTATCCATTGCCGGTTTATGTTTGCCGGGCATTATCCAAAATGTCGATAAATACCGGCAGATCAAATGCCGGAAAATTGCCTGCCTGGAAAATGAAGTAGCTGCTGGTTTAGCGACCATCAATATGTGTGATGAGCAGGAAAGCTTGTTGACTTGTAAATATTTCTTAGGAGAATTATGGTATGTATTCCCTTTAAGCCAATTTTGGGATAAAACTATCGGCGCTTTGTATCAAGCTTTTAAAGATCCGCTGGCCATTACCCACACGCTTACTATTGTTACTTGCGGGCTGATCTGTGTAGTTAGCAATACCTTATATTCCACCTGCAAGTACCTCTACTTTATTTGGGACATTGTTGACTGGCTGGAAAGTCTGGCTGGTTTTGTCACAACGATGATAGCCGAATTCGATCAGGGAGGATTAAATTATTGCGATAGCGTGCTGTAAAATG
>CAZKNU010000006.1:0-31052 GCA_964554235.1 uncultured Methanosarcinales archaeon | reverse complement strand
AGAAGTGTGGGACGAACTAGTTTCGTGATGCGAACCAGTTTCGGGATAACAGAGCCTGCAAAGAAATGAATTAAGGTTTTCTTTAAAATTATTTGATTAAATCAGCTTTTAATTCTCGAATATCCAAAGTCTGTTTTGGCTTAATCATGATGGCATTAGCACCTGGAACCACCTCTTCGCTTAAATCTAATGCATAAGTTAATTCTTTAGTGTCAAAGTAATTTATATGCCCGTTTAGGATAATGCTGCCAAACTTCCTAGCAACTACATCTACAAAATCAACTTTTAAGCGGAGCCGCAAGTTTTCATCAATAATTTTATTATATTCTTCGTAAGACAATTCAAAATAATAGGTTGGAAAAATAACTTCTTTCAATTCCGATCTAATTACAACATGGGACAACAAATACATGCCTTTTTCAGTAAAGAAAATTACTTCGTTCTCTCCTTGAGCAACACTTTCAGGAGAAAATTCTACTTTAACCAATTCCTGATTACATTCAGGAACAGCAGAATAAACCATTTTTCCATTAATAATAACGCTTAAAGGTCCAACCTCATCAACTTTACATTCCGGTTGAAATTTAATGGCAATTTTATCAATATTTTTCTTCTCGGTTTCAGACACCTGGAAAATATTTTTTGAAGATTGAGCTTCGACGCTGGTAACTTCAGCAATAACTTTTATTTTTTCTAAAGAAAGATCGTTGGTAGCCCAAAAAGCTAATCCGGGCGAAGAAATTGCAAAGATAAGAACATTTTCTGCGCGCAGCAGGTTTTGGGGAATACTAATGGTTTCAGTGCTTCCTGCGCTTACCTCCGCATTAAAGATTTTTTCATCGTTTAAGGTTATAATTAATTTACCTCCAGAAATTTGAACTACATTTAAGGCCAGCAAACCCCCTTCGGTATGCTCTAAATCTGGAATATCAAACGTAAAAGTGCTGACTTCTTCAGAAAAAACGCCCCTTTTAGCATAAGCAATATTTTTTTCAGCTAAAATTTTATCTTCTGTTTTAGTGCGAATATTAATTACTGGCAAAGGATGTTCAATCTCTTTTTGAGCTAAATAATCAATTCTTCCCGGTGAAGTTGTTAACAAATTCTTTGTTGAAACAACTGTGTCTATTTCTGTGCTGGTACTGCTGCTCTCTTCAGAATCTTCTTCTAATAATTTAGCTCTTTCCTGAGGAGGAATCAGAATAATAAACATAATTATTAATGCTGCAATAATAGCTAATAATACAGCTGTACCTGCCGCCGTAGGGGCCTGACCTCTTTTCATACTCCTCAAGAATGTTTAGTTATATATAAAGATTGTGGGCGAGGAGTTTGCACTTGGATTTGGAATAAAAAAAGAAGTTTAATAAATTAAATAATTTTAAAAAATTTTTAAATAAGTTTAATTTAATTTTGATGGATCTAACGGGCCTTTGGGCTTTTCGTTAATGGTGATTTCTATTGTAGGTCGTGTTGGAGCTGGTGTTGGGGGTGATATTGAATGTGGTTGGAAGGAATTAGGACGCTGCCGAAAAGACCGAACAATTTCTGCCTTTTGGTCAAGGCACTGTCTATCCAAAACCAGCAATTCTAATTTTGCTTCATCAGGAGCATTAAGAAAAGCTAGCGCGCTGGTTAAATGAATGGCTAAAGTAGCGTAAACCTGGTCCTCTCGATGTTGATATTTTTGATTAATTTCTGGTTCAGTTATTTCTATCACTGCCGTATACAAAGGGGCGGTTATTTTTATTTTCATTTTCAGTTGGATTCGAAGTTATTTTATTTCCCCTGTTGACTACGGCCAAGTAAAAACAAGCACAACATTTATAAATAACCCCCAGAATTCATCGTTACAGTTGGAGGATAAGAACAATGACCTTAACCATCGCAGGACCGGAAGGGTTAAATACCATAATTGAGAAAAGCGGCCGATATTACATTATTAGAAAGCACTTAATAACTTTATTTTCGGATACGGAAAATCCTCCCTCTGCTGCTGAAAGCTTGGCTATTCTGGCTATCGGCCATGGCAGTGTAAGCAGGAGACATTTACAACTGGATATTAGCAATCACATAATTTTAACTGATTTAAATTCTAAGTATGGCAGTTTTTTAGACGGAAATCGGTTTGAGCAAACAGAGTTAAATGAAGCAAGAATGTACCGCCTGCAGTTAGGAAATCTTGTTTTAAATGTATTTTATGAGAAATAGAGTTGAGGGAAAACGCATGGAAAAATTTGACTGGTTAGTGGCGATTGTGAGTGGTGCTAGTGCAACAGTTTTTGGAAGTCTAGCTTTAGAAAACATTATATCACATGCAGGCATGAAATCAGCAGCATTTCAAGTTGAATTGTCAAAAGCACCTGAACTTACGCAACAGGCCTACGATTCTGCATGGTACGCAATAGAAAAAGTTTCTTCAGCAAACTTAACTGTAGGGCTTCTCAATGCAGCCGTCGCTGGTGCTTATCTTGGTGGTATGTTATATTACTGTTGTAAAAAAGCTAAAGAATAATTTTTCTTTTTAATCCAATTTTTTACTTTTTATTTCCCCAACCTTTTTATATTCTTCCCCGCTTAAGTTCGTTTATGGATATAATCACTAAAGATTTTCGGAAAGGTTTGGTAAAATTAAGAGTTAATGATCTGGATGACCTCTGGTATTTAAGCCACTTAATTGATGCCGGAGATTTAGTTCTGGGAAAAACTACCCGAAAAATTAAGATTGGAACCGGAGAAAACGCTAAAGTAGCTAAAAAAACTTATACTCTGAAAATTGAAGCAGAAACGGTGGAATTAACTGAAACCAGTTTAAGAATCAACGGAAAAATCAAGGAAGGGCCGGAAGATATCCCTAGAGAAAGTTATCAAGCTATTCCATTAGAACTAGGAAGTGAATTTTCGTTAGAAAAACCACATTGGCTGGAATATCAGAAACAAAAATTACAGGAAGCCAGTGAAAAAAAATATAATTATCTCCTCTGCCTCTTTGACCGGGAAGAAGTTTTATTTGCCTTAACCAAAAGGCAGGGTTATGAAGTTTTAATTAAACTTCAGGGAGATGTACCTAAAAAAACCCGGACGGTCGAAGTAAAAAAAGATTTTCAGGAAGAAATTATTAAAGCTTTAGGAGATTATGATAGCCGTTATCAACCTGAAAGTATTATTCTTGCTTCTCCGGCTTTTTATAAAGAAGATCTCTTTAAAAAAATAAAATCGCCGGAATTAAAAAAGAAAATATTCTTAGCAACGGCTTCAGATGTCAGCGAAAGATCTTTAGATGAAGTTCTTCGGCGCCCAGAGTTAGGCGAACTGTTAAAAAACAGCAAAGCACGGGAAGAACAGCTATTAATAGAAGAATTATTATGCGAAATCAACAAGAACGAAAAAGCAGTCTATGGCTGGAAACCAGTAATGGAAGCAATTGATTCGGGAGCGGTGCAAAAACTGCTGCTTACTGACGAATTCGTCCGGAAAAAAAGAGTAACCGAAAAATTTCAGGAAATTGATGCAGGTATGAAACAAGTTGATGCTTTAAAAGGAGAAATCCATATTATTTCCTCAAAAAACGACAGCGGCAAGAAATTAGACGGATTGGGAGGAGTTGCCGCCATTCTTAGATATAAGCAATGGACTTAACGTATTGGGGAATCATTGTTAAGTTCTTGCCCTACCTAATGTAGGAAAATTTCGTCGCAAAGTAATTTTAAGAAGCATCCTATCCAGAGAATGAAGTGATATATAAAAATAAAGAAGAAAATGGCAGCTTTGTCTAAATCTACTCAATAAGTATTGTTATCTTTCTGTCAGCAAAATACTTAAGAACAGTAAAAGGTAATGGCTGACCCCTCTTACCTCTTAATTTTCTTCCAATAACCTCACGTGGAAAATGTCTAGTAAAATCTCTGGCTGCCCTCGCATCCAGGAGCAATTGCATCTTTCCTCTCGACTGAAACATACCAGAATGCTCAGATATTGTAAGTACAATCCCACCATTCAGCAGTTTCTCACCTTCAACAATTTTACCTATGACATATTCTACCATAATCATCACCAATTTAATTCATTTGAGTACAAGTATTTATAATTTTCTATATTTTGTAAAACCACAACCTTTTAATAGTAGTTTAATTTACTGATAACCTAGTAACAAATAAATTATTAAAAAAATAAAGTAAAATATAAAGATGTGTTTAAAAGAGGGGGTTTGGAAAAATGATTGTTAAAGACGAATTACTTAGCCAATTAAGGCGTTATTTTGACTTAAACTTATACGAAGTTAAGTTATGGGCTTCTTTACTTAGTAGAGGGGTTTCTACTGCGGGAGAATTGTCTGATATTGCTGACGTACCCCGTTCAAGAAGTTATGATGTTCTGGAATCTTTAGAAAAAAAGGGTTTTGTAGTTATGAAATTAGGAAAACCCATTAAATATATTGCTATCCACCCTAGTGAAGTGGTAGACCGGGTTAAAAAGAATATGCAAGTAGTAGCTCAGGAAAAAATAAAAAGATTAGATTCAATCCGAGGTTCAGATTTGCTGCAGGAATTAGAAACGTTGCATAATAATGGGATCAATCTGGTTGATCCAACAGATATCAGCAGCTGCCTACGGGGAAGAAATAATCTTTACAACCATTTAGATTTGCTTATCAAAGAAGCACAAAAAAATGTAAACATCATGACTACTGAAAAAGGATTCATGCGCAAAGTAGAAGGATTAAGATCTTCATTTGAAAAAGCTAACAAGAAAGGAGTAAAAATAAGAATTTCTGCTCCGATTACTAAAGAAAATAAAAAAATTGCTGAAAGTTTAAAAGACGTTGCTGAAATTAGACACAACAGCAAAATGAATTCCCGGTTTATGACGGTTGATGGAAAAGATTTAGTATTTATGATGCTTGATGATAGTGAAGTACATCCCTCTTATGATTTGGGAGTATGGGTTAAAACGCCTTATTTCACTACCGCCATGGACCAAATGTTTAATTCTGTTTGGAACGCAAAATAAATCTTGAATTATTTTTTTAATTTATTATCTTTTTTATTCTTCTTGTTTATAGGCCCTAGTTCTATTTTATCTTGATTTGAAGTTTTATTTATTTGAGTAATTCCGTTATTTCCTTTTAAGGTATAATTTTATAAATAAATTGCCATTCTAAACAGCTATGGACGCAAAAAGTTTGATTGCTAAACTCCACCCTTTGGAAAGAACAGTATTGCCTTGCTTAAAAGAAGAGACCAATCTCCAAAAAATAGTTCAAAAATCAAAATTACAGGAAATCGAAGTTATGCGCGCTCTGCAATGGCTGGAAAATAAAGCGGTACTGGAAATAAATACTGAAAAGAAAAAAATAGTCCTATTAAACAAAAATGGTCGGCGTTATAAAAAAGAGGGTCTGCCGGAAAAAGCTTTCTTAAAAGCACTTGCTGATGATTACAAAGGATTAAACATTATTACTAAAAAATCGAAATTAAGCCGGGAAGAAGTTAATGCCTGTTTAGGTTTACTAAAAAGAAAAGTGGCCATTGAAACGCAAAAAAGCGAAGAAGGTCTTCTGCAGGTAAAAATAACTGAACAGGGTAAAAAATTATTGGAAAAACCTACTTTTGAAGAATTATTTTTAATGAAAGAATTTCCAGTGGATTTAGACAGCATTAAAGATGTGGAAAAATTTGCTTTTGATGAATTAAAGAAAAGAAAAGATTTCTTAATTGTAGAAGAATCTAAAACTACGACTATTAAACTTACCGAATTAGGAACAGCCTTAGCTTCTTCTGATTTGGGCGGAGAGGTAATCAACCGTTTAACTGCAGGGATGCTTAAAACGGGAAGCTGGAAAGATCAGCAGTTCCGTGCCTATGATGTAGAAATTAATGTTCCTAATAAATTTCCGGGGAAAAAACATTTTGTAAATGAAGCTATTGAATATATCAAAAAGATTTTTTTGGAAATGGGTTTCCAGGAAATGCAAGGCAATTATGTCCAATCAGCTTTCTGGGATTTAGACGCTTTATTTGTTCCTCAGGATCACCCCGCCAGAGAAATGCAGGACACTTTTTATCTGGCCGGAAAAGCAAAATTACCTTCCCTGTGGGAAAAAATAAAAGTAGTTCATGAAAATGGGGGAGATACTGGCAGCAAGGGGTGGAGATATAAATTTTCCAAGGAAGAAACGGAACAGCTATTGCTGCGAACCCACACCACCGTTTTATCTGCGCATACTTTGGCTAATCTAAAAAAAGAAGATTTACCGGCAAAATTTTTTGCCGTGGGAAAAGTATTTAGAAATGAAACTTTGGATTGGAAACACTTGTTTGAATTTTATCAGGTAGAAGGAATTGTTGTTGACCCCAAAGCTAATTTAAAACATCTTAAAGGATATTTAACTCAATTTTATAAAAAAATGGGATATAAAAAAGTGCGCATGCAGCCATCCCATTTTCCTTACACCGAACCGAGCTTAGAAGTACATGTATTTCATCCGATTAAAAAAGAATGGATTGAATTGGGCGGAGCAGGAATCTTCCGCCCAGAAGTGGTTAAACCTTTGCTGGGATTTGACTGCCCGGTGTTAGCCTGGGGACAGGGCATGGAAAGAATCATCTCTGAATATTGGGGTTTTACTGATTTAAGAGACCTATATAAGAATGATGCAAAACAAATTAAAGAAATTAAAAAGTGGTTGAAATAAATGCCAACCATAACTTTAAACAAAACTGTATTTGAACAATTAGTCGGCAAAAAATTGCCGGTGGAAGAATTAAAAGAACAGATTAGTATGTTAGGCACCAATTTAGAAAAAATGGAAGGGGATGAAATCGAATTAGAAATCTTTCCTAACCGGCCGGATTTATTATCTGAACAGGGTTTTGCTCGCGCATTCTCCAGTTTTATCGGCGTAAAAACTGGATTGCGTAAATATGCAGTAGCTGTCAGCGGAGAAAAAGTTATCATTGATTCTTCCGTGAAAGATATTCGGCCTTATACTGCTTGTGCCATTGTAAAAAATTTAGCTTTTGATGAAGAAAAAATCAAAGAAATTATTCAAATTCAGGAAAAGCTACATATTACTTATGGAAGAAACCGAAAAAAAGTAGCTATTGGCATTTATCCTTTAGAAAAAATTTCTTTCCCGGTTACTTACAAAGCCGATGCACCAGAAAAAATAAAATTCCGCCCATTAGAATCGGCAGAAGAAATGACGGGCTTACAGATTTTATCCCGGCACAAAACCGGCCGAGAATTTGGACATTTGCTGGAAGGATTAACCAAGTTTCCTTTTTTTATTGACGCTAAAGGAGCTATCTTAAGTATGCCCCCAATAATCAATTCCCAGCTTACCGGAAGAATTACCGCAGAGACCGAAGAGGTATTTATCGAATGTTCCGGTTTTGATTACTCAGTATTAAGCAAAGGGATTAACATGATTGTTGCCGCTTTAGCGGACATGGGCGGTAAAATTTATTCGTTGAAGCTAGTATATCCAGAAGGAGAAATAATCAGTCCAAACTTAACTCCAGAAAAGATGAAATTAGATTTGAATTATGTTAATAATCGTTTAGGGTTAAAATTATCTGAAAAAGAAGCTTTAGAATTGTTAGAAAAAATGGGCTATGGGAATGAAAAAGGAGAAGTTTTAATTCCGGCATATAGGACCGATATATTGCATCAGGCCGATTTGGTGGAAGATATTGCCATTGCTTATGGTTATGAAAATTTCATAGAAGAAATACCTAAAGTAGCTACAATTGGACAGGAAGATCCCTTGGAAAAGTTTCTAAACAAAATTAGAGAAGTGTTGATTGGTTTTGGTTTATGGGAGGTTAAAAATTATCATTTAATTACTGCGGAAGAACTGAATCAAAAAATGCAGTTGGATTTGGAACTTATTCCTCTTCATAATGCTCTGGGAGATTACAACCATCTTAGAAATTCTTTACTGCCCTGCTTAATGAAAAATCTTAGCGAGAACCAGCATAATGAATATCCGCAGAATTTCTTTGAAATCGGCCGAGTATTTAGCTGGGATAAAAATACTGAAACGGGTATTGGAGAAAAAGAACATTTAGCTGTGGTGCTCTGTCATGAGAAAACCGATTTTACGGAAATCAAACAGATTTTAGATGCATTAATGAATGCTTTAGGATTGGAAAGTTCAATTAAAGAGAGTATTGATGTGCGATTCATTACCGGAAGAGTGGGGAAAATATTGGTTGGCGAGAAAAAAATCGGCAGTATCGGCGAACTGCATCCGCAGACCATTACCAATTGGAATCTAGCTGTGCCGGTAGTCGGTTTTGAATTGGATGCAGAAGAATTGTTTGAATTAATTTAAGAGTAATTTTGCGATCTGATGTCTTCTTCTGCTAAGAAGTCTTCAACTTCTTGCTCTGCTTCGATTAATTCTGCGTCTACTATTTGCGCAGGTTCAGCTTGTTTGATTCTTAAAGTTTGGGGTTCTAATTTAAAATTTAAAGCCTTTCCTTTCTCCCAGGCAGAAGTGTAACTATTTTTAATTGCTTTTCCCGCAGCAGTGATGCCTAGAATAGCACCCAAAGCGAGGTAGTAAGGAAGAGTTACAAAAAGGCTACCCCAATTAAGGTCTATCTCTGTCGCTGTGGCCAAACTCCTTCCCCCATTAATAATACCTGAATAAAGTAGAACCGGAAGTAAAGCTACTGGCCCAAAAAGTAAACAACCTGTAACCCCTAATGCTGCTGATTCTAAAATTGCACTTGAAATAATGTAATATACTGCCTTCTCTTTTCTTTTGTCAGCAATCTTTTCCTGATATTTTCCCGGCAATGCTCCTAAAAGAGGATAATACCAGCGGGTTTTATGTATTAACTCTAAGGTTCCCACACCGGCAACTGCGACTACATCTGCAATGGTTCGGTAAGCTGGCCTTTTAGACTTAACTATAGCTTTTTCTTCTACTGGCTGCTCGCCACACACTTCGTCTAATACAGAAAGAGGATCTTTAGCGTTAGTACGGTAATCGTGCTTTAGTTTTTGAGCAACTTCGCTAGCTTTGTTAAATTTACTAGCATAATCAATAACTCTTTCTTCTAAAGGTTTAAAGATTTCCTTTCGTGCTTCTTTGGGATCGTATTCTTTAGCCATACTTCTGCTCAAAACACACCAGAAACCAAAAAAGAAATTTATTCTTCTTTAGCTGCTTCTACTTTTGCCTTCTTTTTAGGCTTTTCTTCAGCAGGTTTTTCTGCTTTCTTCTTCTGCTTTCTAGGTCGAGCAGCAACTTTTTTAGATTTTTTATCCCAGACGGGTAAACCTAATTTTTCAAAAGCGGCTTTGACTTCTTCGTGCGCAGCTTTTTTCTTTAGTTCAATTGTTTCCGCTAAAGGCTCTAAATGTTTAATATTTACTTTTTTTCTGCGGACATTACCGTCAATCATAACATAACTGGTGCTTAATTCTTCCACGACTACACATTTACTGCCAGAATCACGGCCAGCAATCTTTACACATAATCTTCCAACTTCAAATAAGCTCATGGTGACAACCTCACTTTATTTTTTAACAAAGTTCGGGTACAAGCAGAACATAATTTACCGCCGTATTTTCGTTCTGGTCTACGGGCCGTTTTAGGCAAAGCGGTTAATTTTCCCGGCACTTTTCTAGGAACTCCGGCTAAAGGCTTTTTGCAGACTGCACAGACGGCTTTAGATGGTTTTCGCTGGCGATACTGTAATTTAGTTCTTCCGCCAGGTGCTTTTACAAATACTTTTCTGAATCTTCCTGATTTAAACATTCCTCGTGGCATTTTATAACCTCGCGAGCTCAGAATTATGATCCGAGTCGCCTCTAGATATATCCGCTTGGGATGATGCTTCAGAACGACGGTTATTTATAAATGTTGCTAAAAAAGTAGGTGCATAGCGCCAATTTCCGCAAAGGGAAAACTATCCCTTTGGGATCCCAGAAAAGTAGTTTCTTTTCTGTGGAGGCCAGTGAGCACAGGACTTCAAGTCGCTCCGTTCGTGACTTTGCTCACTATTCGCAAAGCTTCGTAAGACAACGATGCCCTGCTTATCTTTTCATGAAAGATCAAAGCAGGGTGCGAGCGAGCTATGCACCTGCTGAAAAAAATGAAGAAAAAACGTAAAAAAGTAAAAAATAAAATAAAAATTTAGTTTCCGCAAGAAGCTAAATTAGTATTTCCGCTGGCTTCCCAGCCGAATCCAGCTGAAGGTACGGTTGCTTCCAATTTTATCTTACATTCTTCTGGAGACGTATTAAAAGCAGCACAGACTGCATTCAGTAAACTGACGGAATCTCGACCAGCTGAAACCATTACTCCATTAACGATTAAAGTAGGTGATCCCTGGACAGCATATTTTTCATTGTCGGCTTTATTGATATCAAATAGAGGAAATTGCCCACTCAGCCAGGAAGACTGGTCGGCTAAATTATCCATGACTGAAAAGTCCTGATCGGTTTTAGCGGTACAGGAATCTAACTTGCTCCGGTCTATTTTAGCGGTAACCAAACAACTTTTTCCATCGCCTTCGTCTAAGAAGCATTTTAGATAATCTAAAAATTTGCTTTTCTGCTCTTTTTGAATACAATATTGATTTAATTGCTCTTTAACTTCAGTTTCTCCGTGCATGGAATAAAAGACAAATTTAACGGAAAAGTCTATTTTATTGCCTAAGAGATAAGCTACCGGCAACATTCCTTTTTCAATCTGTGTTCCGTAAGGGCAGTGGCTCATCACAAATAATTCTACTTTAGGCTTATCGGATTTAACCACTTCAGCAGGAAGTACAGCCTCTTCCAGGAGAGGAGTTTCAGTTAAGCTAATCGCCTGCGGAAAAAACAATTTTCCGTCTTTAGTGATGTATCCTTCGATTTCTTGACCAGAGACGGATAATTTCATCATATAAACATCTCCTTGATCTTCTACTGCTTCTAGATCAGCTACGGTTTTCCCTTGCAGTAAATTAGTATTAATAAAATCTAAAGCTTTGGCTGCGGCTTCGTCTTTAGAATCTCCACTTTGATAAAGATTAAAGTTAGTAACTAAGGAAACCACTAACAAAATTAGTAAGCTTAAGGCGCCCACTTTCCAATAATTTAATTCCATTTTCTTTTTAGGAACTTTATAAAAAGTATCCTGATTAAATTCTTTATTTTCTTCCATGTTTGGTTTAATTTCTTCCATCATTAAAAAACCCCCTATGTTCTTTTTTATTTGTTTTTTAAATTTTATTTTTTATATCTTAACTTTTTATTTTAGTTAGTTTATTTAATTTTGTTTTTTAAATTTTATTTTTTATATCTTAACTTTTTATTTTAGTTAGTTTATTTAATTTTGTTTTTTAAATTTAAGTTTTATCTTTAACTTTTTAAATTTTAGTTAAATATTTTAATACAGTTTAAAGATTTTCCGCAACCCTAAGCTAAAAATCAGTGAAAAAATAATGTAAACCCCTAACCAGCCGGGTTGCCAATTAACTATGGGCACGACAAATTCTCGCCCCAAAGGTCTCAGCTTATTATGATGAACAGTTATTTTTTCAATCTCTGAATTTTGATAAATAGAAATAGGCTCTTCATATTTTAATTCTTCGGCCACAGTAATTTTTTTATTTTGTTCCAGCTCCCCTTTTTTGAGAGTAATAAAAAAAGTTCCTGCCGGACTTTTAAGATTCCAGGTAGCTTTTCCAGCATTAATTTCCTGCTCGGCTTGCGGCTGCAGTTCTACTCCTTCCGGAACAATTAAGTCTGCCGGCCCGATAATTCCTTCTTTAAATTCAGCCGTAACTCCAAACATTTCTCCGGGAAGCAGCGGTTCGTAAGTTAAATGCGCAGACATCCAGCCAAAAATTAACAGGATAGGCAGCATCGTAATCAGCGTTGGTTTAAACGATTGTTTCATATAATCCAGATTGGCTTTCATAGCTTCTTTCTGTACTTTCATCATCTCTTCTGGATGGGAACGCAGCTCTTTCATTTTGTTCTGATACTCTTTCTGCTGATCTTTCAACTTTTTCATTTCTGCTTGATTGGTGAAATATTTATAAGCTAAAGTAATCAATACCGAAAGAACAAAAGCTAAGACTATAATAGCTAAAAAAGGGCTTAATTCTATCACAGGCATAAGTACTGGATTCAAAACCGGATCTAAAAAAGACATAAAGCTTAATTGATATTGAATGATTTATAAAGGTTATGGTGTAAGAAAACGCTTAAATTTCTAGATATAAAAAATTAAAAAGTATAGATTCTCCACCCTTTAGAGTCAGAACCGCCTCTTTTGTTTAACAAAGCTCTTTCTTCAGCAATTAAAACAAAACTATCGATAGTCATATGGTCGCTAAAATTGTATCTTAATTTATTACTTGACAATAAATTTTGGGCTGTTCTTGTTGAAATTTGACCATAATCTTTTTTAAGCTGGTTATGAGCATATAAACTACGAATTTTAGTATCAGTAACTTGTGATAAATGTAAATTTTGTCTACTAGATCTAACCGTTTCAGCAAATTCATAGTGGTTAGCCCGAACATAAATTTCATCGGTCTGAGAAATAACTAATTTACCTGGAATTCCTTCGACTACAGCCCCCTTTTTGTTTTTATCGCTAAGTAAAAAAATAAAACAACCGGCATTTTTAACTTCTTGAAGGTATTTTAATACTGAAGTAACGTCAGAAAATTTAAAAATCTCTGATATGAGAGCATACGTTGGGATTCCAACTTTGGGCCTAACCAAAGGATAATAACCTGCACCAGTCCAAACCAGGCCCAACCCTTTCTTGTTAATTCCTTGTGAAAACCATAATCCTGGATAAGTATAAGCAATTGATCTTGGTCGCTCTTTTAGTGTCAACTCCAAAAGTCCAGCAAAAGAAGATTTATTGGGGTGCCAATCCCAATTTTGCCCCAATATTGTTTGTTGTTTTTTTGTTGAAGATCCTCTTGCCAAAATACCCGTACAATGTTCTTGATGAACAATCTCTTCATGAAGCATAATTAAAGTTAACTCTTCTAAACTTAACCCAGAACCCCTATTCATTCCTTTCATGAAAGTATAAGTTTGAGGAGTAAACCTTTGGACTTCTTTTAAACATTGTTGCGCATAAACGATTCTTCCAAAATTAGGTTTAGTTTCCTGTTCTAAAAATTGAACTATTTCATCCCTAAAAATTTCACCATACTCCTGGCCGCAAGAAAAAAGTGAACCTTTTAAAGAAAGCAGATTCAATGGTTTTAATACTTTTTGAATCATAACAAATAACCTCGTTATTTACTCCATAAACTTTCTTAAAGCCGGATGCATATCCATCAGGTGGTGCTTGGCAATATCTTCATACAACTTATAAACAATCATTACTGACAAGAGCATTCCCGTTCCGCCGGAAAGCGCACCGGTTAAATCTGCTAAAGCTGCTAATAAACCTACCGCTGCTCCGCCCACAATCGTTAACGGCCAAATATACCGGCCTAAAATTTTTTCCAAAACGCGTTCATCACTTCTAAAACCGGAAATCTGCAATCCTGAAGAAAGAATCTGTTTGGCCTGGCTTCGAGCATCCATATTGGCTGTTTGCATCCAGAAAATACTAAAGATGACCGACCCAGTTATAAACACAATAATATAAATTAAAGCTTGGCCCAACTGAGATAAATTAAAACTCCCTTTAATGATATTTTGCACCAAATCAGGCGAACTTAACCAATAAGCCAATCCGCTGATGGGAGAATTTCCTGAAAATTTTCCTAACAATGGCCAGCCCCATTTTTCTAATAGGCTGGCAAATAAATTAACATTAGCCATTAAAGCTGCAACTAAAATTACCGGGATGTTAGAAGTATAAAAGAAATTTAAAGGCCATCTGATTCCCTGCCCGCGAACTTTGCCGAAAGAAAGGGGAATTTCCACTTTCATGGATTGAGCATAAACGCAAATGGCAAATACCACCATCGTAGAAACGACTGCTGCTATCTGCAAAGTTGCGGTAGTGACATCACCGGCAGCTAAAGACTGAAAAAAGGCCGGAATAGCCCCAGCAGCAATATCCGGGTTGGTTGGCGAAGGCAAAAAGTTAAATGCACGGATAAAAACCTGCTGCGCCACTCCGCCGACAATAAATAAACTGATCCCTGACCCAAATCCCCATTTGGTAACCATTTGGTCCATATACATAATGACCAAGCCGCCCAAAATTAATTGGAAAATCAACAGAAATTCTAGTTGGGTATATAACGACGTTCCGGCCAATTCCGCAGCCGGAGCTAAACCCCCCATTAAAACATAGATGGAAGATTCAAAGATAATGAAAAAGATCCCCAACACTTTTTGCAAACCCTGAAAGCGCTGCCTGCCTTCTACAGTAGTTAAATCCAACTTTAAAATTCCGGTTCCTGCCAATAATTGCAGGACGATGGAAGCAGTAACCAAAGGGCCGATTCCCAAAGAAATAATACTTCCAAAAGAAGCGCCCAAGATGATAGATAAAAATTCAAATTGCTGCAGGGCGTTTTCTCCTAAGCCAAACAGGGGAACAAAACCCATGACAAAGAATAGGACTAAAGCAATTAGCGTCCATTTCAGTTTCTCCTTAAAAGGCAGCCTCTTTTGTTTCGGCCCTCTTACTTCGGGGAGATTAAAGATGATTTTATCCAATAAAGACATTTTACTCTTTAACCTTAGTTTTATCTTCAGAAGAATCTTCAGAAGATTTTTTAGCTAAAAAAATAATTTCTCCGCCTGCAGCTTCAATCTTTTCTACTGCTTGAGGACTGCATGAAGAGACTTTGATTTTTAATTTAAATGCCGTGTTTCCTGCACCTAATAATTTAGTATAACCTAATTTAGCTAAATCAATTAAATAATAATTTCCTTCTTTAATTATTTTTCCGGCAGCCATCGACTTATGTACAAAATCAGTTGTAAAAGTTCCTACATTCAAGGTTTTGCTTGCTGGAGTAGTGCTTTTAGAAGTAAATCCCCGGCGGCCTAAGACAATGCCATACTTTTTATGCCCGGCTCTTTTTCCGCTTCCTGCTCTTCCCCGGCCGCCGCGGCTTCCTGCACCCCTTCTTTTCTTACGGGCGCCGCCGCCATGCGTACCGCTGCCCTTGCCCCGGTACTTGCCTACTTTTTTTCTCTTTTTGACCACCATCTTTACAGCATCCTCATGATTAGATCATTCATTTTTTCACCGCGATAACCTAATCCCCCGCTGGCATTGAAGGAAACTTTTATTCCTTTTCTGCCAAATCCTTTGCGGGGCGGATTTAAGCGGAAATATTTTTTATACTTCTTGCCTGCAACGGTTAAATATTTGTAAGTATATTTACCTTTTGAATCGGTTTCTCTTTGTAAGAAAGGTTCTCCCCTCTTTTGAATTAATCCTCGAAAAGTTTCCGGACTAATTTCTCCCCAGGTGATATAATCTTTAACTTTTACCAGCATTCCTTGATTTACAGAATTATTTTCTAAAACTATGCAGTGGTTTTTTCGAGTTAAATTCAGGAGAAATAAAGTTTCTTTAATCGGCCGAGGTACTTTTACTAAACCTCTAACTAAAACGACGGCTAGTTTTCCTTCTTTGGATTCTTTTTCGTTTTTGCTTTTTTTATTTTTTTCAGCCATTGTTATGATTTTAATAATTATTTTTATTTCTCTCTTTCATTTTTAAACTCAGGTTCAAACCCAAAAGGTCCAAATTCCTCACGTTCAAGCCGCAACAAAGCCCGGCACTTTTCATCCTGCCCTAAAGCTTCGTATAAGTCATATTCTATACCTCTTTTTACATTGCGAAAATTTCTTCTTGCTTCTTGATTATGCAACTCCATATGTTTTTTAGCTCGAGCTGAATTGAATGAAAATAACTCTTGCATCGCTAAAGTGATTCCCGCACCCAATAGTAATGGAGAGGCGGCTTCAAATTCATACGCGCTTGCTATTGCAACTGCTAATGCATTTTTCGCATTCTGAAATCTTCCTGTTTTTTTAACCTCGCTTAATGCTCCTTCATAGGAAATTGGAGCCAAATCGCCCAGTGGATTACTAAGATTCATAGTATCTTGCAACATTTTGCCTAAGCTAGGATCTTTATCTATTACTGCAACTAAATCTTCCTGCCTAGGCAAATCGCTTTCGCAATGATATGATTGGTAAATTGACCTTAATCTGTTAGCGATTTCTCCTGCTGAAGTTTTGTTCTCTTCCGCACCAATCTTATTTTCATCGGTCATTTTTATTATTTTATTTTTCTTTTGTTTTTTAATTTTATTTTTATCATAATCATCATTTTTAATTTAATTTTTTATTTTAATAGTACGGTTATTTTTTATTTTTTAATCTTTGCTTTATTATCATTCAGCGCCTTCTTTTCTGGTTTCTTTTAGTTTTCCTTCAATGATGTTTAACTTCTGCACATCGCCGGGAGCAATTTTAACTTCAGAAACTTTCTTTAAAGCGCCGATTAATGCAAAAACCATATTGATTTTAGTTCCCGTTTGCCCTTCCGTTTTACTCCAAATATCTTTGATTCCCGCTAACCGAAGTATTTTAGCACATTCTCTCTCAATGCATAAGCCTTTTCCTCTAGGTGCAGGTTTTAATTTTACAATTACAGAACCACATTTGCCTTCTACTGCAAAAGGAATTGAATTAGGTTCACGGGAGTCAGATTCCCAACTACCGCTGCCTCGGCGTATTCTCATTAAATGCAGGCGTGCGCTTCTTTTGGATTTATCTCTGGCCGGAACAGTTTCTTTGCTTTTACCTAATCCTATGCCAACATAACCATTTTTATTTCCAACCACAGCACAGGTAGTGAATTTAAGTTTATTTCCTTCTTGAGTTTTTTTCTGCGTTTGTTTAAAGATTCTTCTTTGTCCGCCGCCAAACTTACCTCGGGCTTGCCCAATTAATAATAAATCTTCTTCTAAATCCGGCAAAAGAACGTCAACAATTTCTGATTCAAGAATAGTATCTCCGGCATTAAAAATATCTTCAATATCCGTAATAGTTCCATCTTTAACTTTTTTTCCTAAAGCGGTTTTAGGAACCCAATCTCGTTCAAGCTGAGATCTTTTATCTTCAGCTTCTCCTACAAGTTCTTTTTCAATTGGCCCTAAAGGTTCAATTGCTTCTGGTATTGTGTCCATTTTAAATCTTAATTACCCATAATTTTCTTTTTAACTTGTTCGAAAGCATCGGTTATTTTTTTATGCTCACCGTCGCTTTTTAAATATTGCGTAAATCTTTTTCCTGAACCTGCTTTCTTAACATTTTCTAAATCTTCTTGAATATGTTTTCCAGTTAAGATTTCGTCACTAGGAAAAATGTCTTTATCGGCACCATGTGGAATGGTTAATCCTGCATCCAATGCCCCTTTCAAAAAAGCATAAGCTTTTCCTTTATGTAAAGGCGCTTTAGCACCAGTATCAAAAACAGCTTCTTGATGTCTTTCTTTTAGAACTTTTTTCCCAAAGGCTAAACCGGTTAAATAAGCTGCAGGTAAATTTTTACAGGAAAATTTCCAGCCTAATTTTTTTAAGACAAAAGAATCGATTGCAACTAAAACCTTATCACCGGTAGGTGCAAATTCAACCAACTGCGTATTTATTTTAGTATTACTAAATCGGATAACTACCCTTTTCTTTTTAGATAAAAGTAATTTCAATCTTTTAAGATAGTTAGTTTTTCTTTTTCTTTCCCGATGGAAAGGAACTGTTTTTGGTTTTAAGGATGCCATTTTGTAATTTTAATTTTTGTTTATTGTTTATTTTCCGTAAATTTTAATTGGGTTTTTTTATTTATTTAGTTTTGGTTTATTTTACTTTGGTTTATTTTTTAATTTGAACTAAATTTTGCTCCTTCAAGTAAAGTTTGATGTGTCTTCTATTCCTAAAGTATCCGCCTTTACATTTCAAGCAAAGCATCTGATAAGTTTGAGTAGGGATAATAGTTTTGTCACGCAAATCTTTTAATAGCTCTCTCTGAGCTCTGATTCGGGTAATCCATTTTGTTTTCTTATTAACAAGGGAATTTTTTGAACCTTTTCGGGATCCAAAACCGCTTCTTCGTCCTTTCTTCTTTTGTGCAGCAATTTTACGTGCTCCTGCGCGGGAATGGAGGTTAGTTCTGTCTTTTACAATTTTGTGAACGGCAATCAATCCGCGAATATCTGAACGAGTAATTGCTTTTTTGATATCTCCAAGCGCACCGGCTACAAACTTCACTTTATAAGGTGAAGTTTTCATTACTTTTCCCGCAAGTTCTTTTTTATTTCTCATTTTTGATTTTGGTTTATTTATTAGTTTATTTTTGTGATTATCTTCTTTTGGTAATGGTCTTTTCAACTATTTCTTTTTGTTTCTCTTCTTCACTAACCGCTTCGGTTTCAGATTCTGCAGTTTCGCCAGCTGCTTCAGCTTGTTCTTTCTCTGCTTTTTCTTTTTTCTCTTTTTCTTCTTTCTTTTTCTTTTCTTCTTCTTTTTTCTTTTTATCTTCTTCTTTCTTGCTGGCTTCAACCAACTTTTTCTTTCGAAGAGCTTTTCTTTCTTCAAACTCTTTTTCAATAGTTTCTACTTTTTTAGGTACATCTTTGACATTTAAGACGGTAATTTTATTCTCTTGGGCAAGCTTAAGCAATTCAATTCTTTTTTTCTGACCTATTTTTGCTATAACTGCTCCTTGCGTTTTGGCATTCAAAGCCAAAAGTTCAGTACTATTATGAACTACGATTATCTCTAATCCTGAGAGGTGCAGTCCTTTAACGGCTTTGGGAGATCCAAATCCTGGACGGGGCAAAACCGGCCTTCCTACATGCATCTGCCTGACTTTAGAGTGCCTTCCTCGCGGATGTCTCCAGCGAACTTTAATTCGGTCTACAAAATTAGATTCCTTAACTATAAAGTAAGGTTGCTTTTTCTTTGCTTTCCGCCGTAATGCTAATAATTCTTTGATTGCCATTTTTAATTTTTTATAAGTCCTTCCCCGCTTTATGGATAATATAACAACCATCCTGGAAAATCCTGCGATCGCGGTTGGTTACCCGACATAAACTTTCTATTTGTGCTGCAGCTTGTCCGGCAGCTTCTTTATCTAAACTGATGATAGTAATGATGTTGCCATTTATTTTTACATCCACATTCTTAACTAAATGAACTTTTCGAGGTACAACTTCCCCCATAAAGTTTTTGATTACAAATTCGCTTCCGAAAATGGAAACACTCATAGGAAAATGTCCGGAACAGATTTTTAGCCTATATTCATGAAGTTTTTCTACACCTTTGACCATGTTGATGATGTGAGCTTCAAAAGCGCCAATGATTTTCTTTTCTCTTTTGGTGGCTTTTGGAGCTCTTAAGACAATTTTATTTCCTTCTATGGTTAAAAAAACACCCGGATGCACAAAAACCCGTTCGGATTCGCCTTTGGGCCCTTTTACTTTAAGGGTATTATTTTCTAATCGTGCACTAATTTTATCCTTAAGTTCAATTTCCCGAGTTAGGTCTTCTTTCATTTTTTTCTTTTAACTATTTTTAACAATAAACTTTAATAACAATAAGCTAACAATTTGCCCCCGGTCCCTTTTTCTTTAGCCATAATATGGGTGCAAACCCCTTGTGGAGTGGAAACAAAAATTATTCCAAAATCCTTTGCCAGCAGATAACGTTTTTCCCATTTCTCGAAATTATTTTTCTTAGTGGAAAACCGAGGCTTAATAACCCCGCATTTATTCAAGTTTCCCAGCAGATTAACTTTTAACATCCCGCATTTTCCATCAGTAATTTCTTCAAATGAACCGATGTAACTATGCTCATTCATAAGTGTAAGTATTTTCTTAACTATTTTAGAGGCGGGCTTAATCAGTACTGCTTTCTTTCCGATTCTTTCCGCATTGATTATTTTTGTTAATGCAGCCGCCAATGGATCGTTCAACATTTTTTCATAACCTCGCTATCATTAATTAAATTTCTTAAACCCCAAATCCGGAGCCATTTCCCGGAAACATTGTCTGCATAAGTGCAGCCCATATTTGTTGATGTGCCCGCCCATTCGACCACAGTTTTTACATTTTCTAAGAGCTGTGCCACAGGTTCTGGTTTTAGGACGGTTAAATTTGATGAACTTTGCTTTTTTAATTGGTTTGTGGTCCAGTTGTGTAAATGCTTTTCGATAATCGCTAGTGGTCATTTTCTTCCTTTGTTTTTTGATTTTTTTTATTTTTATTTAATTTTATTTTTGTTTATTTTTAAGTTGATTATTTATTGAATTTGCTTTGCTACTACATTAACTCCTAAATTTTTTACAAAAGCGATTGCTTCTGTTTTGGTGATTTCGTGCTTCCTGCCTACTTTGGTCGGCTTAAGTTTCCTTTTCTTAACCCTAAAACCGGGCCTTTCTAAAGTAATTGCTGCTTCTAAACCCATTATTTTTAATTCTGGATCATACTCTAATCCTTTAATATCAATATATTCGGGAATTCCAAATGAAAAATTACCCTCTTTGTCAAAATTTTTTTCCATTAAAGTATTTTCTTTTGCTGCTAATAATCGTTTTAATAATTCAGGGCAATTTTTTCTGATAGTCGCTTTACAACCAATAGCTAAACCAGGACGCAATCCCCAACCCGGGATTCTTTTCTTAGTAATTGTTTTAACGGGTTTGACCGGAGAAAGCTTTTGTAGTAAAATCAAAGCTTTCTTTAACATGTCTTCACTTTTGCCTATTCCCACGTTTAAGGTAATCTTCTCTATTCTGATTTCCCGCATGGGATTAGTTTTATTTTCTTTGGTCATTTTTCTTATCCGTTTATTCCTCTAAGGTTTTCCCTAAGTTTATTTCTGCTTTGTTTTCGCCGACAACAAAAAAGTATTCTTTGGCTGTATCAATGTTAGTATTTCTAGCTGAATAAGTTGCTTCCACGCCTTTAACGGTTTTTAAAACCCCGGTATCTCCGGCATGTTTTCCTTTAGTTAAAAAGACATAAGCTCCTTCTTTAAACGGCAGGATTTTTTTAATTTCTATTTTAGGCAGACTTAAAACAAAACTGTCTCCTATTTTAGCTTCTTTATCAGTAAGGATGTTTTTGCCATCATGTAAATTAAATTGAATTTTTCCTCCCCGCAAAACTGTTTTTCCTACGACTTTACTTAATTTAATTTTACTTTCTTCTGCAGAGATCTCTATTAATATTAGTCTTCCTTTGGTATCAACCAGCAAACGGTAATTCTTTGAAATCAGGGGAATGGAAACTACGTCAAATAAACCAACAATCAAGCGGTGATTTTTTCTTCTTTTTCCATCGACTAAAATTTCCTGATTGTTCAGGATTTTTTTAATTTCTCCGGTAGTGGAAGCTAAGTTAAGTTTGTCTCTTAAAACAATACCTAAAGGTAATCCGTTTGCTAATGCATGTGCGCCCGGGTTAGGTCTAATCGTAAACTTATTTTCTTTCCTGTTGATTATCCACGTTTTAGGGGATACCGCTCTTTTCAAGTGATTCTTCATTTTTTAGCTTCAACTCCCGTTTTGGTTGCTTTCAGTTCTACTTTCTGATCCTCATGCTTTTTTAATTTCATTTTTCTTTTTTTATCACTTAAATCTAAAGTTAAAATCATCAAATTGGAAGGGGCAAAAGTTGCTAAAACTTTAGTGCCATCTTTCTTAATATAATCTAGCCCGGTAATCTGCACTTTTTCTCTTTTCAAATTAACATGTTCAATTTTTCCTTCTTTCTTTTTGAATTTTCCTCGTAAGACTCTGACAGTATCATTTTTTCTAATTTGAATATTACGCAGGCCATATTTTCCTCTCAATTCGCTAGATAAATGCACGTGAGCCAGCTTCTGCTTGATGTGCAGGGGAGCATTGTATCTATATTTGCGCTGTTTGCGCACTTGAATGCTCCTCTTCCAGCTTGTTGAAAAACTTCTTTTAACCATTTTAAATAACCATGTCCGCTACTTTTGCTACTAAAGGCCAACGTTCAGCCACTTCTTTGGCAATAGGCCCTTTAAAGATAGTTCCTTTAGGGTTGCCTTTGTCATCTTTTAAAACGACAGCAGCATTATCTTCAAATTTGATTCTGGTTCCGTCTGGCCGGCGGTATTCTTTTCTCTGCCGAACAATTACGGCCATCACTACGGTTTTACGCATTTCTAATTTACCTTTTTTAACGGAAGCCATGACCAAATCTCCTACACCCGCGGAAGGAACTCTCCCTTTGACGGTCTTATGTCCTTTCACGGAAAATATTTTTAACAACTTCGCCCCGCTGTTGTCACAAGTAGGCACTAATGCTTCCAATACTAGTCCTCGGGTAACTCTGGCTTTAACTGCTTTCATTCTCCCTTCTCCCTGGCCAAACTGCTGCCAAACTAACACACATTAAAACCATCGACAGACCAATAACACCCAGCGTATAATTATAATTCCTTTGGTTTCCTTCCCGATTCACTAGGAATTGCTGATATGACTGGGTGTTCCCTAAACTGGCTAACTCTGTTTCCAGGTTCGCACACTGCTGCCTCCACTTTTGACAGGATGCCTCATCCCTTTTATCATAGCAGGCATTAAAGCTTTCTTTTATTTCGGTAAGCACCTGTTCCAGTCTTGGATGCACTTGATTTACTTGACTGCTAAAATACATTGAAACACCCACGCTGGATAAACTACCAACTAACCCGCCGATAAACATTCCCTCAGCAACTTTCTTGGATATTTTCATTGTTCTTTACCTCGTAAATCATCCTTAGGTTCGTTTTCTTCTTTTTTTCGGGAAGGTTTGTAGGTTAAAAAACTGCCCAAAGAAAAAACAGTGCCAAATAAAATCAAACTGCTCATAGACCAGTTTACATTCTCTGCATGGTCGCGTGCAACAACAGTAGAATCAGATCTTCTCCATTCCAAATTAAACTCAGTATGACGAAGAGAGTCTATTTTGGACCACGATTGCCGGTTTAATTTGTTTTGTTCTTGATATATTCCTTCAGCTTGCGCGCAATATGCCAATCCTTTTTCATTAAGCATGTCTTTAGGAATATTGGGGGTGCATATGGTAGGTAAACGATACTGATCTAACTGAAAAAGTAATTTATCAGCCTCTTTTTGGATTTGAACCCGCCTTTCTTCAATTGCGTCAGCATCTTTATAATGTTCAACCTTGCACTGATAATGATATTCACAACTAGCTGCACTGCCGGCTACCCCCAATCCACCTAAAACTATTAGTCCAGTTCCAATTTTGTCTGTTAAACTCATTGTCCTTCTCCCGCCACTTCCTTCTTGCCTACTTTATTTACATCTTCAATGATTTGAATAATAACATGATTCTTGGTCTTGCTGATGGGCCTAGTTCTAGCCACTAATACCGTCTGGCCAACTTGCGCATCTAAGCAAGGGGGATTATGCACCCTTAATCTTGACCGCCTGGTTTCATACCTTTCGTATTTAGGCACATAATAAGAACGGAACCATTCAATGGTTGCAGACTTATTGGTGTCTTTCTTGACTACTTTTCCAATTTGTAATTCTTTCTTTACTGCTATTCCTCCCGTGAAAGGACAGTTTCGATCATAGTATTGGCTATCAAAAGCTCTCTTTGGAGCGGGTATTCCCAAAACTTCTTTTCTTGTTTCCATGTTAATTTTCCTTTTCTCTTATCTTCCTTTTAGCCGTTCTTCCGGTCTTTTCATGATTTCCTTACCAGAGATTAACTCTCCGGTAGCTGACATTTTGAAAGTGATGGTGTTTTTTAACAAGACCGCGTCTTGCCCATCAGCTTTTTGAATAGTAATGGTTTGCTTGCTCTCATCGATAATTTTTCCTTTCATGCCCACTTGGCTAAGATTGGTAGATTGTATAACTTCAATCGTTTTTCCAATCAATTCATAAGGAAAAATATTCTTATGGACCATTTTTCTGCCCCGCCAAAATCATCCGATTTTGATGCTTCTTTACTCAACCTCAATGGTTTCTTCCGGAAACCCCAGTTCAACCAAGACTGGCTTCATACGGGATTTGTGGTCGCCTTGAAGTTCGATTTGTCCGCTTTTGGCCGTTCCGCCGCAAGCAAACTTATTTTTCAACTTCTTGAATATTTCTTCAATATTCGCTTCTTTCTCAACGCCTTGGATAATCGTATATTTTTTTCCAAACTTTCTTTTTTCGACTTTCACGATTATTTTTTGCTGCTCACGGGCAATGGCCTCACAGACACATAAATCTTGAGGTAATCCGCATTGATTACATACGTCAACCATCTTTTTAGATTTTATACCTCTTTCTCTTCCAGGAAAGTTAAAACCCGGGCAATGCTTTTTTTAGTTTGTTTTAATTTACCGGCACTACTCGCACCTGTTCCGGTAGCTACTTGAACATTTAATTTTAAGAGTTCCTTTTTAAATTCTTTTAATCTTTCTTGCAATTCCTCTGAATTCAGCTGTTTAAGTTCTTTAGCAATTTTCATTGTGATGGTGAACCTCTTTCTCGAATTTTGTACCCGGTATAAGCTACAGCCAGGGCTGTTAATCCTAAACCATTCCATCCAGCTACTTTTTGATGCTGTTCATTCATGAGCAAGTCAACTTTATTGCAGGTACTTTCACGTTTATACCCCCCATTACAGTCCATGCGGGCAACTAAGAGCGGCCCATAATCTCCAATTTGCGCGCAGCCGTAAGCTAAACCAGCTATTCCGCCCAAACTTCCACCAACCAAAAGTCCCGTACCAATAATATTATGTACTAAACTCATTCTTTTACCTCGGTCGTTTCTTCAGCCGCTTTAACTTCTTCTAATTTTGAAGGTTCTTCAACGGTAACTGGTTTCTCAGTTTCAGTTTTAATTGCTTCTTCCGGAGCAGTTTCTTTTGGCTCTTCAGTTTTATTTTTAGCAGTTCTTTTTTTGGTTGCCGTTCTTTTTTTCACCGATTTTTTCTTAACTTCAGATTCTTTTTTAATTTCTTCAATAATTTGAGTTGGTTCGGTTAATATCACAATTCGATCCGGGAGTAATAAATCTGCAGGCATGATGGAAACTTTAACTCCGATGATTCCGCTTTTTAATAATGCAGATTTTTTTGCTGTTCGTACACCAGTGATAGCAATATCTCCACATTTTTTTAAATACCCCATATAAAATCGCCAACTTTTAGCTCGGGCACCAGGAATTTTTCCGGAAATAAAAATTTCCACACCTAAAGCTCCGGCAGCTATGACGCTTTCTAACATCTTGTGCCCAATCCCTTTGAAACGGGCTGAACCAAAACGTTCCAGTGAAGAGACAATCCGTTCAGCAACAACATTTGCATCTAGGAAAGGATTTCTAATTTCTTCAATTTCTATCTGAGGATTTTCTAATTCAAATTTACTTTTAAGCACTTTAGTAAGTGCTCTAATATTGGAACCTTTTGAGCCAACAATTAAACTTGGTCGGCTGGTATGAATCACTAACTTTTCACCTAAAGGAATCTTCTTTAGCTTAATGCTAGAGATACCTACGCCCCCCAAGGTTTTTTCTACATATTTCTGAATGTAATATTCTTTAGTTTTTTGGGCAATAAATTTTCGTTCAATCATGAGTTACCCCCTTTCTGCCGTAAGGTGCCTTTTTTCTGCAATTCTTCATATAATTTAGATACTTCTTCAGTAGATTTGCGTTCGATTTCTTCTTTCTTTAATCGGGCTGCTTTTTCTTGTGCTTTTCGCAGTAATTCTGCAGAAGAAACTTCTTCAGTATTAGTTGTTGATAAGGATGTTTTTTTCTCGGTTGAAACTGAATTTTTTTCAGCTGCATCTACTTTGTTTTCTTTTGTTTTTACTTCTTTTAGCTCTCGTTTTACTTCTTCAGCTTTTGCTTCTTGTTTTACAGTTTCAGCTTCTACTGCTTTAGCCTTTTTCTCGGCTTTGGCTTTTTTACCTTCTTTAACTTCTATTTCTACGTGGCTTCGTTTAGTAGCAGTTCTGCGTCTTCCGCCGGTAAGCGGAATTGAAGCTTTGTTAGCAACAATTTTGGTAATCTTTAAATCAGTGGTGTTTAAGCCTTTAACTAAAGCATTGGCTTCTACCGATTTAATTAAATCTAAAATTTCCTTTGCTGCTTTTTGTGGAAATCTTCCTGCCGCCATTCCCGCTTTGTGCCCAGTATCTTTATAAAATTTCTTAAAAGGAACCGCTCTCTTTAAATCGGCTACATCTTCTAAAAATTTCTTTGCATAAGTGGTATTTTTATATCGCAAAGAACGGCAGATCTCAATGCAGTGCTTAGTTGAAACAGGAATATCTAAAGCTCTAGCTACGGCAAAGTGTCCTGGATTAGATGCGTTGTTTTTTGCAGCCATTATTTTTACCTTGCGGATATTGCTTTACTTGATCGAGTAGCTCCAATACCTGCTGAACTGTGCGTAACCATTTTCCGAGTATGGGAAAATTCACCAAAACGGTGACCCAACATTTCAGAGGTGATTACAAGTGGAACAAATTCTTTTCCGTTATAAATTTTAATCATTTTTCCAAGCATAAGGGGCAGGATAATCATATTTCGACAATGGGTTTTAATGTTTTTATCATCAGCTTCGATTTTCTTTAAGAGTATTTTTTGCTGTTCGGTAAATCCTTTCTTTAATGATCTTCTTTGCTGTGCAGGAATCATGTTCATAAACTCTTTAAAGTCTAGAGTTTTAAGTTCTTCCTCGCTTTTACCGTGCCATCTGAATTCCTTTGCCATAAAGTTTAATAAAGTTTAATCAAACGGCGACCTTAACAGGTCGCCACTTGACTACTTTCCCTCCAATTAATTTTGAATATTGTCATGTTTACCTCCTCCTTCCCGTCCTTCGCGGAGCAATCTTGCCAACTTTTCTTCCCGGAGGAGCACTTCGAGGAGATTGGGTTGGTCTTCCTTTGATATGTGAACATTTTCCTCCAAATGGATGGTCAACTGCGTTCATAGAGATACCACATACTCTTGGATACAATTTATTACGAGCACGCATTTTTTTATAGTTTGTTCCTGCTTTAAGGAACGGTTTTTCTGTTCTTCCGCTTCCAGCCAAAACTCCGATAGCTGCCCGACAATTTGGTAAAAATATTTTTTCTTTCTTAGAGGGTAATTTTATTCTTACTATATTTTCATCTTTAGCCACAATCTTAGCAAATGTTCCGGAAGCTCTTACTAATTTTCCGCCATCAGCAGGTCGCAATTCGATATTATGAATTAAAGTTCCTTCAGGAATATCTTTTAAGGCTAGAACATTACCTACTTTAATTTCAGTACTGGTTCCTATTGAAATTTCATCGCCCACTTTAATACCTTCAGGAGCAAAAGTTAAATGTTTATCTCCGGTTAGATAAGCAACTTCCATTAAAGGCGCACTATGCCCAGCGCAGTGAACTAGTTCGGTTACTTTACCAACAGTTTCTAAAGCATAATGTTTTACTTGTCCTTCAAAGTGGTGTCCAGGAGAGCGGTAAGTATTAGTTCCTCTTCCCCGCCTTTGCTGAATTATTCGTTTACCCATGGTTCTAGATCAATCCCAGATCAGCACTGACGTCTGAAGCCAAGCTTTCTCCTCCCAACTTAACATAAGCTTTTTTCTGACCACTAAATGAATTTTGAATATTAATTTTGACTACTTTTACTTTAAATAATTCTTCTACTGCTCTTTTTACGTCTGCTTTCGTTGCTCGAGGATGAACTACAAACACTAATTTATTGTCAAATTCGATCTGCCGGATGCTTTTCTCTGTAGATAGAGGAACTCTAATAATCTGATAAGGATCAAAAGGTTCAATCTGTTGGTTTTCAGCTGTTTTCAGTTCCGGTAATTTTTTTTCTTTAGTCATTTTCAAATGAATAATTTATCATCGGCCATTTTTTTTACTGCTGGTTCGGTCCATAAAGTAACCCGCCCAGGCGTTGCTCCAGGAGCTAAAAATTCAGCATTTAAAGCTGCTGCTGCTACTGCATCTACCCCGGGAACATTCTGAGCTGCTTTTAATAAAGCACAATTACCGCTAGTAACAATTAAAATACCTTTTTTGCGCCGATATTTTCTACCCCTCATCGTACCTAATCCGGCCCGAATTTTTTTAAATAAAGATCGTTCCAATTCAGCATTAAAACCTAATTGACTTAACAGATCTTGTACATCTTGGGTTTTTTTAATATTTTCAGCAGCGGCAGCTAAGATAAAAGGATATTCTGCAGGTACTTTGTGTCCCCGATTTTCTACAAAAGTTTTATTTACGGTTGCTGCTATCGCCGAACGGATTGCTTTTTGATTTTCTTTTTTATTGATTTTTTGTTCTTGAATTTTAGTTGCTTTAGGAGGATGTGCTCTTCGTCCACCAACTGCTTGCGGTGAAAATGCTCCCACCCAGAAGAATCGCGTTCCCCGGCGAGAAAGTATTTTTCGGTTACATCTACTTATTCCTAAACCATAACATCCCCGATATTTTCTTCTTCGTTTAGTTAATTTAGAAGAATGCCGTAAACCAGCCAAAGGAGTTGCACCATACAGCTGGCGAGCAGCACTTTGTAAAGCCTGAACTGCTCGTTTAATTAAATCGGGTCGGATTTCTTCAGAGAACTGGCTAGGCATACTCATTTCTCCAGTTTTTTTATTTTGTAAATTTAATATTGGTAATTTCATTTTTTAGTTTTTGTTTGTTTTAGTTTATTTTATTTTCAATTCATTTTTTAATTCGTTAAAGAGACATATTTAATTTCAGGTGCTTCTTTAGTGGTCTTAGGATTTAGCCTCATGGAAGGAGTTAAAACCACTGCTCTCTTCTTTGGACCAACCACAGAGCCCCGCAATAATACATAAGCATTTTTTACTATTCCGTAATTTACCTTTCCTCCGGTGGGGGTTATTTCTTTGCCGTCTAAACCTACTTTTAAAAGCTGTTTATTATATTCCGTTCGGGAATGATATCCCATCTTTCCGGATTGAGGAACTTGAAATTGTACTCTTTTAGGCGTCCATGAACCCAGGTTTCCAATTCCCCGCTTAGTTTTCTCGGCTTTATGTTGCCGGATAGGAACGCCAAATCTTTTTACTGTACCTTGAAATCCTTTTCCTTTAGAGATCCCATGAACATCCAGAGAAATGCCTTTTTCAAATACATCTTCAACTTTAATCTCTTTACCTAAAACTTCTTTTGCGTAAGCTAATTTTTCTTCTTTAGATCCGCCTAGAGCGATTTCCATTAATTTAGGTTTCTTGGTGCCCAAAGTAGTTAATTTAGGATTAGAATGAACTAAAAGACGTACATCATCAAAATCCACAACCTCTTCTGCTTTCTTTCCGGCTTTCTTTGGCAAAGGCATTTTCTTACCTAACTCTTTAGCTAGTTTTCCAGCCAGAACCGTCGCAACTTTCTTTGGACCATATAAAAGTTTTTTATAAAAACAGATGCCAGCAACAGTCATAGGAGGACAGTCAACAATAGTTGAAGCCACCATAATATTTTCGCCTTTAGTCTGTGATTTTGGTTTATTATCGAGGACAAGAAGATGAGTCATTCCGGCTTTATAGCCAATAAATGCCAAGGGTTTTACTTTGTTTTCGGTAACCCAAGTTCTAATCCTAGCTATGGAATGTCTAGACCTTTTTCTAGGCCAGAACTGCATACTTCCCCGTCTCGGCTTGCGTATATTTCCCATCGTTAATTAACAGCCTATTTTTAACGCCCATCAAAGAATTGCTCCGAAGATGGTTGTTTTTTCAGGCCAATTTAATTAAATCATTTAATTGGTGGCCCAATCAGTGTGATTTAATCCGTTTTTAATCAGGATAAACGGTTATTTATAAATGTTGTGGTAATTATTCGGGTTGCTACTATAAGATAACAAACGACAAAAGATTTAAAAAGTAACTGATAAAAATAAAACATAAACGTTAAAATGACTCCGTCACCAACCGGTATTGAAAGTGCAATTGTTTACGCTAGCCATGGCGAAACTGGTTTGGCAGTTAGTCCGCAATATGGTCTTGATCAAAAGAATAAGCATTTCGAACAATTGTTAGCTGGAATTGAGAGCATTGATGCTTTGTTGGTTTTACAAGAAAGATTAGAAACCGACCTACCTTGGTTCAAGCTAGCCCCTGATGAAAGTGTTAGAGATTATTTTTCGCGCTGGAATGTTCGTATTGAAAACCATGCCGATTTAGAATTATTTGCTGCAGCCTTATCGCAAAGAATTGCCGACTTAGCCGTATCCAATTCCAGCGCCCAAACTTACCAAGAAGAAAAAAAATATCGCTTACAATTAAGAAATCTGCCTACAGTTTTATCACAATTTAATCAAACCCAGCACAGTTTTGATAGTCTTGCTGAACCTTTGGACACACTTCTCCAGTATGTGTATAAAACTGTTACAGAACAAGGTTTTAGAATGGATGAAGAGGGAGCAACGGCTCTGGAAAAATACTTGGGAAGAATTGAACTTGGTACACACCCACAGAACAAAATGGTAGAATTGTGTTTAGATTCTGGAAAAGATGGGAAGAAGTCTAAAAACCAAACCGATTTTAATACAACTGCTTTTTTCTTTTACCCCCTCTACCAAGAACGAGAAGTTACGGCTGAAGGACGCTCGTGGTATGGAAAGAAAAAAATAGTTACAGAAACGGAAATAACCGACCAAATAGAAAGGATGGTCATTCATCCAACGAATGTGCTTGGTTGTTACTGGCTAAAGTCAATTTGTAACCGTGCTAGTACATCTCGCTTCGAGCCTTCTTGCAAAAAAAACAGCAACGGTCCCGTGAGGAAGGTGACATATGTGTGTTATTTTCACGATGATCATGAACTCAACGTTCAGGGTTTAACAACCCCTCAATTTCTGCAAAACGTTGGAGACCATGCCTTAAAAACGCCCGATACTCGCCTGCAGCCGTTTAGAACCCTTCTGCAAACTCTATTTAACCTGCCAAAATACATGCATAACTACGTAGTTAAATTAAACCAAGAGATGAAAGATATAATGGATAATATTCCAAATGGAGAATAAGATTTATATTGGCGCTCTTTCTTTCAATCTAAAATGAA
>CAZKNU010000005.1:23125-31299 GCA_964554235.1 uncultured Methanosarcinales archaeon | reverse complement strand
ATAAATAAAAGAACGCCATAAGTTTTAATAACTGTAAGCAACGGAGCACCATAACCAATGAAAGCAATTGCGATAACTCCTTTGGAAAAGAATTCACAAAGATTGATTCAGGCAGATAAACCAATCCTAAAAGATAATGAAGTATTAGTAAAAGTACTCCAAGCCGGAGTCTGCCGAACCGATTTAGAAATTGTAGATGGATTATATGGTCAAGCGCCAGCAGATTCTAAGTATTTGATTATGGGGCACGAATCTATCGGAGAGATTGCTGAAGTTGGTGCTTCAGTGAGTTCATTTAACGTTGGAGATTTGGTGGTTAGAACCGTACGAAGACCTTGTCCGGAAAAATGTTTGAATTGTAAAAATGGCCAAAATGATATGTGCTTAACTGGAAATTATACTGAAATCGGAATTAAAGGTATTCACGGAATCATGTCTGAATATTATGCAGAAAAACCGCAAGGGTTAGTTCCCGTACCTAAACAACACCAGAACGTCGGAGTGTTGTTAGAACCATTAAGTTTCGTTGAAAAAGTAATTGATCAAACTTTAAAAGCACAAACCAGAATGTATTGGGATTTAAAATCCGCAGTGGTTATGGGTTCCGGACCGATTGGTATTTTAGCTTCTATGGTCTTACGTTCTATGAATGTAGAAACAAATGTAATTGCCCGCTCCAGGGAAGGAAACTTAAAATCGGCAATTGTTGAAGAAACCGGCGCAAAATATTATTCTACCAGCAGATATGGCATTGAAGAAATAATACAAAAAACCGGAAAAGCAGATTTAGTAATGGAAACTACGGGTTACTCGCCGATGGTTTTGGAAGGATTAAAATTTCTGAATACTAATGGGGTGCTCTGCTTAACCAGCATAACTGGAGATGATCGCTTTAGAACTGTTGATATTAGCAAAATAAATATAAATTTGGTATTAAACAATAATTTAATTTTAGGTGTAGTTAATGCTAATTATCAAAATTATGTTAGGGGCGTGGAAAGATTTAGTGAATTTGAAAATCGCTGGCCCGGGTTAACTAGTAAATTAATTACTCAGGTAGTTAATTGTTTAGATTACCAAGAAGCTTTCCACAAAAATTCTGATGACATTAAAAGAGTTATTGGGTTTTAGACAATTTGTTTTTAGTATTATTTGGTATTATATTTTAGTGTGACGAAAACTTTATTAAGATTTAATGTTGACCAAAATTTATGTCAGAACAAAAAACAAACTTAAAAGAATACCAATCATTATGCAAAGCAACGGCCAAAAAATTTGAAACTTCTGAAAAAGAAATTTTAACTTGGGGTTTGGGAATTGCCGGAGAAGCAGGAGATGTTGCTTCTTGCATCAAAAAAACCTTTGCGCATGATAATGACCAAAGAGCAGGGATACGAGAAAATATAGGAGATGCTTTATGGTATGCGGCAATGATTTGCAATTTTTTTGAATGGGATATGCAAGAAGTTTTAGAAGAAAATATAGAAAAACTAAAGAAGCGATTTCCAAATGGATTTACCATTCAAGATGCCAAAAGAAATGGCACCATGATTGACTGGAATAAAAAATAAATGAAAAGGCTTGAAGTTTAATTGATTATAATTTTCTAAGGAAATACTTAAACTCTTTTTTACCAAGCTAAATTCTCCAAAACCTTTTTAAATACGTAATTAAAAGTTCATTATTGGATAGATGTTCTATAGAAGGCATGATTATTAAGCTAATTAATTAAGCTAAATTAAAACCTGAACCCAACCATGAAATCAACCAAAATGCAAAGGCATTTTGTAAATTTTATTTCAAACAAAAATGAAATCAACCAAAAACATTAAAGTTCCGGAAAAAATAGTAGATCAAGTTATCGGCCAAGATGAAGCAGTAAAAATAATTAAAAAGGCGGCTCAGCAAAGAAGGCACGTGTTCTTAATCGGGGATCCGGGAACGGGAAAATCTATGCTGGGTTTTGCTTTAGCAGAACTTATTCCTAAATCAGATATAAAAGATATCTTGGCTTATCCTAACCCTAATGATGAAAATAATCCTTTAATATTGACTTTTCCAGCAGGAGTGGGCCGGGAAGAAGTTAAAAAATATGCTTTTGATGCCAAACAAGCTTTTAAAAATAATTATTTTATTTATTTTATTTTAATGATTTTAGTAATTGCTGCACCTTGGTTTACCTGGAGTTATTACAGTAAATTTGGGACCATTGAAGCGGCCATCTTAACAGCAGCTAGCTTAGTATTGGGCGTGCTGATTTTAGTAATTTTTTCCGTGGCTATGAATATGGGCCCAAGACTATTCCCAGTTCAAAAAAATATTCCACCTAAAATAATTGTAGATAATTTTAACAAAGAAGTAGCCCCTTTCTTTGATGCTACTGGTGCACATGCCGGCGCATTATTAGGAGATGTACTGCACGACCCTTTCCAGTCTGGTGGTTTAGGAACACCAGCAAACCAACGAGTAGTGGCAGGAATGATTCACAAAGCTAATGGGGGCGTTTTATTTATAGACGAAATTGCTACTCTTCATCCCCGAACTCAGCAGGAATTACTATCTGCTTTACAAGAAAAAAAATTTCCCATTACCGGACAATCTGAACGTTCAGCCGGAGCGATGGTCAGAACCGAAGCAGTGCCGTGTGACTTTGTCTTAGTGGCAGCCGGCAATCCGGAAACTATTAAAGAAATGCATCCAGCCTTGCGTTCGCGAATTAGGGGGTACGGGTATGAAGTATTCATGAATGAAACTATGTCGGATACCAAAGAAAACAGAATGAAAATTGCCCGGTTTGTAGCTCAGGAAGTTAAAAAAGAAGCAGGAAAAATTCCTCATTTTGATCTTACCGGAATTAAAGCGGTTATTGAAGAAGCCAGAAGAGCAGCTAATAGAAAGGGTCATCTTACTTTGCATTTACGCGGGTTAGGCGGACTAGTCCGGGCAGCCGGAGATTTGGCTAAGGAAGAAAAAGCTGAATATGTCACCAAAGAGCATGTTAAAAAAGCAAAAACTTTGGCCCGGCCGCTGGAACAGCAAATGGCTGATAAATACATTGAGCGAAAAAAAGAATATGAAGTAATCATGACTACCGGTGTACAGATTGGCCGGGTCAATGGGTTAGCGGTTATTGGCGGGGAATTAGCCCACTCCGGAATTTTATTGCCCATTGAATCAGAAGTAACGCCGGGAGGAAAAAAAGCAGAAATAATTGCCACTGGAAAACTGGGAGAAATCGCTAAAGAAGCAATTAAGAACGTTTCCGCTATCATCATGCGTTATTTTGGGGAAGATATCAAAGAAACCAAAGATATTTTTGTCCAATTCCTGCAGACATATGAAGGCGTAGAAGGCGATTCTGCTTCCATTGCCGTCGCTACCTCAATCATTTCAGCTCTGAAAGAAATTCCGGTAAAGCAGGAAGTGGCTATGACCGGCTCTCTTTCCGTTCGGGGAGAAGTATTGCCGGTAGGGGGAATCTCTTCTAAAGTAGAAGCGGCCATTGACACCGGGATTAAGACCATTATTGTTCCAAAATCAAATTTACAGGACATTGTTATTGACGAAGAAAAACTAAAAAAAGTTAAGATCATTCCGGTTGAAAACATTAAGGAAGTCCTTGAATTTGCCTTGGATTGGAGAGGAAAAAAGGGATTAAAAGAAAAAATATTTAATATGAAAAAATAAATTAAAGATGATAAAGCACACCGGAATAGAAACCATTGTTATTGATGAAAAAGTGAGTTTTGCTGCCGATTATTTTTCCATTGTGCATAATGGCGCCAGATTAATTTGCTCGTTTGACGGACAATTCTTAATGGAAGATAAGCCCTTTGATCCGCCGATGCGCTATTCTCTTAATGGAGTGGGCGTTACTACCCAAGATAAAATAGCTATCTTGAGGCCGATTTATTATTCGCTGTTAATGGAAAGGGAAGGTTTTCCAAAAACAGCAAAATAATGGCCAGTTATTATGCTCTCCGACTGAAGGGAAGACAAAATTTGGCGCAACAATGTTGGTGGAAAAAATTTTGAGTTCAAAATTTGGGTGTTGTCATTAGTACTCTAAAATAGTAAAAGAAACGAAAGGTTTATAAAAAACGGCAGTTTTGAACAAAAACAAGGGGTAAAACGCTCCTTAATGGAGAGCTAATATGAAGGACAGCAGCGACTACTATAAGGAACCTGACCTAAGAGAGATTAAGCTTTGTTATATATTAGGGTTACCGTTGCCGGACGAGAAGAAAAAACCGGATACTCCCCCCGAAAATTTAGAATCCATCTTAGGAAACACAGATATTTCAAAAACCCTTGCTGTTCTCTCTAAAGAGGACAGAGCTAAATTCGTTTACGGGCTTATTTTAGCTCTTGAGAGAGGAGACAGTCCTTCAGCAAGGAAATTATTCAAAGCGAATGTGCCAGAAGAATATCTTCGTGAAGCGAGTGAAGTTTTTAAGTTTTCACGGAAGTGCGTCACTGAAGAGATGGTTAAAGAGTCTCCTCAATATCGGCGTCTTGTTCGTGAATGGGAAAATAGTGAATGGCAAAGACCAACCTATGAGGAGCAAGCAGCTGCGAGGGTAGCGCTTCGCGGGTTAAAACAAACGAAGGGCAACAATTTGGCTTCTTGCTTTGAGAAAGCAAAGCTTACAGTTAAAGATTTCTCTCTTACAAGACTTGCTCAAGAAGTTGCGCCTGACCTGGTGCGGAGTGCGCTTGAGAAAGAAAAAGAATGTTTTGAACGCCCATTAGCGGGATATCAGCATCTAAAAATCCAGAAGGTATTGGGTTTGCTGTATGCCGATGATTGGGAAAAATCCCGGCAAGAATGGCCTTACCCTACCGAAGGAGTGCCGCCTGAGCTTATTCGCAGACATACTCAGACTCGTAAGGAAAGACACCTTGAGGATGTATCAGATTTGGCTTTTGGCTTTGTAACTGATCTTCATCGTCTGGTTGCGGGAAATAATTATAATTATAGCGAGTACGGAGGTGAGTGGGGTCTTGTGTATTATCCATTCTATCTGAAAAAGATAATTGAAAAAGTACAAGAGGAATTCCATTTTGATGAAGCAAAGACGCAGAAGTTAAAAAAACTTGCATCTGAACTAAACATACAAACAACAAGAAGCAAGATGGAAACGGCCCAACAACAAGGGGATTATGCTTCTGCTGCAAGGTATGCTAAAGAACTTAACCCAAATGGTGAGGAAGCTAAACTACTTCAACAAACAGCAGTTCTCGCTGAGAAATTAGGAATACACTTCTAAGATATAAAGAAAAGGCTTCTATTTTTATTTTGTCAAAGAAAACTGCCCACCACTGGTCAAAGACCGGTGGCATGCTCGCTTCGCTTGGAGCAGTTTTCCGACCCTGCTCTTTCCGATTGGTATTAACTCAATGCTTACCCCTGGTGAACACACCAGTGGAAAGAGCAGATTCTAGAATTTAAGAGTTATGGGTGCGCCTCGCCTTAAAAAACAAGGCAGCCTTTGTAGATGCCAGCGCAGTTGGGTTTTTACGAAATAAATAAAATATACGCCTAACCACCATTAACTTTCGTCTCGAGGCTTTCAACTTTTGTTCTAAGTTTTCTAACGACTGCGGTTAAATTCATATCATTAACTTTGCTGTCATCAATCAATAATCCTTGGGAAAGCAAGAGCTGCCTTTTGTTTTCAACTATGGCTCCTCTCATTTGCTCTTCTAAGGCTCGTGCCGCTTTACCCAACTGAACATCAATATACTTGTAAGTTACGGCTGCATATAATTTTAGATAAAGAGTACAAGCAAGATTAACCGGAGCACTAAGTATTTTGTATAACATTTTAAAAGTTAAAAAGGGGCATTATTTAAAAAGATTGTTTAAAAAATTATAAAATCAACAAAACGTAACCAAAAGCTTTAAAAATCAATCTCAAATTAAGAACCAAATATGGCAAGGTCACAGCAAAGGTCCAACCGGAAACCTTCCGGTGGAAGATATCACGGCACTATTTCAAAAAGGAAATACGAGCTAGTTGGATTTCCTGCAAATACTAAGTTGAGCAAAGAAAAGAAAGTTAGAACTAATCGTATTCTCGGCGGAAAGGTTAAAAGATCAATCTTAGCTACTAATGAAGTTAATGTTACTGATAAAAAAGGTAAAACGGTTAAAACTGAAATTCTTAATGTAGTTGGAAACCTAGCTAATCCTCATTTAGTTCGAAGAAACATTATCACTAAAGGAGCGGTGGTCGAGACTAAACTAGGAAAAGTGAGGATAACCAGCCGACCGGGACAGGAAGGCTCAATTAATGGGGTTTTGATTTAAAGATTTATAAACCCCTTGCTTATCGCCAAAGAAAGCTATTTTAATTTCTTTTTTCTTACTTCAACTAGTCCTTTGCCTATAGAACCATATGTCGCAACAACAGCCCCATTATTTAGAATCTCTACCATATAAATAAATTCTTCTTCCTGTGCATTTCTAAGAACAAAATAACTAGATACAGGCACACCAAACCTTCCCCTTTCTGTAACTACTTCATCAGCGTTGCAGTAATAAGCTCGGATATAATCTCCATAACGCAAAGGCGGGGAAGGGCTATTACAAACGGATATTGGTTTTTTAGGATTAGTATTTTGAGTATTTTCTATCTCTATTTCTAATCGGTTCGTTATATCTTCACTAGCAAATATCTTTTTTACTTTACCTTTTACAGTATTAAATAAATCTTTATAATTTACTTTCATTCTAATCTTTAAAGTAATATAAATTATAAATTTTTTGATTCTGGGGGTCAATAGTAGCTGGTTTTAAGAGAGTAGATTTTAAAAACATAATTTCTTAATTAAGTCCGGTAAACAAACCCCAAAATCCTTTCCTTTTGTCCTGTGCAATAGCACCTAATTCTTTAAAATTCTTCGCTTTTAGCCAGCGATATATAAACCCACACACCCACTAGACAAGTCCGGGCAGAGTATATAAACCACCCAAGTAATTAGAATCCATCAAAAGATGAAGGTGATAAAAATGGTTGATCTCAATGCGAAAACAATACAAAAATTATTCGAACAGCAAATACGGGAACTAACTCAAAAAACGTTTATCAAAAAAGAAGATTCTTTTGATTTTCAACTTAGTGGGGGGTGGTTACAATGAATATGAAAGAAAGAATAAATTATCTGCTGCAAAAATATGAAGTTGCTAGTGAAAAACAAACATTTATTGATGATTATTACGCTGCTGTTACAGTATAAATAGCTGCTGTTACGATATAAATGCCCTCGTCACCTCTGTGCAAAAGGGAATGGAAAATTATATAAACCATTCCCTTTTCTTTTTATTTTATGGAAGTACTGACCAGAACCGAATTAAAGCTGCGCTTTAATGAAATTTTAGAAAAGATTGCTGCGGGAGCTATATTCATTTATCCAACAGACACTATTTATGGGATTGGGTGTAATGCTCTTAATAAACAATCGGTTGAAAAAATCAGACAACTGAAAGAACGCCCCGATAATCCTTTATCAGTGTGGGTTCCTTCTAAAGAATGGATTAAAGATAATTGTGATGTAACTAAAGACTTAAAAGAAAAAATAGCCCAATTACCCGGACCGGTTACTTTAGTCTTAAAATTAAAAAACAAGAATGCAGTTGCCGATAAAGTGAATTTGGATTTGAAAACCCTGGGTATCCGTATTCCTAACCACTGGTTTCATGAAATTGTTCAAGAATTAAATTTGCCCATAATAACTACTTCTGCAAATAAAGCCGGACAGCCTTTCATGACTTCTATTGAAGATTTAGATCCCGACATACAAGAAGGAATTGAATTCATGATTTATGAAGGGCCCAAAGAAGGAAAACCTTCCAAGATAGTTAATTTGGTGGAAGGAATAGTTAAGAAAAGATAAGCGTCACTAAAGAGTGATAAATAACCGAAAGATTTATAACGTGTAGTCCTATTTTAGCTCTATGAAGCCAGAAATCTACTTGATTGGTACTAACCATTTTGACTTAAAAGGGCCGGAGAGGCTGGAAAAGCTTCTGAACCATTTACAGCCAAGATATTTATCCGTTGAAGTTGATAAGCTAAGAGCGCGGAAAGCTGAGCAAATGGAAGAAGAGCTCTCAGAATCTCCCGAAAAGCTTAAAGCCATAGTAGTTGCTACTCGTTGTTTTTACCCAG
>CAZKNU010000005.1:0-23025 GCA_964554235.1 uncultured Methanosarcinales archaeon | reverse complement strand
CGAGAACCTCGAAAGATTTAATTCGATCGCTCGGGATGCTTATACTGAAACAAAATTAAGACGGCTTGCCCGAAAAGTAGCATTATATTCAAAAATAAAAGAATTTTTTGGGCAAAAATGGTCTGACCGAATTGTTCATATCGGCGGATTGGCGCATTCTTTTGGAAATTACCACAACTTATTTGCTCGCTTGAAAGATCTAAATCCGGTAAGAATCAAGTTAAGTGAAGCGGATCAACTTTAAGGACAACTTATTAAATTTTTTAAAAATTCATTTTAAATTAGATTTAAATTTTATTTGTTTTAAAGTTCCATTTTCTTTCCGTCGACGTAAAAGATGGGGTTCTTAAAAATTTGGTCTCCGTGATAAACCGTTTTAATTTGTCCGCCAAACCAATAATTACTGCCAACAGCAATATGCCCGGTTCCCAACACTTTCTCATCCATAATCATTGAACCGATCAGCACTGCGCCAGGATTAATTCCTATTCCCAGTTCACTAATATGTCTCACATGTTCAGGAAATTTTGCCCGTTCTTCATATTTCTGAAAAGTTTCTTCCAGTAACTGTGCATATTTTCCTTCTACTTTAACCACCCGACCTTCTTGGATATACATTTTGACGGGTTTATCTATTAGCAAAGCGCCACCATCTGTTTTGATGCTTCCATCAATAACGACGACGCCGTTAACTCCTTGATAACCTTGGGGAGCAATATACACTTCTCCGGCAGGCATATTTCCGCCGGTGCTGGGTTTATGATATTCACCAATATTGGCAATAGCTTTCATGCCCGAAACATTAAATGTAACGTCCGTACCGGCATCTGTTTTTACTCTAATTTCTTCTGCTTTATCCCATATTTTTTTAATGGCTAATCCTTTCTTTTTCATCCGGGCATAATTAACATTCATAGCTTCCAGAAATAAATTAAAATAACCAGAATTGACATCTCCCAAACCGGTAGCCGATAAAAAACGATGCCCCCGCTCTTTACAAAAACTGCGAAAGCTTTTCTGCTCGCCCATCCGGCCTAATTTATTGGATGCTGCAACAATGATAATATTGTTTTTTTCTAACTTTTCAATGGCATTGACAATGTGATCATCAGCAAACATAAATCCTTTTTTAACTTCCTGAAAAAGAAGATTGACATTTAATCCTTTGCTTCTAGCAGCGCGATAATAACCGTAACCCAGCATGTTAGAAAGATTATTTCCCCCTTTGCCATAATCACTAATGATTAAAATTTCTTCCCTTTTTACTTTCAGGGAGGTTTTAAGAATCTTATAAAACCTAGAGCTGTGCTTTTCTACTGCCTGGGCCGTAGCCGGATCTAAACCAAACATATAATTTAGAAAGTGGAAAGCATTAAAAAGATTGTGTTTGTAAAGAATGAATTAAGCAAAAAAGCAATCTTTTTAAGCAGGAAGATTATTACAGCTGTTAATGAGAAAGCTAACTACTGATACCACAACCGGCCTTGCTAATTCCATCACTGATAAGTTTTCCCGCAGCTGGGAAATCACCAAAAAAACTTTTAAAGTTATGAACCAAGATAAGGAGATTCTACTATTTCCCATTTTAAGTTCAGTTGCTTCAATCATTCTTTTCTTGATTTTTGTTTTCCCTTTTTTCTTAACCTATTTAATTACCGGCGTTCTGGGAAAAGAAAGCACTATCTGGATCTACTTAAGCATCTTTGCATTTTATTTTATAGTTGCCTTTACGGCCACCTTCTTTAATGCCGGAATTGTTTATATTGCCAAAACCAGATTTGCAGGGGGAGATGCAACTTTAGGCGATGGAATAAGGGCCGGCTTCAAACATATTAAACCGATAATCTATTGGTCGTTAATTTCTGCTACAGTTGGCTTAATCTTAAATATTTTAGAGAGCCAGACCCGTGAAAGAAAAGGAATAGCGGGATTATTAGGAAGAATTGCCATAAGCTTAGTAGGCATGGCTTGGGCCATTGTCAGCGTCTTTGTTGTTCCCGCCATGGTTATTAAAAATCAAGGCCCGATAGAAGCATTAAAAAGTTCTGTTGGCGTAATTAAAAAAACCTGGGGGGAAAGCCTGATAAGATATTACGGCTTAAATATAGCTAAATCTATTTTTTTAATTGCCGGGGTTATTTTCCTGCTCGTTCCGGCAATAGTATGCCTAATTAGTACTTTCTTTGCTTTAGGCTTGATGTTAATAGGCATCTTTATACTCTATTTTATGCTCGTCCTAGTAATCTTCAGCTCTGCTAACACTATCTTTAATACGGCTTTATTTATTTACGCCAATGAAGGAAAAGTTCCCAGATTCTATTCAAAAGAAGAATTAAGCCATGCTTTTCGGAAGAAGTAGGTGTTAATTCAAATTTTTTGGGCAAAATAGTGAAAAAGATAAGAAATTTAGAACTAAAAGCTTTATATACTACTTGATAGTTTTAACACCTAAAATGGAAGATTTCCAAAAAAAAGAACTTACAGACATTGTAAACACCTCGGGGTTAGGAAACAGCAAAGTTGAAATTACAGAATGGGCTTCAATTACAATGACCTTAAGACGCACAGGAGATTATTGGGGGTTCCTTGATAACGGAAGTTCAATTTTGTTATTTAGGGGAGATTTCGCTAATTTAGATGAATATAACTTATTGTTAAAATCTACACATACCGGTGAACCTGCAACCATTCAAGGAATTCTACAAACAGTGCCTGGAAACAGTAATTTATATTGTCTGCGAGTTTCCGGAGTTAAGTACAAGAATGAAAGTTCTAAAAGATATAAAAGATAATAGGTGCTTCTTTAAGTTTTAATGTCTTTTGCCTCTGATTTTTTTAATTTACTAGAATTCTGTTCTTGATGAAATTTTACCCAAAAAAAACCCAACGGGGAAACCAACAAGACCCCATGTTTGGAAAAGGAATAAAAGAAGTTCAAAGATTAAATAATTACAATAAGCGCAACAATATTTTGGATAATAAAATTATAACTCATCAGATAATTCTGGATACCTCGCGCGCAAAAAATCCACATATCGGCCAGAAATTTGTTCTCTTGGAATGAGCTCATACTTAATTCCTACTTCATCAAAAACTTTAAGGTAAGGATCTCTAGAATAAAAATTGATAAAACCAAAATGGGGGTCTTTAATCATGGCTATAAGGCCTTGGATTTTTCCACCATTTTGTTCAGCTAGTTTAAATTCAATATCCCAGACTTTTTCTCTTTCTTCTTCCGAAACAAATTTAAAATAAGGCATAATATAATAATTTAATTAAGCCCCATTTAAATAATTTACCTTCTTTTTTTAATTTTTGCCACAAAGAACCTTAAGTCACTCGCTTTGCTTGTTCGTGAGTTTCTTTATCTTCGCGATAAAGAACCCCTCAGTATCATTATCCTGCGGCCAAATTCTTAAGGTAGATTTGACCTGAGAATTATATTTCTCGCCATTAAATTCCAGTACCGCCGGAGAAGTTTTTAACCCCGGCAGTTTCACATCGACAATTTTAGCATCGGTATATTTGTTTAACAAATAACTAACCACGCCCTCATCCTCTTCCGGCTCAACTGAACAGGTAGAATAAACCATTTCCCCGCCCAGCTTTAAATTTTCAAAAGCTCTTTCAATCAATTCTTTCTGCTGTTTGGCTAATTTAGTAATCATGCTGGCATTCCAGATGCGGATGGTTTTCAAACTTTTCCGGATAGTTCCTGTTCCTGAACAAGGCGCATCCACCAATATTTTATCAAATTGAAATCCATAAAATCTCTTGCCATGCATTAAAGTAATAATAAAATTAGTTAATCCGCAGCGCTGCAGATTTATGCCTAAAGATTGCAGCCGCAGGCCTTGGTAATCATTAGCTACAATCAAGCCTTTATTTTTCATCATGGCAGCCATCTGGGTTGTTTTTGAGCCGGGAGAAGCGCACATATCCAAGACTAAATCGCCCGGTTTTGGTTTCAGAACCAAAGGGGGAATCATTGATGCGGCTTCCTGAACATAAATTTGGCCTAAGTGATGCTCTAAGAGATTGCCAATATCCCTTCTCTCAGGATGTTCAATCCAAAAGCTCCCTTTGCACCAGGGAATAGGCTGAAGTTTCCAGCCTTTGTTTTCAATGCTCTTTTTAATTTCGTTTACTGTTCCTAACAGAGTATTGATCCTAATGCTCCTCTTTAAAAAAGAAAGCGAGTATTTTTCAAACTGCCCCCAATCAGTAAGCTTAGAATATCTTTCTATAAAATCTTTCTTGAATTTGAGATTTTCAGTGGAAGGGATTGGTTCAGGCATAAAACGGATAAAAGAAAGGCTATTTAAAATGGTTTTGTTTACTACTGCTTTTTAACGCTAAGAATTAGCGCAACTTCAGCAACATAATCTTGTTTAACAATTTCCCGCAAATGTTTAATGGTTAATTTTTCGCGCCCAGACGCCTCAAAGAAGTAATCGCCTTGACGATCAGAAACAACATCTGCGCCTAGAATATACCCTAATTTTCCTAAAAAAGAATCAAAAGTTGGGAAACAAAGAATTCCGCTTTGGTAAAGTTTGCTGGAATCATAAGGGGCTGCAATTACACTTTTACTGGAAAGGAACAAGAAGCTAGAATCTTCAGCGGATAAAGCAACCACACATTCGTCTAAATTATAATGATTATTAGTTTCGGTTTTACCAACTAAGTCGCTTATTTTTAAAGATTCATGCCATTCTTCAGCAGAAACTAATGCATCTAAAAAACTCAAAGAATCTAACCGAAACTTTTTGATTCGGCCTTTTTTGTGAAATTTAATCTTGTTATACTCTTCATTCATAATGGTTTAAGAAATAAATTACTTTAAAAAACTTTATTTATTTAGTTGATTAGTTAGTTTATTATTTTATTAAGTATCTTTTTCGTTTAAAGTTTATTTTAAGATAAACTATATAAACAGCAAATTCTTTCTAACTTAGCATAAAGATTAATTAATTATTTAAGATTAATAAAAGAATTAAAATAAATTATGGTTAAGATTTGTAAAAGAGGTGCTTATCATGATTAATGTTGCTATCAATGGCTTTGGAAGAATTGGCCGGATGGTTTTCCGCGCCGGACATAAAGACAAAAAAATAAATTTTGTGGCCATTAATGACCTTACTGATACCAAAACATTAGCATATCTTCTGCAGCACGATTCAGTATACGGGATGTTTGAAGATACCGTTGGCTTTACCGACAAGGCTATAATTGCAGGCAAGAAAAAAATACCGGTTTTTGCAGAAAAAGATCCGGCAAAACTACCCTGGAAAAAGCTGAAGATAGATGTAGTGGTAGAAAGCACTGGCTTTTTTACCGAACCGGAAGCTGCTAAAGCCCATCTGGCTGCAGGAGCAAAAAAAGTAATCATTTCTGCGCCATGCAAATACAAAAACGGCTGTCCGCCGAACACTAAAACCATTGTGGTCGGAGTAAATGATCCTAGTTACAATAAAAAAAAGCACCAAATTATTTCCAATGCTTCCTGCACCACTAATTGTGTTGCTCCCGTGCTTAAAATAATTGACGAACATTTTGGGATAAAACAATGCTTTTTCACAACCATCCATGCTTACACGGCCACACAGAAATTAGTTGACGGGCCGGACAAAAAATTAAGAAGATGCCGCGCAGCAGCAGTGAATATCATTCCTGCCTCTACCGGAGCAGACATCGCTACCATAGAAGTTCTTCCCGATCTGGCTAATAAAATTAAAGGCAATGCCTTTAGGGTTCCGGTAATTGACGGCAGCGTTACTGACTTTAACATTGAAACGGTAAAAGAAATTACCGTAGAAAAAGTAAATTCATTACTGAAAAAAATGGCGGAAACGAAATACAAAGGAATTTTAGAATACAGTGAAGAAGATTTAGTTTCTACGGACATTATCCAAAATCCGCACTCTTCCATCATCGACGGAAAATTAACCGAAGCGATTGGCAAGAATTATTTAAAATTGGTTTCCTGGTATGACAACGAATGGGGATACAGCTGCAGGGTGGTTGATTTGATAAAAATAGTATAACTTGCTTAACTTTATAACTTGTTTGACCCATTTACCCTTTTCACTCAAAATAAATCTTCTTTACTCCTTTTACTTTCTTAATCTTAATCACCAAACTAACTAAATGCTCTAAATCCCGGGGAATGACTAAAAAAGAACATTCAACATTCCCTGCGCCAATTAATTTGGCTTTAGCCTCTTTAACTTCAAATCGGGCAGCAGCAACAGTATTCAATAAATCAGCTAACAAGCCGCTTCTTTCGTTAGCAAGCACATAAAATTTTATTTTTTGATTAAACAATTCTTTCCATTTAACGAAAATCCATCTTTGTTCTTCTTTAAGAGCTGCCCGGCAGCCGCAGTAATGAACGGAAATAACTCTTCTTTTGGTGGCAATTCCAACAATGGAATCGCCAGGAAGAGCATTACAGCATTTTGCTAACACGCAAACTGCCGCCGGAAATTCAGGCGCTTCAACTAAAATTCCCTGTTCTTCCTTAATTAAAGGCTTGAATTTCTTAAAATGAAATGCCGGCAGCAATTCATGCTCTTTCAATATTCTTCTAATTTTCTGCCGGACTTTTCCGGATTTAACAATCTTAATCCATTCCCGCCGGGGGCGCTGGCTTTTATTGGTAATTATTTCCACAACATCGCCTAAAACTAACTGGTGTTTTAAAGGTACAAATTTCCCATTGACACTGCCGCCGACTGCATGGTTGCCAACCTCTTCATGAATAAGATAAGCAAAATCCAACAAGGTTGCACCCTGCGGCAATTCTTTTACATCTCCATTAGGAGTGTAACAATAAATTTTGTCTCCAAACACATCTACTTTAGCCATTTCCAAGAATTCTTTATTCCCACTTTCTTTTTTTAATTCCAGAATCTCTTTTAACCAGGAAACTTTTTTCTGCAATTGGTCTGCCTTTAACTGCTTATAGCGCCAATGCGCGGCCAGCCCTTCTTCCGCAAATTCATCCATTTCAGGAGTCCTAATCTGCACTTCGATTTCCTTTCCGCCAGGCAATTTTATGCAGGTGTGAATTGAACGATAAAAATTAGGTTTGGGGTTGGCAATATAATCTTTTAATCTTCCAGCAACCGGTTCAAATTTTTCGTGCAGCAGCCCCAGCAGAGAATAACAATCTTTTATTTCGGGAACAACTACCCTCATACCCAAAAGGTCATACTGCTCATTTAAAGGGACTTTCCTTTGGACCATTTTTTTATAAATACTGTAAATGTGTTTTGGGCGCCCTTTTATTTTTAAGATGAAAACTTTTCCAGCAGCAATCTCTTTAAGTAAAGCTATTGATTCAGCAACCAGCAATTCTCTTTCTTCACGCGAGTCTTCTAAGAAATTAACGATTTCTTGGTATTTCTGCGGTTTTAAAATTTGAAGAGATAAATCTTCCAAAGAGTTTTTGATTTTTTCAAAACCCAAACTATAAGCTAAAGGGGCATAAACTTCTAAAACTTCTTCCGCAATTTTTTTCTGCTCGTCTTTGGGAAGAACGCCAACACAGCGAAGATTGTCCAACTTATTAGCTAATTTTATAAAAATTACCCGGACATCCCGCAAGGTAGTAAGCAAAACCGTTCTTAGTGCATCTGCTTCCAATTTTATATTTTTGGATTTGACTTTTTTAATCTCTTCTACTCCTTGGATTAATTGTAAAATATCTTCTCCAAATTCTTCTTTGATTTCGTTCTCCGGACAGTATTGCAGCAGGCCGTGAAGAATTCCCGCCAGAACAATTTCCGGAGAACTTTTGCTCTCTGCAAGAATGCTGGCAACCCGGACATTGTGGTCAAAGAAAGTATCCCCAAAAAGCCTTTTTTTATTGCTTAAATATTTTTTAGCAAAAAACAAAGCAGATTTAAATTTAGGAAAAAGAGGGGGGTCATATCCTTGCCGTTTACAGATGTCGAAGAAAGATTTTTCCGCCATAACAGACCTAAATAAAATGCTGGTTAAAAAGATTTCCTTATTTGTTTCAAAAAAAGGCTTTGTTTTTTATTGATTAATTGGGTATTTATTTATTTATTTATTTATTTATTTATTTGTTAAATATTAATTGATTGATTATTAAAAGACCAAAAGTATTAACCCGCGGTTCAGTGATGGAGACATAATGGTTACACCCACCTGCAGGAAAGGAGAATTCTGCACTGCAGGGATAATTTTCGGCTGGCTTTACGACAAAAAACAAACAAAAAATACGGCGAGCTTGTTTGTGAATACAACAGCCCTTTGTATCGGCGACAGGCCGAAGTCCAACTGCGAGAAAGCTTAAACGAGCTTTACACCAATGGCTATTCTAAAAAGTTCGCACTTAAGAATATTAAAATAATTTCCGACGAGATCACACCAAAAAAGAACTTTGGAACTGTTTTAGTCGCACTGTGTTTCCTAAATTACGTATTTCCAAAAGTTTAAATTTTAATTTTGCACAAAAATTACCAAAAGATTTTTAAAAGAAGTTATTCAAAAACTTCCGCTGGGTTTAACGGAGCAAACAAATGAGCCAAGAAATATCATCAATAATTAATTATATGACACCATCAAAAGCTGATGTGATATTAATTGCTGCAAACTATGATCGGACATCCTCATTTGGTAAAGGTTCAGATAAAGCGCCAAAACTAATCAAAAAATCATTGGATAGGCAAATTGAATTTTATGACAGAATTATTAAAGCAAATACAAACAAGTTTTTGAAGATTGCTTGGCATGATTTGAGAAATCTGAATAAATTAAGTCCAGAAAAAATGGTTAGAAGAGTCTCTCAAACTTACAAATCCTTTCCAAATCATACCTTTAAGGTAATAATTGGTGGTGAGCATTCTATAACTAACGGACCATTAGAAGCCATTGCTTCTATAGAAGATTCCCGTCGAATAACTATAGTACAATTAGATGCTCATGCCGATCTCCGCTACGATGATTCTGATTTTAATAAAAAACCATGGGGAAAATATGCACACTGTAGTGTGATGAGACGTGCACACGAATTAGGGTACCATCTAACACAGGTGGGTGTGAGGGCATTTTCAGACGATGAATTGGAATATTCCATACAAAATAAAGGTACAATCAGTTTCTTTGAATGGTCTAAATTTGACAAAAAAGGGAATTCAATCCCTAACCCTAAAATCAAAACAATTATAGATTCTATTAAAACCGATAAAGTTTATTTAACCATCGATGTTGACGGTTTTGATTCTTCAATTATGCCAGAAACAGGTACACCAGTCCCGGGCGGTTTTACGTGGGAGTTTGGACTGGAGCTAATAATAAAATTATTTGGAAAACGAAAAGTAATTGGTGCAGATATTGTTGAAGTTGCTCCAAATAATGAGAATTCGAGAACAGCATACAATGCTGCCCAGCTAATATACAATACTATCGGACAATACTTTCAGCATAAATAAGTGAAGAGAGGAAAATAAACAATGAAACTTAGAAAATTAGAAGAACTGGCTTTGTTGGACTTAAGAAAATGTAATACAATAGATGAAATAGTTACAGCTATGGGTAAATGCTCCTTTGGCGCTAGAATGCTGGGAGAAGTAACCGATACATTGCATAGAATTATAGAAAAAAACGAGTTTTTGTGTATAGTTTATGATGGTAAGAAGGATACACCATTGGCAAACACATTGAAGAGCATGGAAACAACTTTTATGGCCTCTACAATTTCTTCAGAAGATTTTAGACTGTTTAAAAAGTATCTAAACGTTAAAAATGCTCTTGTCGTAGGGAGATTCCCAGAAAGATACGAAGACAATATTTTTGCAAGCGATGCCAGAACTATTTTTATCAATCAGGAAAGAATAGCAAAACCGGGACAAATTATTGATGGGTATTTTCCAGACGCTGTGTTTACCGACCCAAATTATGCCGTTCCGTTGATTTGGTGTGCATTACAGGAAAGGTTAAAGGGCAAAAAAACGACTATCCCCCAATTCATTGAAAATTTAAATCAATATGCTGGGCTAGCTAGAGAAGTGCATGACGGTGCAAAAAATTTCAAAAAAATGGTCGTTGACAAAGAGTGTACAAAATTTTTTACTATGAGCGGAGCCATGACTGTTGCACAAATGGGATTAATCGTAGTAGATATGATGGATTTAGGAATGGTTGACGCCTATACAACTACGGGCGCGGCGATGGCACATGGGTTGGTGGAAAGTATGGGCTTAAAGCATTATAAGCATCATCCCGGCATTGATGATACAACTTTAGCACAAAGGGGATTGAACAGGGTTACTGATACCTATGAACCCGAAACAAATTTTGATCATATTGACAAAGTAATGGGCGCCGTATTAGACTCATTGCCTCGCGATAGAGTTATCGCTCCAAGTGAATTGCACAGAGAAATCGGAAAATATTTAGCAGAACACTATCCCAACGAAAGAGGCATATTAAAATCCGCATATGAAAAAAACATTCCCGTATTTGTGCCGGCATTCTGGGACTCGGAATTAGGAAACGACGTGTTTACTTACAATCTAAAACAGAAAGCTGAAGGTAAATCACCCGTAAAAATTGATCTTGAGCCTGATGACCAAAAACTGATAGATGTAGTTCAGGTATCTAAGAAAACAGGCATATTTACCGTCGGCGGCGGAGTTCCAAGAAATTGGACTCAGAATGTTGGGCCTTTGATTGAACTCGCTAAGAACAGAACATCATTAAATTTAGTTGAGCGGCCATTCTCGTATGGAACAAGAATCTGTCCTGACTATGCGGATTTGGGCCACTTATCTGGATGCACCTATGAAGAAGGAAAATCTTGGAGAAAAATGGACCCCCGCGGATCTTTTGTAGAAGTGCATGGTGATGCAACATTAATTTGGCCGTTAATAGTCAAATATGCTATGGAATAAGGAATATGTAGAAATACTAAGGAATGAAATACACAAAAGTGCTACGAAATAAGGAATACACAGAATAAGAAAAAAGAGTTTTTATTTTTTTACTTAAGAGTTTTCACTTACCCAATATTTCTTCAATCCTTAACAACTGATTATACTTTGCTGTTCTTTCACCCCGGCAGGGGGCTCCGGCTTTAATCATCCCGCAGCCGATGCCTGCAGACAAATCCGCAACAAAAGTATCTTCCGTTTCCCCGCTGCGGTGAGAAACCATCACTTTCCAGCCATTTTTATAAGCTAACCTAACTGCATCCAATGCTTCGCTTAAAGTTCCAATCTGATTGACTTTCAGCAGCAAGCAATTGCAGCTTTCCTCTTTGATGGCTTCTTCAATCCGCTCAACATTAGTCGCCGTTAAATCATCGCCGACAATCTGGATTTTACTTCTTCTGCGCAATTCTGCAAAACTAATAAAATCTTCCTGCTCAAAAGGATCTTCAATAGAGATTAAAGAATATTTTTTGATTAATTGTAAATAATAATCTAATAAGTTATCTTTATTCATTTTTTTATGCAGGTGATAATAGCCATCTCGGTAAAAACTAGAAGCTGCACAATCCAAGGCTAAATCTACTTTACCAGAATAGCCAGCTTTTTTAATGGCCGTCCTGATTAATTCTAAAGCCTCTTCTGCTTTCTTGATGGGAGGAGCAAATCCGCCTTCGTCACCAACATTAATTGCACTCTTCCCGTATTTTTTTTTAATAACCTCTTTTAGCACATGATAAACTTCACTGCCAATCTGCAAGGCTTCTTTAAATGATTTTGCCTGTGGAGCAATCATGAATTCCTGAAAAGCCAATTCATTGCCGGCATGCTTGCCGCCATTAATGACATTAAAAAAAGGCCTAGGCAAAGAGATTTTTTTTAAAGGCAATAATTGATTGAGATATTGAAATAAATAAACTTTTTTTTCTGCTGCTGCCGCCCGCGCACAAGCTAAAGAAACACCTAAAATAGCATTTGCGCCCAATTTACTTTTATTGTCCGTGCCGTCTTTTTTAATCATTAAATAATCTATTTTTTCCTGGCTGGTGCATTCAACTTGTTTAAGCACGGGAGCAATTTTTCTTTCAACATTGTGGACAGCTTTACTTGCCCCTTTGCCCAGAAATCGTTTTGTTCCATCTCTTAACTCTAAAGCTTCATGCGTGCCGGTAGACCTGCCGGAAGGAACTGATGCAGTTTGACAGGTCTTTTCGGTAGTTAATTCTACTTCAACCGTCGGGTTGCCCCGGCTGTCCAGAATTTCCCTGGCTTTGATTCGTTTTATTGAGGACATTTTTGAATATACCAAAAGACTCAAAATTCCGAACGGAATTTTGTGCCTTTTGTACGCACAGAAACTATGTGTTTCTGGCGTGCCGGAAACTTTGTTTCCGAGCATATACAAAGGGCTTAAATTTTCTTCGAAAATTTATGTCCTTTGGTATAAATTCTTAACTTTTTCTTAACTTTGAATAATTTCTTAACTGAATACTCCTGCTGCTTCAAATTCTTGAGCAATCTTCTGCCGGTCATTAATTTCTTTTTGCGGATTTTTTGGCCGTTCTATATTTGTGACAAACCAAGACACCCATTCGTCTACTGATTTTTGGGCAGTAATTTCCTGTGCATATTTTTGATTAATTACAGTTAAATATTTCACCATAAAATTAACCTGCTTGCTGTAATCATAAAGAACGGCTAATTTTCCTTCGTTAGTTGCAGGAGAACCATTCTCGGTTAAAAACACTGAACCCAATCCCCCGCAGATATTATACTGCCACAAGCCGAATGAACAGCAAGTGCCTTTGCTGGAAATAGGAAGGCCTCCATTGGGAAGGTCTTGACTGCAATCACCGGCGCTTTCAGGATTTAATACTGATTCGTCCATAGCATTTGCTACCATGGCTTTTACCAAATTAACATTATTTATTTTTGGCAGAAGATCCTGATATAATTTCTTAGCGGCTGCGTTTGAGCTAGAAAGCTGGGCTTCTGCTTTTAGACCGGTGAAATCTGCACAGCACCTAAAACCGAAAGAGAAATCAGTATAAGTAGTGGAATGCGCCCCGATGTTGTTGTTGCAATTTAGATTATTGCCGCCGCGCATAAAAGCAGACCCTTTAAACAAAGCTCCGCCACCGGAAGAAAGGGTGGACACGGCTTCAGCAAGGTTTCCAACCATATCATAAACGCCATAAGCATTTGAACATTCTGAAAAAGAACCGGTTTCTTTAACACCAGCAATATCAACGGCTGCTTTTCCGTTTCTGGGATCAGATGGATCATAATCGTCTGCAAGAATAACTTTATCCCATCCAACAATGCTGGGGGGATATTTTCCTGCCCGGTTAGTATTGCATTTTTCTGCCACATACTCATTTCCGTAAGGATATTGGGTTGCTGACGGACCTTGGCAGGCCTTAACCCATTCTTCTTCCGTGCATAATCTTTTTCCTGCATTTGTGCAGGCCAAGGCAGCAATTTCTTGAGATGCATACATATTTGGAATAACACCTTGCTTGGATACGGCTAAAGGTGCAAACCCATCATTCATTTCTGCACCGCGTTCAGGCATTTGAAGATAATTCTGATTTATTCTGCTTAATTCATACTTTGTTCTGGTTTTCGCGCCCGTGTATCCATTCTTCCAGGCATTGTACAACAGGTTTGCCTGCGAAGTTTTTGCCGGATAATAAAGAGATGCTTGCTCAGAAGGATTATTTTTATTGTAAATTGAGTCCTCCCATTTGTCAATACAATATTTATTATCAATGTTAGCCATGTTTTCCGGACAGGCACCGCTTAAAGTCCCAACCGATACCGAAGGGCGCACTGCACCTAATTTTCTCCATTGCTTAGGCAAAATAGTCGGGTCCCACACGTCGCTAGATCCGCGGATGAAATTACCTAATAACTTCCAAACATCGTCAATTTCATTACACTGCTGGGTATTTAAACAAGAAACGCCACTGCTGATGCTGCTGCTTGGCAAAGAAGTTTCAATGGTTGTACCTTCTAAAACGGGCTGCGCTTTAGGCTTAGCAATTACTTTTGCGGAAGCAGTACCAGGCGTAACTACCGGAGCTACATTGCTGGGAGCTAATTCTGCAACTTTAGAAGTTTCAACTAAATAACTGCTAAAGCCTGTGTTCATCATTGCTGCTCTTACCGGTTCACCATCTCCGTGGCCGCTAGCTACTTTAAATGCTTCCGTAACTTGTTTATGGGTAATAAATTTAGTAACTCCGGCCGTCATAAAAATATTCATGGCTTGGTTCAAAGAATTTTTTTGTTCCTCAGACAATTCCCCATGGCTGGCAAATTCCACTCCAAAAAATTCATTTCCGCTGACCGCATGAATACACCGGGTTTGTTTATCAATCAATAATTCCCGTTGCGAATTCATGGCTAAAAAAATATCTCCTTTCCTGCTTACCACCATATGTGTAGATGCTTTTCTTTCCGGACTGGTAAATGAATTAATTGCCGAAGCCGTTTCCCTATCAGTAACAATACTGCTGGGCTGAGGATCATTTTGATTCCGGTAAGCAACCCGTTCTAAAGTAAAATCAACATACCATTGGCTTTGGTCGTGAGGCGCATAAGTTTCATGCAATACCAGCACACTCGGCTCGGCCAACACCCGGTTATAATTACAATTAGGCTCGGGAGCAATAAAATAATACGTTTCTGCAATTGTGCTGCTGGCTAAGAAAATAAACATAATCAAGAATACAAACAAAGGTGCAAACAAGCTTTTTTTTCTGATTAACATTTTTTTAATTATTATTTTATTTTAATTTATTTTTATTATTTCTTTAGTTTTAGTTATTTAATTATTATTTTGTTATTCTTTAATTATTATTTTATTTTAATTTATTTTTATTATTTCTTTAGTTTTAGTTATTTTTTAACCAATAATTCCGATCATTATTTTTTCGTTATTTTTAACCAATATTTTTTTATCATTATTTTTAACCATTATTCCTCAGTAAAACTTTTAACTAAAATTATCTGTTTATCTAATAACGGATTTTTAACGATTAATTCCAAAGTATATTCTCCAACGGGTGCATCTACGCTGGTTAAGAAATAATCTTTTAATGCGATTAATTCCTGCTTTTCTCCGCTTTTAATGTCAAACTGAAAATTGTCTTTTTGGTCAACATCTAAAATAACCTGTCCGGCCGGATCTTTAATGCGATAATTCTCTAAAAGCATTATTTCACCATTATAAGTGCTGCTTTCAATTACAAACAGAAAATGCACTTCTTCCCCAGGAAGAAAACCGCTTTTGGGAATTAAACAGGCATAATCTTGATTAACTGAATTACAAAATTGGAAATCTTTAATGGCTAAATAACCGCTCCTGCCTAAAGGCAGAAATTCGGTATTCAATACTGGTTCAGGAGAAACATCTTCCTTAACATTAATCAAACCGAATTTAACTAAAAATAAGATTAAAGCGCTGGTTGCAACTATAGCGATTAATACAATTAAAATTCCGATAGCCAACCCACCTTTTTTATTCATGCTGTTATTCATAATTTATTGCCTTTCTATTTTTTTATTATCTTTAGTTTATTTGTTATTTTAATTTTAAATTAATTTTATTTTAATTTTGATCTTAAGACCAAACCACTCCGCACCGACCCGCTGTATTTATCTCGGAAAGATATTGGTCAATTTTTTGGAACTCAGCACTGTTTTTAATTTCATCAGGATATACCGGCAGTTTGCCCTTATCTCTAGTCTTAAATAAAGTTACCAAATGACAAACATCTGCGCCAACAGCATCTTTCCATCCCGTTTTAGCATCCTTGCCTTGCACAATATAAGTAGCTACGTGATAATAAATTGCAATAGCGTCTTCTAAATCAGCTACTCTCCGATTAATTATTCCTTCAGTCATGCTGATAACTGCTGCATAATTCTTTTTAACAAAATTAGTGTGGATGGTGCTCGCTGCTTGGGAGACAACCGATTCCAATTGCAAAATAATGGTTTGCCTATGTTTAGAAAATCCTATTCCAGAAGCTTTAACTGCTTCTACCGCGTTATAACAATTGCCAGAAAGGGGTGCCAGGAACAATTCTGCAGATACGGTTATCGTTTTGGTATTAGCAGCGTACTTAGTGCCGGCAGCAGATCTTATTTGGTATACACATTCCCCATCATCTGCGGGGGAACCGATAATATTGCTGAACCCAAATCCCTGGTATCTAAACTGAGCAGCCCGAACTTCTGCAGAAATAAGCAAATCGTTGCCGTTTTTCTTTAAAGTGGCGCCATCAATAGTGTAAGGGCTGTTTACTTCTACTCCAGCATTTTGAATAAAGACGCGGTATTTATCTCCCTGAACTTGATATTTAAATGTTAATGTATCAGATCCGGAAAGGGCGCCGGAAAATTGTAAATTGCTTTCACAGCCTTTGTTTCCTCCAGAAAGAACTATCGTAGTTACGGCACCCGTAAACATTTCCGGGCGCACGGTATCAACAAAAAATTCGGGCTTAAATGAGCCGGCAACACCAACCGGCAACTGCTGCATTACTCCAGTTTGCATTTCTTGAGCAGAACCAAAAGCGCTGCTAAGCCCGGAAGTGCTGAAGCGCAGGCAATATTTTCCTCCGTCGGTAACCGTATTTGCTCTTACTTTGATTTCTTTTCCTTTGGTATAAAGATTGGGCGTATCACATCTTTTCCAAGTTTGGCTGTCGCTATCATAACATTCGATATAAGGTTCTTGTAAGTAAGCTCCCTGCCCACTGCCAAACATTTTTACAAATTCTGGGCAGAAATATTGCCCATTTAATTGCACTTGGCAGACGCCCACCCCCGGAGGAGAAACATCCAGGATAGGATAATAAAACATGCCATCTTCAAAACCAGCCTCAAAACATTTATCTTCATTGCCTTTCTCCGATGGATCAAGTTTTAATTCAACCACAACGTGATCATAACGGAAATGAGTATCAACTTTCTGCGGTGAAGGAATAGGTACACTAAAAAATTGGTTCTGCTGCAAAGCATTGAAGGACCTTCCGCCGTTGAGAGGTTGGACTCGTTCATTTTTATAAACAGATTCTTCCTGTGCATGCAAACAATCGCAACCTTGCTTGCCGCATTGGATTTTATTGGGGTCATCTTCCGGCCCCACGCATTTTAGGTAAACGTTATAACTGCGGATATTACAGCCCGGCAGGATCATTGCTCCAATTTCATAATTATAGACCGCATTGCCGGTCGTTGGATTAAATGTAGACAGTTCCCGATGAGCCGGAGTCACTAATACACTGCTTTTTCCGGGAATGGAGTAAGCCGCATCCAGAATGAAATCTGCTCCTAAAGGCCAGTCATAACCAAATGCAGCTAAGCACATTGATTCGGTAAATCCTTGGGCGCCGGCGGCAAAATATTGATTTAATTTAGCATTACCATAATCTCGTTTAACGTCATCTATTGAAGATTGCATAGCTTCTCCAATGGAGCCAAAAGTTGCTTCACTAATTGCACCTACCCCGCCTAAAGCATCTTTTTCGGAATCATCAACATTAAATGGACTACATCCGCTGAAGAAATAAGCAATAGCTTTATAGACTAATCCACAGACTTGCTGAGTAAAAATAGTTTTACATACGCCCGCATCTCTGATTCCGGTAACTTTAGCTTCTTTAATACAATTTCTTAATCCTTCTAAAATACTTTTTAAAGTTATTAACTGAGCACGGATTCTGGCAAGGCAGATAGTTTGATAAGCTCCTAAGAATTGAGTATTGGGGCTTACCGTAGCAACTTGTTTAGTTGCACTTAAATAATCCGGAAGAGCATCTGCACCGAAAGCAGAAGAGAAATCTCGGCCGGAATAATAACGCCATTCAGGATAATAAGTTCCAAAACGATGATTAGAGCTAACAAAAACTTGGTCCTGTTGGTAAATCCAATCCTCGGAAATACCTTCTGCTGTTTCTTTCATAGCTTCACGCACACCGACATACTTTCCCGTTTCCTTTTCGTCAAGAGTGCAGACACATTGCAGCATTCCCGTTGTTGAATCAGCGGCTTTCTGAACATGTTCTGTCCCTTTTAATTCTAAATCAACAAAACAGTCTTTAGTATAACCGGCCGAAAATTGTTTAGTAGTTACTAAATCGCTAGGGGTTGCCCCAATAAGTATATCTTTTCCGGATTTAATATCTCTAGCTTCTCGGAAACAACCATAGGAACCAGATTTTCCTTGGCTATCCAGATTTTGCACACCTCTTTCTACATACGCGCGATATCCTGGTTTTCGTCTATTTTCACAGGCATCTTTACAGGTTTTATCTTGAGCAATAATAAATTGGTCAGAATTCCTGGGCTGATAGGCAAGTAAATTCCCCTGTCCGGCATATAGCTCTGCTTGTTTTAGAGTTAAACCAAAATCATGCACTAATTCTAATTTTAAAACTCTTCCTTCTCCGCTTAAGGCTGATTCCTGATCTGCGGGATTAACCGTATATAAGAAATTATTGTTTTGATAACAAGTAAAAGAACCGCCTTTGATTAAACTTGCCGCTTTCTCATTTCTTTGAGCAATATTTTCATTTTCTTTGATTAATGTGCCACAATCCTCTATCTCCTGTAAAGGCACTCCTCGGCTAGAAGCGGTGCATTGATTCTGCTCCATGATGACTGTATCAACTTCATGCTTTTCTTTGGTTGAAGTCCATCCTGCTGGAACCGCCCTACACAAGATCCGATCACCAGTCCAGCGATAAGTTTGATCTAAAACTGCTTCTGCTTTCCATAAATTAGCGGTCATGGGACATAAATTATCCAGCGATTTTTCCAGATCCCGCCAATCTTCACGCAGCCCTACGGCGCTAAATTCTCCGCCAGCTTTACTTTCTAATTCCATCCAATGTTTAATCGTGCTTTCCAAATAATATTTTTCTTGATCGGCCGGACATTTTTCTTTGTCAGAATTACTTTTGGTAAAATAAACTTCTAATTTAGAAGCAACCATCCTAGAATAACGGGTAACCATCCGCCCTAAAAAGGAAACTACCCAACCGATACCTACAACTAAAATTGCTTTTTCAAGATAAGGTAAAACTGTATCGATCTTGTCGATGGTCCATTCTACTGCATCCAAACCTTCTTCGGCAAGGAAGTCTGGAATCATTTTCTCGCTTTCGACGGGAATATCAACCAAATAGGTTAAATCGTGACAGGAAGTTTGGGTTTTTGTTTCACTCCATTTTCCACCACCTAAATTTTCCCGATAAGCTATTTTAATTTTTAATGGGAAAACAATCCGCCTTTTTTTGAATTCGTTCCAAAACTCTTCTTTGGCATCACTAAATTTCTCTGCACTATAAAGATTATCAGATAAATACCAGGCCGTTAAATCGCCGTTAGGAGTCTTCCGGGGAGCACGCGGGAAAATATTACATCCTAATCTGGATCCTTCATCATCCATCATCCCTTGCGTGCAAGCCAATTCAAATTGAACACTTTGAATCTTAAAAGCTTCCTCGCCAATTAAAGAAACGCCTTTTCCCCGGTAAGTAAAATTAAATGCGGCCGTAAAGGTTTCCCGGCCTTCATCTAACAAAGTAGGATTTAAACGCAAAGGCGCTTGAAATTGAAATAAGGAATTAACATTAAAATCTGAATCTGCAGAGTAACAGGTATTGATAGTTACAATCTTTTTTTGATGCGCGGACTTGCCGCTTTTATCTTCAGCAATAACATAAACATAGTAGGTAAACTTATCTTTAGTTGAAATTGATTCGGTTTTAAAAATAGTTTCCTGCTGTAATCCTGAGGGCACTTCTTTTGGCGCCAAATTTTCTAACTGAATCGGCTGGCTTTCTAGATTTATGTCTAAGAATACAAATTCTCCTTTTTCATTGGCAGTAACTGTTTCCCAAGCTTTATCAAATTTAGGTAAAAAATCATAACCCATCGGCCGGTAAACAAATAGATAAACGGTTGCTCCTGCTTCTGTTTCCCCGCCGATATCTGTTTTTGCCCGGCCTTGATAATATTCTTTACCTTTAGCAAAATCAAAACTAACTGTAGGCGGGCGGGTGTCAGAGATAACTGTTTTTTCCATTACCGTTTCCCAACCGGCAGCGTCTTTAAAAACAATTTTAATAAGGTTTTTTCCTTCTTCCAAACTAACTTCCGTTTGGATAGTTTTTCCTTCTTCTTTAACTTCAGATTTTTCATTGACAAAAATCTCAAAAGAACAATCTTCAGAAAAACTGCCCTTTAACTCAAAGCGATTTACAGAAAGTATTTCGGGCAAAGGTTCTAAAGTTAATTGCGGCTTGCTGGTGTCAGCAAATACTGATCCTTCTACAGCCGCTTTGTTTCCAGCAGCATCAACTGCTTCTATTTTAATCGCACTGGGTTTGTTGTTGATAAGAGCAACATCAGAAAAACTAAACACCCCATCTAAATTTTCTGCAGACTCGGTTTTTTCGGTAGCTAATTTTGATTCAGCGATAGTGCTTGAAGTCAATAAACCATCTACATATAGATTGACCGTTGCACCAACTTCGGTGCTGCCGGTAAGAATTAATCTATTTCCTTGGATGGTGGTTGGAATTTCTACAACTAACTCTGGAGCGAGGGTATCCAGTGCAAGGGTAGAAAAAGAATATAAATTTCCAGAATTATCGCTGACTACGCTATTGCTTTTTACGCTAAAATAATAAGCAGTCTGGGCAATAAGATTGCTTAAAGAAAGCTTATGCTCAGTAACTTGACTAGCGTCACCAGTCGTTTTTAATTGTTCTTTATCTGTTCCATAATTCAAGAAACTGTCTGCGGCTTCGTCAGTATCCCATTTTATTACTGCTGTGGATTCGGAAAGATCTTCTACTCTTACATTAGAAATTTCTAAGGCGCTGACTACGGGAAGATTTATGAACAGAACTAAAACTAATATGGTTAACGCTTGGGTAAATACCTTTTTTCCTATTTTTTTATTGTTGTCTATTTTTTTTATTGCTTCCATAGTTTTGTTACTTTCCCATTTTACTTTCGGGTTTTTATTTCCGGAGCAGGTACATATTTACTAAATTCTCCTAAACTTAACATTAGTTCAAACATTTTTTCTTCACTAGCTTTATCGCGGCTGGCAATATGGAAAACAATTTCGTCGGCATTAACCAATTCATTCCAAGGTACTGTCCAAGAACCTTTGTAACCGCCGACAAAAGTTTCTTCATCTAAAACGGTAATTTCTAAATCATAAGTAAAGTCTGCCTTAGCTAATAGTTTAACTTTTTCTTCTTCGGCGACTTGCTCGTCAACGGTTTTAGATTTAGTGACCCTAACTTCATGGAAAGGAAGGCTAGCAGGATCATCTTTTTTCTTAAAAGTAAATTTCAGCAAAGCTACTTCTGTAGCGCCTAACTCCTTTGCCGGACCGATATGGTTTTGGTCGGTAAATTCGTGCTTTATAATTTTGATTTTATTTACCGGCAAATCAAAAGTGGGAACTAAATTTAATTCTATAGTCTTGCCAGCAGTAGTTACTACTCTTTCCCAACCTTCTTTATACCCTGCTTTCTCCCCGCGTAAAATCCCGCCAATACAATAAGGGAAATTCATCGTATAAGCTGCTGCATCCCCTAATCCCATAAAACCGTATTGGGTCTGCCCCATTTCACATTTATATTTTAAGCAAATAAAATTGGTATCTACTTTTTCCAAAGGTTCACGATTATAAACGCCAGTCTTTTCATTTTCAACTAATTCATAGGCATATACATTCATAGGGATTTCTCTGACCCTACAAAACTCTTCATTTGTATCTGAAGCAATAAAATAAGAAGGCCGGGCAGCAATTTCGCCCCGGTCGGGTAAATTACGAGTTAAATGAACTGTAAAAGCAGTATTAAAATTATAGCCGGTAGTTTCATCTTTTACTTTTACTAAAACTGGATAAACCAAATCATAAGTAAATTTCCAGGTTTGAATACAGAGGAAAGATAGCAAGCCGCTTCCTCCTAATTGAGAACTGGTCATCGTTGCTCCTGCTAAAGGCGTTACTGAAAAAACCAGGGGATAACGTTCATCAAAATTAAAATTAGTGCTTATTTGCGGATAATCAAACTCTTCTCCAACATCCCAGATATAATGATTTTGGTAATAAGTTAATTCTTCGGGAAAGTCAAGATAATTGGTGCCGGCTATTCTTAATTCCCGAAGATTAATTCTTAACAATTCTAAGACGGTTTGTTTAACTTTATTTACCTCCCAAGTTTTTTTATCACAGCGGATTTCCATCCCCGCAACGGGAACATCCGGATGCTCTAAAGCAATCAAATCTTGAGTAATATCTTCCAGCTTTAATGTACTCATTTCTTTTTCAACAATAGTTCTGGCGACTTCGTAGACTTGCTTTAATTTAATGGGTGATTCTGCTTCGTGATTAATTACTTCGGTAATAACTTCTCCAGCTTTATTTTTAATTTCAACATCCCAATGCAGATTAAAAAGAACTTTATTTTGAACGATTTCTGTATCTGCAGTTAATTCGCTTTTTTCTATCAAATCATACTGTTCCTGGAAAGCTTCATTTTCAAACAAACAAGTGCGGACATTTTCTTCCAAATAATTATCTATTCTAATCTTAATTTCATCTAAAGAAGGGATTCTTAAAGTTTGACCATAAGCCCAATAAGGGACCAGATTCATAGGGGAAATCTGCAGATGTAAGTTTTTATTGCTGGTAATTTCTGCAGGCAGTTCAATATACCCGCCTTGCACACCAATTTTGAAAAGAGCGTCGTTTCCTACTTCTTCAATGCAAGCAGTAATGTATTTTCCAATTTTTCCTTTTTCAGTTGGAATAATTTCTTCCGGTTTAAAGGTAACAATCTCTTTTTTCATAAGAACAATTAATAATAAAGCCAGCAGCAATAAAATACCTAAAATAATAAAAATAGTAACTTGCCCTTTCTTACTTAAGTGCCTTTTCTTGCTTAAAAAAGTATTAAAATTACACCTATCTACATCTACTTTGTACCTCTTTTTACACATCGGATTTAGTATGTTTGGT
>CAZKNU010000004.1:0-33518 GCA_964554235.1 uncultured Methanosarcinales archaeon | reverse complement strand
TATATACTATTAAAAAAGAGGCTAAAGATGGGTTATGTTAAAGATATCAATAGGCTGCAGGAAATTGTAGCTGTCTTCTTTGAAGAAGGATTAGGCTACTATGTTACTAAAGCTAAACTGCATTATCATCTTCCTTTTCATAAAAGAATCAAACTTAATTTTCCCTTAACCGATAAAGAAAGGCAGGCCATTGCCATCAGAAAATCTTTTGAAAGGTTAGGACCTACTTTCATCAAATTTGGCCAGCTTTTATCCTTGCGCCCGGATTTAGTGCCTAAAGAATATTCTCAGGAATTTGAGAAGTTGCAAGACCGGATTCCTCCATTTCCTTTCATTAAAGTTAAAAAAATTGTTGAAGAGGAATTAGGGCAGCCTTTAAACAAGCTTTTTAAAAAATTTGAGAAAAAGCCGTTAGCAACCGCCTCGATGGCTCAAGTCCATAAAGCGGTTTTAAAATCAGGAGCAGTAGTGGCGGTAAAAGTACAGCGGCCAAATATTAAAAAAATAATTGATGCTGATTTAGATGTATTATTTCACATTGCCCAATCATTAGAGCGCCATTTCAACCACATCAAAAACTATCATCCGGTAGATGTGGTGATAGAATTTGCCTTATGGACCAGAAAAGAATTAAATTTTGAATTGGAAGCTAAGAATGCCCTGCGCCTGAAAGAAGCCTGCCGGAATAATATAGGGGTTAAAATTCCCCGCGTTTATACCAAATTTTCTACCAAACGAGTTTTAACCTTAGAATTTATTGACGGAGTTAAAATAGATAACTTAGCAGTAATTGAAAAATACCATTTAAACCGCAAGAAAATCGTTCAGACTTATTTCATGTCAATCCTGGAGCAGGCTTTACTGCACGGCTTATTTCATGCCGACCCCCATCCGGCCAACATTTTAGTTCAGCGCAATGGCCAGTTGGCATACTTAGATTATGGAATTGTGGGGGAATTGAGCGCTAGCGACCGCAGAAAGGTAATTGGATTTATTATTTCAGTTAATGAAAAAAATATTACTAAAAGTATGGACCTAATCATTTCTCTGGCCAGGGATATCAGCAAAGCTAATTTGCCTGCTTTCCGGGAGGAAGCGCTTAAAATTTTGGGGGAAGCATACAGCACCACCATTGAAGAGAAAAGTTTTGCCCAAGCATTTTATCAGGTTATTGGATTAGGAGCCAAGTACAATGTAGTTTTTGATGCCAATCATGTGCTGGTAGCTAAAGCCATTTATCAGGCAGAGGGATTAGCCTTAAAACTGGATCCTGAATTTAAGGTTGCTTCCGGTTTAGACCTCTTTGCCAAAGATTATTTGCAGGAAAAATTATCTCCCACTAAACTTGTCCGCAGCGTGACTAAAGCTTTATGGACCAAAAAAGAGTTATTGATTGAACTTCCGGAACATATTGCCAAGATAATTGAACGGCTGGAGAAGCCGGAACCGCCGCAGGAACTAAACCTTTCTCAATTGCGGGAAATTGAACAGGAAATGGAATATGTTCAGCGCCGAAAGAATATTGGTTTAATTGTTTCCATGCTGATTGTCGCTTCCGCGATTTTGCTGTATAGGGAAGAGCAAATGGTGCTGTATGGAATTCCCTTGGGTTTGTTTCTGCTGGCAGCTGCTTTGGTCATATTAATTTATTTTATTTTCAGTTCTAGAATAAAAAAAGTGAGGTTTGAGAATAATGGAAAAAACAGTTAAAAAAATAATTAAGACCGGATTTGGGCTGGGATTATTAAGCCTGGCGGAAGCCAAAAAAATTGCTTCAAAAGTTAAAAAAGACCTAAACCTTTCTGAGAAAGAAAGCTTGAAATTAGCCAATGAACTAGTCGCTGATTCGGAGAAATTAAGCCGGGAATTTGTTAAGACCGGGAAGAAGTATCTGGAAGCAGCCTTAAAAAGGTCTGGAATTGGCTGTAATAAAAATTTTAAAAGGGTTAAGAAAGCAGTTAAAGCCAAGATGCAAAAAATCAAGAAACGGATTAGAAGATAATTTTATTTTAGGTTAGTTTAGAAATTGAATTAGCTTAGAAAAACGACTAAAAAATAAATAGGGTAAAATATGGACCTGTCGGGATTTTCGTACAATTAAATTGCCGTCGAACCCGAGTCTGACCCTTTTTGTTTTTAGTTAAAAGCCAAGGGTCTATTCTACCATTATACTACAGGCCCATTTAATGGATGTATTTTCTGTTTAATTTAAAAACATTCTGGAAAGATTTATTAATCACGAATTCTTCTTGCAGGAGATGGAAGCAGGAATTTACAAAGTTACTTGGCCTAAAAAGTATAAGAAAGAGTACGGACACCAAAAGCTCCCCGAGTATATCGCCTTTCTTCAACCAAAAGAAGTGGCTTTTGCAGCAAGCTTTTGGCTCAGCAAAAAAAACCAACAATATTCTATTTTTCCTGGTTCGATCGGTTATGGCTATGAAAAATCCTTGGAAAGCTTGACTCTTGCAGATGTTGATGAAAAAAAAAGTTTAAAATTAGAAAAAATTTCAGAATTAGAGCAATTGCCTTCCGAACTAGAAGAGCTTGTTAAGTAAAATGTTGCCTATGATGGAAAAACAAATGAATAAACCAAAAAAGCAACCAATTAAGAACTCTGCCGTTGTTGATTTAAGTTTAAAACCTAGGAGAAATATAGCTAGTAATGGAAGAGGCCCGTTTTTTATTAAGAACCCTAGTTTAGAATATAAAGAGATTAGAAAAGCCATCGACAGATTATCTAGGAACTATTAAATAAAAAGAATGAAGTTATTAATTACCCTATTCTTAATATTAAATTTTTCTGTAAATGCTAGAAAGATAAAGCTTCCCAACAAAACTTTAATAAAGTAAAATGCTTTCTTCCAGCTTATGGATGTGGAGATTAAAAAAGAGATTCTTGATATTCTCAGCAGGACCATCGCAATCCTGGAACAAAGAGAAGAAAAAGACGTTGAAGAACTAAAAGAAATAAGCAACCAGGGCATTGAGGATGTTGCTTTACATAAAAATTTAGATTTAATTTCTATTACCGTCCTGGTTTATTCCCTTTACAAAATTGTAACTTCTCTGCCAGAAAAAGATTACCAAGAACTGCTGAATAAACTAAAAACAGCTAAGCAAAACCTGGAAGAAAGGAATTTAGGAAATTATAATCAAAGCATTAAAAATTTATTTCAAATTATCAAAAAAAGCAATGCTAAAATAAAAGTTCACTTGCAGGATGTTTTGCATGCCGCCAGAATAAAAAAAAGCGCGATTTTATTGGAAAAAGGATTATCTATCGGGCAGGCTGCCGGATTGATGGGCTTGTCTAACTGGGATTTACAGAGTTATGTGGGAAAAACCACCTCTTTTGAACAGCAGTTGGAAAAAATTTCAGCAAAAACCAGAGTGCAAACGGCTATGAAAATATTTGGGGTAAAATAAATAAGTGTGAATAATGGAAGAAAAAAAGATTAAAGCTTTGTTTTTTGATACGGGACCGATCATCACTTTAGTTATGTCTAGGTTGATTTGGATTTTACCTCTTTTAAAAAATAAATTTGGGGGCAAATTTTATATCACTCCGGCAGTGAAGCAAGAACTGATTACCCGCCCATTAGAAATCAAACGCTTTGAATTTGAAGCATTACAAACTTTAAAACTGATTAAAGACGGCACTTTAGAACTATATAATAATGTTCCTCAAAAAAAGGTAGCTGAACTAATTGATTTAGCCAATAGCTCATTTAAAATTAATAATAAAAATTTAGAAATCATTCAAGAAGGGGAAGTTGAATCGGTTGCCTGTGCTTTAGACATCGGCGCAGATGCTGTGGTTATGGATGAAAGGACTCTGCGCTTATTCATTGAAAATAACCGGGACATGAAAAGACTGTTGGAAAAAAGATTTCAAAAACAAGTAATGGTAGATATTGCAAAAATGGACCAATTCAGCGCCCAACTTAACAAAATAAAAATTATTCGTTCTACAGAATTAGTTGGCCTTGCTTATAAAATGGGGATTCTAGATGATTATGTTCCGGAATTAAAAAAAGGGGATGAAATTCTAGTTGATTCAATCTTGTGGACCGTAAAATATAATGGGGCAGCTATTTCTGAACGCGAGATTAATGAAATTAAAGATTACTTGCTAAAAAACCAGTAATTTACTTGAGTACTAAAGCGGCTCTTAAAGGTATGGTTCTTCATTTAATAAACTCCAGATAGAAAAAGCTTTTTAAATAGTCTTTTCTTTTAAGAGTAACAATGACTAAAAAGTGCATATTTTGTGATTCAGAAGCGGTATACAAAATTAAAGATACGTCTGATTACTATTGTGCGGACTGCGCCCAGGAAAATTTTGCGGACTTAAATCTATTAGTAAAAGTTGAAGAAGCACAGCAATTAAAACAATTTCTGGAAAAAAGTAAAGAATTACTAGAAGACGAGGAAAAAGAAGAGAACAAAGAAAACCGGACAGAAGAGGGCAAATGAATAAAAACATCAAAATTAGGGGTATTAAAACTTCGCGTACTGAACTAATAGATATTTCCAAAGCTTGGATCATTTTATCTTTAGCTTTTGCCTTAATTTTTGGAGGAATCAGCCTCTTTAGGGGAAACCTTGCGGAATTATTCTCAACGCAGTTTTTAAAGTTATTTTTAATCTCTTTATTTACCGCCGGATTAGGCTTTTTATTACATGAATTAGCTCATAAATTCGTTGCTCAACGCTATGGTTGTGTTGCTGAATTTCGAGCTATAGATCAGATGTTATACTTGGCTCTAGGTCTGGCTTTAGTGATAGGATTCCTTTTTGCCGCCCCAGGAGCAGTAATGATTTTCGGAATGATTACCAGAAAAGAAAATGGTTTGATTAGTTTTGCTGGTCCCATTACCAATTATGTCTTAGCACTGCTGTTTTTCGGATTAAGTTTTGCCATTCCAACCTTTAATTTCGTCTGGCAGACTGGCTTCATTATCAATCTGTGGTTAGGCTTATTTAACATGATTCCTTTCTTTAATTTTGACGGTAAGAAAATTCTGGATTGGAATAGATACGTATGGATAGCTATGGTTCTGTTCGGAATTTTATTTTTATTTGTGATTTAAGTTGTGATTTAATTTACAAATTAACTGCCAGAAAGCCCAACATATTTTAAAAAAACACGTTTTTTCCTCGATAAACAGCAAAAAGTTTATATACTTCATTTGATTCATTTATAAATTATAGATGTTTTTCTGAATCAAAAAAAGAAGGTGATAAAAACTGAAACAGCACGTTTTTCAAGAGGTTAAAAAATTTAAAATCCAGAGATGTTGCAAAGGTTGCGGAAATCGGATTGTGGTTGAAAATGCCAACCGATACTACTGCGCCAATTGCCGAGGATATTAATTCTTTTTTTATTTTTTTTGTTTTTAAGGTCATTCTGTAAAATTGCTAGAACAGTTTAATATTTGTTAGTTTCAATAAACAGGCGGGCTACAAATTAGTCAAATTAAAATTTAAGAAATAATAAAACAGAGGTTGGCGTCTAATCGGTTCTTCTAAATTGTTCTGGAAGTTCCAAATAATCAGCAATTTCCTTTAAATCTTCTCCTCTTAATCTACATATAGTAACCGCAACCATGTACAGGTGAACTTTGCTTGCTGTTTCGGCATCAGGAAGTTCCTGTCCATATACATTCTTTATCGAGTCAGTAAATCCCCCCTCTACTGCAAAAACTCTTTTTCCAGAATCTAATTGAACTTCATACACTCTTGTTTTTGCAACAAGTCCCTCACCCAAGTCATATTCAAAATCATCTATTGGTTTAACATCCTTAACCCCATCTTCTAGATAATGTGGAACTTCCACGTCTAGGTATTCTACCATCTCTTCTAATCGAGCATTATTATTATTCATTTTAATTCACCTTGCACCTAGTTTTAACCGCAAGTATTTAAACCTTTCGGTTTATTCACCACTTTTAAGATACAACACTAACCTTTAAATGACGCCGCCCGCTTACTTAAGATTCGTCGGCTTCACCAAACATTGCATTAAAATCTCGTCCTCACATTCGTTCGGAAAAACTAACAGCGCGCCTGTGTTAATTTATTTGTTGGTTTACTAATTAAACTCAACTCTGCTAATTTAATTAAACAAATTTCTAAAGAAAGAAACAATTTTAGCCCAGAAACCGCTTTCTTCTGGAAGAGCTTGTTCTCCTGCTTTTCCTACTAAAGGTTCGCCAACCCCAAGTGGTTCTTCTTCAGTTGCTAAAGTTACTGTAACAGGAGATGGTTCTTCTGTTATTCCGGTACTGGTCGTGATTTCCGTAACGACTGGAGCAACTCTTCCAATCACAAAATCACCCATTTCTGGGCTGGTTGCTTCATAAAATAAATAACCTTCTGCAGCATTAACTAACGTAGCCGGCAGTTCTTGAGCGGGGAGTAAAGTGGTCGGCAGTTCTTGACCATTAGCGTACAAACGTACGTCATAAATGGCGATGCCTTTTGCTAATATATCCTTTTCTTTGATTTTAAGAAGAAATTTCATCCCCCCATACTTTTCTTTATCGACTGAAGAAATAACAAATTTAGAATAATAATTGCCGGTAAATTCGATGGTATCGTCTTCTTTAAAAAGAATTTTGCTATCGGTTACATCTTCGGTCAATTGAATAGTAATTTCTCTTACTCCATCAATATCGCTTACCTCAAAATGTAATTCCTGCCCGCTTTTCATAAAAGAAATAGTTTGGATGGTGGCATGCCCGGTTAGATCAGATTGTTCGATAGATTTAAAAACCGTTAATACTGTTAAGAAAAGAACGATAGCTAACAGAACCCAGAAAGATCCATGCTGGAATTCTGAATTGCTTTTTTTTGAATTCATTCTACCTACTGCTCTTTTTTTATTATTCATAGATATTAATAAAACAGTTAGACTATATAAATTTAACTTTTAAAGACGAGAAAATAGCACAAAAAAGCGATAAAAATAGCCGGAAATAAGAGAAAAAACGAAAAAAATAATCTAAAAAGCGATTAAAAAAATGGATTAAAAGACTATAAAAACAGGATAAAATAATCTTAAAATATTTTAGAAAGATTACAAACCAAAAAGACTACAACCTAATAAGAAAAATGTGGGAGTGCAGGGATTTGAATTCCAGATTTATTTCCGTTAGGAAACAAATACCCTGGACACCTACGTCTTCAGCGTAGTGCTCTTTGCTGCGCGAACAGCGAATTTCTCAGAAAGTTCTGCTTTTCACGTCCCAGTCTGAGCTACACTCCCAACGAAAGTTAAAATCAAATGGTTATTTATAATAGTTTTGGTTAAAATAAAGAGGTTTTAAAGCGTTATTGATCGGAAGCGGAGAAGGTTAGTAACTGGTAACGTATTTATCCTCCCGAAAGAGTCTTTTGCATAATCGTTCCGGCAAAATAATTAAACAAGAGAATTACTACGCCAGAAATAAAACAATACAATAAAGTGCTTTTAATTAAATTTTTTCCCAATAAGTATCTTTCTCCCAATTTATCAGCACCATTCTCTATCCCATTCGCTAAAAGGGTTAAAATGTAGGCAATTTGGACAATATAAACACCGACTACAATTTGAAAATAAAACGTAGGAATACCAATACCAAAAATGCCCATCATACCTTCAAACCCGCCGGCCTGTTGGCCGGAAGCAAAAGTATTCAGCTGTGCACTTAATTTAGTCAAGATGGTTGAGATCATAGACGTAATTCCAATCACAATGCCCGCAATGGCCGGAGTAAGAAATTTAATTTGTGCTTTCATGTCCGAAATAATTTCAGCCATCAAATCAGTTAATCTTTCTTCAACACGATGAATTTCTTTAATATACCGGGACATCGACAACAAAGCCTGTGCAGCTATCCGCGGCCCTTTCTTAATACTTTCAATAAGCACTTTCATAGAAGATTCAATCACTTTGGAAGGAAAACTAACTAATGCACCAACTTTTGGATCAAAAAGAGCCTGTTCCATACCCATACCTAATTTAGTTATATTTCGCTCCGTTAAATTAAAAAAATCGCCGGAAACAGTTCCCCGCATAGTTTCACTAACTTTAGCAAAAGCTATTTCTGCCGGAAGCCCATCCCCTAAGCGGTTGCCTAATTGGAATAATGCAGAAGAAAATTCATCTTCCAATTCTTTAGTTTTTTCCCTAATTTTAATTACATTCTGGGAACGCAAAGAGAAATATAAACCTAAGGAACAGCCTAAGCCGGCAATTGCAACTAAAGAAAGAATAGACGCACCAATTCCATAAGGGCCTAGTTTATCTGCTTCATCACATTCTGCCCCTTTTTCAGGAGGACAAACATAATCCAACATTTTTAGATTTCCTTCTCCATCAAAAGAAAAATCAGGCACCCGTAAGGAATGCATAATTAAAGGGCTGAACCCCATTAACATTGCTACAATAAAGACCACAATACTAAAATAAAGAGGATTAACGCTGATAATCACTTTTTTTCCTATAGGAATATTAACATTCCTGAACCGTTTTAAGCCCGGTTGTTCGCCAATATCTACTGCTCCATAACCCGCAGGCCTTTTTGATAAAATTATGCGTCCTAAATAATAAACCCCAATCGGCAGACTAAGATTATACAATACAGAAATATAAATAGCCATATTCAGCGGTTCTGAACCTTCTCCTCCGCTCATAAAGCTTACCACCAAAGGCAGGATTACTAAACCTAAAATAGGAAGGATTATACCCAGCATGTGTAACATGGTCATGGGAGATTTCAAAGAATGAGCATAATGGAGCATGTTTTCATAAGTGCCGTTAAGAATAACATCTAAAGATTTATCCAATAAAGCTAATCTGCGCTCTTCAGTAGATTCAAATAAAGAAGATTCAATCAAATGAAATGATTCCACAAAAGGAGCATCCCCTTCTTTCCATTGCTGAAGATAAGTATCTGCAGAATCACGAATGGTGCTGTATTTTTCGGTTTCTACATCCCACAGAATTTTTCTGAAGTCTAAAGATAAAGGCGGTTCCAAATGTTCAGCCGCAAAACCAACTGCCCTTTCTAAGTTAGAAGTGTGTCGCATGTAAGTAACTAAATAGAAAATACTTTGGACCATCTGATTAGATGCTTTCATCCGCCAGGTATTGGCCATAAAATCAGGAATTTTTTGCAGTGCTGGAACCATAATCAAACCAGCAATCAGGAAAAAAACCACAAAGAAAAACATCTGGAAAATACCATAAGCAATTAAAGAGCCAAACACAATTACCAGCAGAGGAAATAAATAAGAAAAAGCAATCACTCCGGCCGGACGGGCATTAAGATGACAAATATCTAAACTTTTTTGGAGGTTAATGGCTTTTTTTTCATCAACAGCCAGTTTCATTAAGTGATCAGAAAAAGTGCATACTTTTTCATATAAAGAATAATGGGCAGGATATAATTCCCGTTTAAAGTCAGTATATTCTTTAGAAGTAAATTTTGCCGGCACAACGGAAGCTCCCCCAAACTCTTCTTTAACCCGGGCTTTATACTTTTCCAGCAGTTCTTGATAATCTTCTTCTCCCATCTATTTAAAATTCCTCTTTTTAAATTCCTTTGAGTGAATTAAAGAACGTAAGTTTAAAAATATTCTGTTTAAGTTTGCCTAATGGAAAAAATTATTGCTACTTCCCCTGCTTTTCCGGCCAGCGCTTCCTCTCCAACCGTTTTTGCAAAAATAATAATTAAAAAAAGCACGAGGATAATGGCTATCAGAAAAATTAAAGTAAGGTAAAAATTATGGTGAGAAATAATCTTCTTAAGTTTAGTAAGTTTAGATTTAAGTTTTTTAACCATGTTCAAACCCCGGTTTAATATTCTTCCCGAGTTTTTAAATAATGGAGAATTAATAAAACAACCACTAATGCTAAGATCAAAACTAGGGGAATGCTGATAATATAAAAGATATATTTATCCCAGAAACTCATTGTGGACATTCCAACTACTTCACCATAATAATGGGGTGCTACCGTTGAAGAAATGTAAGAAGGTGCAGGACCAGCAGGAATTTCTTCTTCACAATATTTCTGCAGAACTGGCTTTGATACGAAAGTTCCACAGCCATGCTCATCAATGCAATTCCTTTGGTTTAAGCCATTATTACAACTGCTCCAATCCGAACATACCCACGATTCAGCACACTGCGCACAATCACGAAGCTCCTCTTTAGCAGCCCGACAGCGATTCCTATCTATGCACGTTCCGGTTTGTTTTAAATTAGCATCACAATAAGACCACGAACAATCCCATTGAGAAATGCAGACAGCTAAGGTATCGTTAGTTTCTATCTGGACATCTGTTTCAGCTGTAGTTCCAGTAGCAGTTCCTAGACATCCGGCTGAATTTACACAAAAAAAGGTTTCAGTTGCCCCATTAGTACAGCTTACAGAAATGGTGTATTTCCCTGCCGCGGTATCAGATAAGGTGTTATAAGTGGTAACCCAATTATTTTCTCCGGCTTTGATATCTGCTAAAATACTGCCCGGATTAATTATTTTAACAATGGAAGTGCCTATGCATTCATCGATGGTAATTTGAACCATTTCGCCGCCGCTATATTCAATTTCATCAGTAACCGCGCTAACCGCCAAAGCTAACGAACAAGAAAGCAAAAAAATTAAAAGATAAAGTAATGATTTCATTTTCAGCTTACGGCATAAGTTTTTTCCAGAAGGGCATGCACCTGCGGATTTGCTTCCACATCATACAAGAGAACTGTCTTCTTCTTGACCTTGCTTTGCGGATAATTAACTGTTGCTGTATAGGTTGTGCCTTTCTTTAAACCGGCCACAATTTTTTCCGTTTGGAGGGAGAGTACTTTATTGTCTGCTCCATATAAAACAGTGTAAACTAGCACTTCACTGGCAAAATCTTCGGTGGCCGTAATTTGAGTTGAAAAGAGGTTATTTGCAGGGGTAATCTCGGTAAGAGTTACTTTCTTTCCTTGAATGGTTTCAGCACCAGGAAGTTGAGCAGCTGATTTTTCTTGGCATACGCCGCTTTTACATTCTTGGTTAGCTGCACAATCGGAATTAGATGCACATTGTTGAAGAGAAGGCGGTTGAACACCGGGCTGTGCAGCAGCTTCTTTTAAAGTACATACGCCATCTTTACATTCATAACCGCTACCGCAATCGGAAGCCAAGACGCAAGAGGGAGTAACGGGCAGCTGAGCAGCTTCTTTTTTAGCGCATTTCCCAGCTACACATTCATAACCGCTACCGCAATCGGAAGCCAAGACGCAAGAAGGAGTAACGGGCAGCTGAGCAGCTTCTTTTTTAACACATTTTCCAGCTGTACATTCATAGCCATCACCACAATCATCATCTGATACGCATTCTCCAGGAGCGGGTGGTTGAGCAATAACTTCTTTCTTTTCTGAACAGATTCCTTTTAAGCAAACATTAGGTTCAACACAAGCTTTATTGCATTGGCCGCAATTTAAAGAATCTTTCTGTAAATTTACACAGCTGCCGCCGCAAATATCTGGCGTTTCACCAGTACATTGAGCAACACACTTGCCAGCCACACAAGATTGCAACCCTTCACAGATTTCCCCGCAACTGCCGCAATTGGTTTTATCCGTCTGCAAATCAACTAGGATCGCACCACCGCAGCATTCCTTGCCGGGCGGGCATTGCGGCGGCTGTTCCACTTTCTTCTTTACTTCTAGAGTTGGATTTAATACATTTAAAGAAAGAATTTTATTTTGTCCATCAATAATCTCAAACTGGGAGAATTTTAAATCGTAACTTCCTGCTCCTAAAGGCTTAAAACTAATTTCTGCTATCTCAAATTCACCAGTTTGCGGAGAGCCCAGGGTAGTATAAGCATAAACTATTCGGTCGCCTAAACCAGGTGCAGGTTCACATTTTATAATTTCAAGAAGCGGTGACGGCAATAAATTTTTAATTTCAATAAGACCACAAGTAAGCATTGGAGGCAGATCTAACTTAAAACCAATAGTGCTGGTTTTGCTTTCTTTAATGTTTGCTTTAACGACAGCTTTAAATGCTTCTCCTTCCACTGCTTTTCCAACTAATACTAATCCGGCAGAATTTTCTAGTCCCGTATACAAAGCCCTGCCCACAAATTGTTTTGAAAAAAGCAATAATACCAATAAAGCAAGAATTGCTATAAAAGTAATAATAGTTATTAAAAAGGGTTTGCTTACCTCACCCGCAGTTTGAAATAAGCTTTTCCTGCGCGGCTGTGGAGGAGTTCTGTGCATTTTCAGTTGTTTTCCGTTTTTTTTCGTTGTCATTTTATGGTATACCTAATTAATTTAACTTAACCAAGCTTTCAAAGCCATCACAATTGCATTCAGTTTTTGCATTGCGCTATATTCATTATTCTTTAAAGCATTAATGATTCCAACTGCCAGAGATTTATCATTTGGCTGAAGGTTATTTAAATCGCTGCAGATACCTTCCTGAGGAATAGGTTTGCAAATGCTCGGCTCGCCACTACAGGACCATTCCTTGCCTTCAATCTGACAATCAACACACCCATCATTAAATACATTATTTTTATCATCACATTTTTCATTACCTTCTATCTTGCCATCGCCACATACTGCTACTGGTTGCTGTTGCTGTGCTTTACAGTTACCATTTTCGCATACTTCTCCTTGACCACAATCCTCTGGAGCTAAATAACCAGTTCCATCATTTTTGCATTGTTTTTTAGCATCGTTGTCATCACAATACCATTGGTCGGGTGTACAAACTTGTTGCTGCTGTGCTTTACATACTCCATTTTCGCATATTTCTCCTTGACCACAATTCACTGGAGGTAAATAACCAGTTCCATCATTTTTGCACTGTTTTCTAGCATCGTTGTCATCACAATACCATTGGTCGGGTGTACAGATTTGCTGCTTTGGAACGCATTTGCCTTTGCTTTCGAAATCATATATTAATTTAATTTCATTTGCAGATAGCGCTCGGTTGTACATAGAAACTTCATCGATTAAACCATTGAAATAGCCTGGATTTTTGCCAGAAGGGCCATCATATCCAATATACAAATCATTTGCATTGGTATCTGGAGCTGCTAAGAAGTCAGTATTCACAACCTTACCATTAACATAAAGTATTGCTTTGGCCCCATCATAAGTTACGGCAAGATGACTCCACAGGTTCTGCTTTATTAAATTTTGTGAGTATAATCTCAAATCAGCAACATTATCAATACTATACCACACCCTAATCTGCTGTGACATTAAATATAATGTTGGGGGAACGGGATTAAGACCTTTCCCAACAATTGCGTGATAAAAATCATCTATCTTGTTAGGCTTAACCCAAGCTTCAATAGTATATTCATTAAGATTTAAATTATCTTTATGGGGAATTTTAACATAATCACCGTCGCCATCAAAACTAAATGCTTTCCCTACTTTCCCTTCGACAAAAACTGCATTGCCTAGTAATTCTCCATTATTTTGATTGATAATATCTTTAGCATTATCCTCGCCTGGCCACCAGCTGATTAATCCTGTTGGTGTAGGAATACACTTTTGTTGTTGCTGTTCTACACAAGCACCATCTTTACAAATTTCGTTTTCATAACAAGGAAGTGGTGTATACCCTGAACCGTCTGGAGCGCACTGCTTAGAAGATATTAAATCTTCACAAACAAACTCCCACGGAGTGCACACATTATATTTTGGTACTTCACAAACACCATTATTACAATACTGACCTTCTGGACAAGGCACAGGAGCCAAATATCCTGACCCATCCGGTTTACATACCTGTATGTTAGCATAATTACAACTCGATTTACCTGGTACGCAACCTATTGCACCTACAATATTTACAAGCATTCCGAGAATAATCATCCACACCAACCCAATAATCATTAGTTTTTTCATCACGAATCACCTAAATTTGTTCATATTCCGCTTTTTTCTGCCGGCTGCTGCGGGCTTTCTAAAGCTTGAGCAATCTCTTCATCCCGCCAGCCAGTATGTTCTTTTAGGATTTTTCTGATGTCTTCATCAGAAGTGCCCATGGCCCTTTCCTTGCGTACCCATTGTTTTAACTCGTTTAAATTGTAAGCCAACCGTTTTGGTTTTAAAAAATGGAACGTTAATATGATTACTACGACTATGGCGATCAGGACTAAAGGAATAGTAATTAAATAAAACAAATTATCTTTCCAGAAACTTTTTGCAGCCGGCTCTGCCGGAGGAGCGTAATAAAGCGGAGGCATAACAGAAGATATCTGCGCCGGAGCCGGGCCGGAAGGCTCTTCTTCCGTACATAATTTCTGCAATTTTGGCTTTAAAACCGTAGTCCCGCAGCCGTGCTCGTCGTCACAATTCCGGTAATTTTGTTCGTCAGAACATTCGCTCCAGGCAGAACATACCCACGATTCAGCGCATTCTGCACAACTTTGTGTTTCTAATTTAGCAGCTTGACATTTATTAAGGTCTACACAAGTTCGGGTTTGTTTTAAATAAACATCGCAATACGACCAGCTGTAACAATCCCATTTAGCAACACAGCCAGCGCCACCACCAACACCGCCACCAGCAGCTACTGGGGCAACTGAGACATTGCTTACAGCTTGTGGAACTGCTGCTGGAACTGCCGTTGTTGTTACAGTCAGGCAGCCGGAAGCATCAACACAAAAGAAAGCTTCTGCTGCGCCATTAGTGCAGGCAGCTGTTACTTTATATTTCCCGTCAGCAGAATCAGATAAAGTATTATAGTAAAATACCCCATTATCAGCACCGCCTTTAATGTCAACTAAAATATTGTTGGAATTAATTATTTTAACAACGGAAATGCCAATGCATTGGTTGGTGGTAATGATTACTTGTTCACTTCCCGTGTATTCTTGTTTATTGGTTACCACACTAACCGCTAAAGCTAGTGAAACTGAGAACAAAAACACAACCAGGTAAAGCAGTATTTTTTTCATTTTATAGTGAGTTTCCTTTGAAATTAAACAATATATTGGGCTATAAGCGAACTATATATGAAATTCCGTTTAAAAATCAAGGAATTTCAGTATAAATCTTTATCCGGAAATAGCTGTATATTCTTTGTCAAGCTTGCCATAAACTGTCGGCTTTAATTCAACGTCATAGACAATTACGGATTTTTTCTTTACACCGCCCAAAGGATAACTAACCGTTGCGGTATAGGAAGTGCCTTTCTTTAATCCGCCTTCAATCTTTTCTAATTTGATGGACAATACTTTGTTATTATCTCCGTATAGGACCGTGTAAACAGTAACTTCGGTCGTGAAATCCTCCGTGGCCGTAATTAACGTCGAATAAGCATTGTTTAATGGAGTAACCTCTGCTAAAGATATTTTGGTTTGTTGAACTGCACCACTAGCAGCAACACCCGCTCCAGCACCAGCTGCAGGCAAGGCTCCACCTGCTGCAGCTCCTTCAGCAACAACAGGGGTAGGCACCACTTCTCCAGCACCAGCCGCAGCTCCTTGCTCAACGGCAACAGGTTGGGGTTTGGGATTACATTTACTGGTATCCAATTTACAATTTTTACATTGTATTAAACCACCATCAAAACCTAAAGTATTACAATTCTTAGTAAAGACACCGGAATTATCAGGCGGGCTGTCGCATTCTTCTTCACCATCTATCATTCCATTACCACACGTTGGAACTTCTTTGGGTGCTCCCTCGCCCGGTTCTGCTGGTTTTATTATTGGGCCACATTCACTAGTATCAAATCTACAATCATTAGTGCATTTTATTTTTCCACCATTAAAACCTAAATCAATACAATTTTGGGTAAAAACACCTGAACTATCTCCTTTTGGGTCATCACATTGCTCATCTCCATCTATGACTTCATTACCGCACTTTTTAATTTCTATGCATTGTCCTCCCTTACAAGTTTGAAAAACTTGAGAATCACAAACCTGTCCACACCCACCGCAATTCTTCATGTCCGTTTCGGTATTCACACACTCGTTATTACAAAGAATTTCTTCTGGTGAGCACTTTTTTTCTATACACATACCCTTCACACAAGCTTGAAGATTACAAATCTTCCCGCACTCGCCGCAATTCTCCATACCCGTTTTCAGATTTACGCACACATTATTGCAGTTATCGGGCGTTTCACCGGTACACTGAGCAACACATTTGCCTAATGCGCAAGATTCTAAATCTTTACAAATCGCACTACATTGACCACAATTCTTTTTATCCGTTTGTAAATCAACGCATTGTCCGCCACATAAAACTTTTCCTTCCGGACATTCTTTAACTTCTAAAGAGAAAGCTTTTGCATTCAAGTTAACTTCTTGCTTTAAGTCTAAATCAAAATAATTCATCTTTTCAAATGTAAGCTCATAAGGCCCCACAGCCGCACCCAAGGAGAACGTAATTTCTGCAAGATCTTGCGCTCCGCTTAAAGAAGCCAAATTATCACCTATGCCCAGCGTATAATATTCATAAATTATTTTATTATTTTCACATTTAGCCGTACTTTGAAAAACATTAGGCAGTACATTTTTAACTGTAACGCCACTGCAATTTAATTCCTGGGGCAGTATTAAAGTAAAGCTAATAATTTTAGTCTTGCCTTTAAGGTTTACTCCCACATTAAGAGTAAATGGTTCGTTCTTTAATACTGGCAAAGGCGCTTTAGGAGAAACTAATACAATTCCTCCAGTATCCGCAGCGCCGCCATAAATTGCTTTTCCTACAAACTGACCCGAAAAGAGCAACAACAAAGCTAAAACCACAATCGCTGCCACCGCAATTATGGCAATCACAAACTGTTTATTGACTTCACCAGCGCAAGCTGAAGGATGCGCTTCATTGGAGTGTTCTGGCAATCGTCTAAATTTTTTATTTTTGTTGCCCATTTTGGATCACTTTTCTATGGTTGAGGCACTTTTGCTGCTTTAAACCATTCGACTAAAGCTTCAGTTATTTCACTAAATTCCATTTTATAATCTTTATATTGGTTAAGCGCAGAGGAAATTTTTGCCAATAAAGTTTTCTCGTGCGAAGGCGCCTTAATCACATTTTGACATAATTGCGTGTCTTCCGGACTTTTGGTCACTACAACCAAATCTGTACAGACATTATCAACGCAATATTTAGGTTGAGCACAAGCATTACAAGCCAATATTTGTCCGCAACCATTATCTTTGTACCCACAATCAAATTCATTTGGGCATTTTAATACAGGCACGCATACGCTTACAGGAGACATGCTTAAGAAATATTTTTTATCTTCTTTTGGTTCGTAATAAGAAAAAGAATATTTAATTAACTCTATTGAGTATGTGCCTGGTTTTTTTGCCTGCATTCTTATACTTACCATCTTCTTTTTTCCCAGAAGAGCCCTCCATTCTCCTACAGAACTCATCATCACCCAAGTTCCCTCTTCATTCTTTTCTATCCCAACACCTTTCTCAAAAACCTCTCCCTGCAGTAATCCTGGAACTATCTTTTTTATATCCCCCTCAATTTGCATTACATCTCCAACAAAATAAAGATCTCCTGATGAAGTCTTTAAATCTATTCGCGTATCCGAAATTTTATCTTTCAACGCCGGAGTAACATAAACATCAACCCAAAAAGGTTCATTTACTTTAATATCTTCAGGAACCACCAGCTCAATTGTTAAAGAAGGACTGAATTGGAAGTTGGGATCCACAGCGCTCACACTAACCCCCAGCATAACCACTAACAATAAACTTATTAAAAGCATTCGTTTCATCTTAAATCACCTTTTTTTATTAAAATCTAGGATTTCAATAACTATTCTCTTTTTATTTTAAGAATCTTTTTCCATTTATATATCTTTCTTATCTGGGGTTAATCTTTTTTAGCTTGGGAAACATTTCTTGGTTAGTATATTGCTTTTTTTGAGGCTTCGCACAACTACAAACCCTTATTGAAATTATCAAGCAGATTATGTAACTATTAACTACGGTCTTTTTGGCTAATAATTAAACATGCTTAAGAAACTCTTCTCTACTCATCTGTAAATCGTGTTTGATGATTTTGTTTAACAAACCACAATCAATATGTTCCGTTGGATGATTAGGTATGATAGTAGTTCTTCCATCGGGATGGCCAAAGAACATATGGCTTCCTTTTTGTCTCTTGAACTTAAACCCCAACTTTTCGAGAATTTTAGCAACATCCTTTGCCTTCATTAGAGGCAATTTATTAGACATTTTTACTATGCCTCTACTTCAACCTGCTGCAAACTCAAAAACTTACTTTTTGTTTCTGGTGTTCCTTTCACTTCCAGATACAAAGAAATTGCTTCTTTAGTTCTTTTAATTAATTTGTCATAAGTCTTTGCCTGAGTATGGCATCCGGGAAGCTCAACCACATCAGAAATTAAGTATCCGTCTTCCCCTTGTTCCACAATAACAGTAAATTTTTGACCCATCTCATACAATAACGCCCTTATATTTAAATACTTTTTGGCAAATTTTTATTTAAATGTTTCTACTGGCAATAGAAGAAAGTTTCTATTAGCAATAGAAAGAATTGGGCTTTCTATCTGTGCGTTATTAATGCACACTTTTGGATATTGCTGGCGCACACTTTGAAAATGCTTCTCTCCGATCTTTTAAACTTTAGTTGGGAAAAATTAATCTGCATGATTGTTAGTTTTAACTAAAATATCCAAAATATTTATAAATAAAACTTAACAATCGTTAATTTTAACTGTGAAGAGAGTAAATTATGGAAAAAAACACCCAGGAAATCTATGTGGACCATGCGGCAACGACTTACGTAAGAGAAGAAGTAAAAACAGCCATGAATAAATATCACTCCGAAGAATTTGGCAACCCCGGTAGTTTTCATACTTTGGGTCTAAAAGCAAAAGAAGCAGTAAGTTCTGCCAGAAATAAAGTCAGGCAATTAATTAATGCAAATAATCCAGAAGAAATTATTTTTACCGGTAGCGGAACAGAAAGTATCAATTTGACCATTCAAGGAATAGCCCGAGCTAATAAAAATCAGGGAAAACACATTATCACTTCTAAAATAGAACATGAAGCAGTATTAGAAACCTGTAAATATTTAGAAAAGTACGAAGGCTTTGAAATAACTTATTTGAATGTAGACAAATATGGAAGAGTTTGCCCGGAAGAGCTGAAAAAAGCAATCAGAAAAGATACCCTTCTTATTACTATCATGTATGCTAACAATGAAATTGGCACCATTCAGCCGATAAAAGAACTAGTAAAAGTTGTTAAAGACTTTTCTCAAGAACAAAAACGAAATATTCTGTTTCACACCGATGCCTGCCAGGCGGGAGGAGTTTTAGATATTGATACAAAAAATCTCGGTGTTGATTTAATGACTTTAAACAGCAGCAAGATTTATGGACCTAAAGGGGTAGGAATGCTGTATGTAAAAAGCGGAACAAAAATTCACCCTCTTATTCACGGCGGCGGCCAGGAAAATAAGTTAAGAAGCGGAACGGAGAATGTTCCGGGAATTGTTGGTTTTGCTAAAGCTTTGGAATTAGCCCAGGCAGAAAAAGAAGAAGAAAATAAACGGTTAACAGCATTAAGAAACAAATTAATAAAAAAAATTCAAGAAAACATTCCTAAAACCTTCCTTAATGGACATCCTACAGAAAGACTGCCCAACAATGCTAATCTTACTTTTCTCGACGTAGAAGGAGAATCTATGATGCTGTACTTGAATGAATATGGGATTTGCACGTCGACCGGCAGCGCCTGCACTTCTTATTCCTTGGATCCAAGCCATGTAATATTAGCCTTAGGCCTGCCTTATGAAGCAGCTCATGGAACTTTACGCTTTACTCTCGGAAAAAGAACTACTGAAGAAGATATTAATAAAATTATAACCGTTCTTCCGGGAATTGTGGAATCTTTAAGAAGAATATCCCCGGTAAATTTAACAGTCGAAGAGGTTCTAAAAAATGGCCGATGAAAAGAAAAGTGAAACAATAGCCGACGGAAATAATAATAATAATCAAAATTGGTTTTATTCCGAAACGGTTAAGGAACATTTTTTCAATCCCAGAAATATTTTCAAAACCGACCAGGAAGCAGCAGAATATGAAAAAACTGCCGACGGAGTTGGTCTGGTAGGTTCTCCGCAGTGCGGAGACATGATGAGAGTCTGGATTAAAGTTAAAGACGACAAAATTGCGGAATGTAAATGGCAAACTTTTGGATGTGCGAGTGCAATCGCTTCAACTTCAGTTATGTCAGTGATGGTTACAGAAAATGGCGGAATGAAATTAGCCGACGCTATGCAACTAAAACCAGCGGACATTGTTAAAAAATTAGAAAGCTTACCGGCGCGAAAGATCCATTGTTCCGTCTTGGGAGACCAGGCTTTAAAAGCGGCAATAAAAAATTATCTGGAGAAAAAGTTAAAAAAAGTTAAAAATGAATTTGCCAAACAAGCATCCGCAGGAAATTGAAGTATGGTATATTCTGCCGGCAATCCGGAAAGAGTTAGTTATTGCTCTGAAAGAAAGAAATTTGTCCCAGAAAGAAATTGCCCGGCTGCTAAATGTCACGGAAGCAGCCGTATCGCAATATGCAAAAGAAAAACGGGCGCAAAATTTGGTCTTCAATAAAGACGTGAAAGAATTTATTAAAACCGCTGCCCGGCAAATAAAAGACAGCCGCAGCGCTTATCAGGAAATTCAAAATATCAACGAATTTATCAAGCATTCCAAAGCCCGCTGCGAGATACACATGCAGTTAGAGAAAGGCTTATGCAATTGTGATATTTGTTATAGGAGATGAAAGTTTAATCAAAACTAATTCCAGCGTCTTTAAAACTAGCTACCATATCGGTTTTCAAAATCTCATCGAGAATTTGCTTCACTTTTAGGTTCGAATTCCCTTGTTAATAATTAACAACCGCTCATTTTTTAAGGCATTTGGTTAATAATTAAAAAACTAACTAAAAATAAAGAGACGTTGTTCTTTATATTTCGTATTCCACAGTTCAAAGAAACTTTTGATAGCGGCTTGTTGATTGATAGGTATCAAAAAAGAACCTTTTCCGATTACTTTGCCTTTTAATTTTTTAAGCAGACCGTCGCCTTCTTTTCTCCCATACAAAGCGTAAGAAAACCTAACTTTTTCAGAAGGAGTTTTATCTTCTAAATTATAAGTAATTAACACGAAAGGCTTGAAACCCAATAGCTCATGCAGGAATTTCATATTCCTTAAACTAAATCCTTCATGAAGTAAAAAAGGATATGCTTTTTGATTATGCAATTGATCAACAACTATCGGTTCGATATGCAACAAAATTTCTAATTTCTCGCCGACTTTCTTTATCTGATACAGAACTCTTTCTATCAGTTCATAATTGTTATCTCTAAACAAAGCAATAATATCTATATCGTTTGGTTTTTCCTTGCCTTTAAAGGCGGAGCCAAACAAAAAGATATCAACTAAATATTTTTCCTTTTTTAATAAGCTCTTCAAATTTGCTTTTAATGTCTTCATTTGAAGGGACAGGGATTCCTGCATTTTCAAAAGCCTCCATAACTCGTTTTTTAACTAAAGCGACCTCTCCTTGATCCAGTTCCCGTGTATAAGTTCTTCTGTAAGTGCTAAATAATCTATCAGTAATATCATAAAGCTTAGGCAGGCTATTTTTCAATAAATCGAATCTTTCGGTATGGTCTTTTGGCTCAACATTTATTTTTTCCAATAACGCATTGTCATCGCAGGCAAATAAAGCCTTAAAAAAATTAGTAGCTGCTTCAGAATACATCTTCATATTGAAAGCAACAACCCCTAAGATAAAGTAGTTTCGGGCTTTATTTTTAAGATTCTCAGGCATATTTAATAATTAACAAAAAGACTATATAAACCTTTTGTTGTTAATTATTAACAAATTATAGAAACAAACAATTCAGAATATCAACGAGTTCATCAAGCATTCCAAAGCCCGCTGCGAGATACACATGCAGCTGGAGAAAGGGCTGTGCGGTTGTGATATTTGTTATAGGAAATAAAAAAGAAAAAATAAAAATTTTAATTTTTATTTACAAGCTCCGTTACTGCAGAGTATTGTTTCATATTTGGAATAATCCCCGCCACTAACTAAATAGCCACAATCATTACTATTGTATTGCACACCGCTGTTGGTGGCATTCATGATATCCGGACCAGTTGCAGTACATCCGGATTCATCAATATGATATTGGTGATTACAGGTGTCAGTATAAACTTTCAACACTTCAAAAATTGCTTTTCCCTGTCCAGCCATTCCCACATATTTTCCTATAACAACTCCGTCTTTTTTGAGCAGATCATTCCCTCTTTTATAACTCTGGCTAATCCAACCTTGATTATCAATGTCGACTGTAACTTTATTTCCTGGCGTAACAGGCATACCTTCTGCACCCCAATTTGTAAAGTTAGATAAACATACTGGTGTTGTGTAGATAGCTGAAGGTGCTTTGACTAGTGTCTTCGGAACATAAACTGCGGGCGCCTTAATCGCCGTTTTCGGAACATAAAACTTACTGGCTTCACCAACCAGCGCCTCTTTATTCATAACCAAAACAACGACTGCAACAATAACCACAATCGCAACTACAGCTATAATTGCTAAATGTGGCACGTGCTGCTTCAAAGAACTTTGTTTTTTTGCCATTTAGATTACCTCTTTTTATTAAATATTTACTTGAATAATAATAATAATAATAATAATATTGTTTATATTATTTTAGAACCCCCCCCTTAGTGAGAAAATATTTATCTTAACTAAAAAGGTTTAAGCTTCGCCAAAGTTATACATTCTAACAAAAAAAGCTTATTTGTGCTTTTCAGTTAGACAATATAACAAAAAGAAGTTTTTTAATATTACTTATTTTATATATTTATCATTAATTACAGCAAGATTTATAAGTTTAGTGTATTTTTAGTAATAAATGATAATCTATAATCCTTATAATGAACAGCTTCCTGAAGAGAGAATTAAAGAAGCTGAAAAACTGCTTAATCAACTTCCGGCAAAGTATTGTTTTATTACCGGTTCTTTCATCTGCAAAACTGAATACAACGATATTGATATATTTGTAATTACCAGATCGAAAAAAGACTTTACCCTTAAAAATAATTTATGCCCAGAGCATAATTCTCTTGCCTGCCCAAAATTTAAAAAACTTTTGAGTAAAGTAAAAATAACCCTTATAGATTTTAATGATCTTTACTCTTTATTTTACCATTCAATTTCTAAAAGCTGTATTGCCAAGAACATAATTCCAAAAAGAACGTTAAAAGTTACTCTTTCAGATTATTGGCAGGTTATTAATGAAGCCATTCCAACTTTATTAAACCAGAAAAACAAATATCACAAAGATGTTCGTTTTCTTATTCTTTATACCGAATATTTCAAAACTGGCGAGATACTGGATACCTTTCAACTTAATAAGAGAATAAATCAGTTCAAAGATTACACTGAGATAATTAAATATATTAAAACAGAAGTGCCGCTAATCATTGGCAAGCACGCAAGACCGTCTTATGCAAAACGATTTTTTTATACTCAAGCAGGCTACTATAAAGACTTATTAGCCTATAAAGCGCAAAGCTTTTTATACGAGTTGACCCATGAAGCGGTTAAAGGTCTTGCTTATGGTCAACCCCAAAGAGTTTAAACATAAAATAGAATCCATACTTTCACAAGATTACAAAGTAGAATTTCTTGGGAAAAATTTTGATCAAATAGTCAAACATCTTACTGAAAATAAAGCAGAAAAAATTTACCATTGGATAAAAGGAGTAATTGAACAAAAGATTGAACCGATTTATGTTGGCTCAAAGAAGCAATACAAAGAATGGGTTATCAATGAACTTCTTACTTTTCGCTATCCTTTCAGTATTGGTAATACTGAGTACAGAATTCTTTTTGTAAAAGTAAAAAACTCCATTTATATTGAATTCCATTTGGGCGACCATAAATATTATGACACAGTCCGTAAAAATTTATCTCTAGCTTAAAAGAAAGTTAAAATCAAACAATTACTTTTTATTTTTCTTCCCTTCTTTCCTCAACCAGTCTTTAAATTCAAACAGAATTCTCTCGCTGTCTAAGCGACCATATTTATCTTTAATTCTATCGGAAATCAAATGGAAGACATCATTGGCTTTGATAACAAATTCTGCTTCTAGCAGAGAGGCATTGCCAACTTCATTAAATACGTCCACCATCGCCTGCTTGCAGTTTGCTCTCAACAGAATATTATTCCACACTGCATCCCAATCACCGGCAAACTCTTTTACTCTTCCGGCCATTCGTTTTAAGATTTCTGAGTTTCCATTACGCAACTCGTCCGTAACTTCTAATTGATCTGTTACGGGATTATAAACCATTAAATCAACAAAAGCCTTTTCTTTTAATGGATCTTCATCCCATTCCTTGCGCACTTCCGTAATGCGTAAGACCCGCTTGTATTTTTTTAGCCCGGAAAGAACCGGATTAGTAGTTACAATAATATCAATGGCTTTAAATGAAGTTTTGGGAACACCAATATCATTTACAACTCGGTCATATACTCCGTAAGGGGAATCAGCATGCACCGTGCCCGCAACTACATTTGCTGCTGCTCCAACGCGCATGGCTTCAAATAAAGCAATGGCCTCTTTTGACCTAACCTCACCGACAAAAATAGCTGAATCGCCTAAACGTAACGTCGAACGTATGCCAATGGAAGGGTCTACTTCCGAACCTTCTTTTAAAGTTAAGGCAGAAGCAACTTTTAAAGATTCAAGATTATAACCAAGTGCTCGCAGAGATTCCTGAGGAAGCTCAAAGGTATCTTCAATCGTTAAGATTCTGATTTTGCGCATAATTTCCGTCAAGAAAGAACCCAGCAAGGAAGTTTTCCCGGAACTTCTGGTTCCTGCAACTAAAATAGTCGCATTATTATCGATGATGAAACTTAGCAGACCGGCTGCCAAGGCGTTAAAGAAACGCACTTTGGGCTGTATGTACAAAGGGAAGGTCCACGGAAAATCGCGGTGCCTTCGAAAGGAGAATACTAGTCCGGTCGGGCTTAAGGGAGCAGTAAGCGCTGAAACCCTGGAGCTGAATCCAGTAACTTTCAATTCCGTATCTAAAATGGGGTTGGCTTCATCTAAAGGCCTTCCTGAGATTAATCTTAATTTAGTCGCCCAGCTTTCCACTTCTAAGCGGGTGGGATAGATATTAGTATAACAATCGCCATAATCCTGATGCACAATGAAAATAGGCAGCTCGCCATTGGGAGAATTAATATTCACATCCTGCACTTTGGAATCAGAAAGCAGCAGTTCAATCAAGCCAAAACCAACCGTATGGCGAAGCAGTGCCTGGGCCAGCCGATTAATGGTTTCTTCGACTAATTTCATATTTTTATGTGTTAGCAAATCGGTAAGCAAATCTTTTCCAATGTTAAAGAACACCTCTCTCATTCTCTGCGGATCGACAAACTCTTCCCTGGTTGGTTTATGCTCGGATAAAATCCGTTTGGCATCATCCAATAATTCATATTCTTCTTCTGTAAATTTAAATTCCGGCGGAGTCAAATGATATAAAATTTTGACATTTTCATCAAAAGAAAATATATTTACTTCGCATTGGTCTTCATCAACATCAAAGTTGTAACTTTCCTGTAAATTACCTTCCGGAAATTCCATTAACAATTTAGTAAACATAAAATCCGGCTTAGTCAAGGGATGGAAAGCATTGCCATAAATTTCCCGCTGTCCAATTTTATATCCTTCGGTTAAAGGCATTAACAGGGTTATTATTCTTAACGGTTCAATGATTTTAATTACTTCCTGCAGAACACCCATAAATTTTTGCTGGCTGTTTAAATGGCGGCGGTCAATTAAGTTATTGAGCTTAATTTTTTCCTTGGTTTCCAGCCGTTTTAATTCAATATAGGCTGCTAAAGGGTCTTCTTTTAACCGTTTAGAAATTAAGCGCTGAAATTGGGCATAACTCCCCCCAATATACCGCTCATGAACTGGATCAACCACCAGCCGGGAATAAGCAAACCGCTCTTCCTGGTTTAAGCGTTTGTAGACGGAAGCCAGCTCCACTAGCAAATTAGTTTGGTCATAATCATATTCATATTCGCGCTGCTGGGAAAGGATAATTACCGTTACGCCGGTAACTTGCTGCAAAATATCAACTGCCTTAGCCATGCACAAATCGCTATACTCAATCGAAGGAGGAAAAGTACATCGTTCACCATATATTTTAAGAATTTTATTTTCTCCTTCGTGGAAGGTTTCGAATTCAAAACAATTCTTAGTGTTTTCTAGGGCCATTGGTTACCATTTTTTTTAAAACAGTTATTTTATACTGCCATATTATTTAAATTGTCTTTGTTTAAATTGTATTGTAGTTTATTATATTTTCTATAGGAAACTAAAGAAGAAGCGGCCGGGTTTGGTTTTTTAAAAAAACTGCTCCAGTTTATACTAAAAACATAAAATTAATATTTATTAAACATATCCATAAAAGAAGATGATAATTTCAGAGAACCTAAAACAGATTTTGCCCAACATACCTAAAAATGTAATTCTGGTAGCTGCCGTGAAATATGCAAACGATGAGCAGATAAAAGAGTTGATACAAAACGGGATAAACAATCTGGGATTTAATACCCACCGGCAATTATTGCAAGTAAAAAATTTTGCAAACGCTAGCTTTCATTTCATTGGCCACTTGCAGAGAAATAAAGTAAAAGATATTCTTCCCTTTTGTGCATTAATACACAGCATAGATTCAATCAAGTTAGCAAAAAAAATCTCTGAAGAAGCTGCCAAGATAAAAAAGCAACAGGAAATACTGCTTCAAATAAAAACAGATAGCCATAAAGAGCATGGTTTTGAGATAAATGAAATTAAAGACGCCTTAAAGCAAATTTCTAAAATGGAACACCTGTCTGTAAAAGGCTTAATGACCATACCTGCTCAAAATGAAGATGCAAGAAAGGTTTATCGTAAACTAAAACAATTAAAAGAGGAATTGAATTTAGAAGAATTATCTATGGGCATGTCAAATGATTACAAAACCGCATTAGAAGAAGGAGCTACAATCGTTAGAATTGGAAGGATTCTTTTTGAACCGCCAAACTAAAAATACCGCTTTAATCTTAATAATTTAAATTTAATAATTAAACCACCTGATTAAATAAATTAAAACACTACTCTAAAATACTCACATAAGTTTATTATAATCTTTTGGTTAATGTCTATAAGATGGCTCAGGAAAAATTATCAGAACCGCCGGCTGAAATAAACGATCCCAAAATCTACGTCTGGGTCAAAGGGCTGGAAGGAAAAGTAAACAACCTGCTGCGGGAAGTTAATGTTCTTAAAAATGATTTTATTAAAAAGAACAATAAACTTAGCCAGGACCTTAAAACTACCAGCGCAGATTTTCTGGAAATGAAGCACGAACAAGAGAAGATGCTGCAAAAAATGGATTTGATCATTAAAGAATTAAAACAGACTGCCGGCATTGAAGAAGTAATGACCATTAAAAAATATATGGAATATTGGAATCCGCTTAATTTTGTCACTCAGCATGATTTAGACCGCGCCGTGGAAAATAAAGTGCAGCTATTAAGCAAAGAAGCAAATAAAGAAGTTAAGGAAATCAAAGAAATAGTTAAAACCGGTAAAATTACTGGAAAAGAAGCAAAACCAAAATAATATTCTAATATGTGCATAGCGCCAATTGTCCAGTAAGCACAAGAATATTCATAAGACAAACTATGCCCTGCTATTTGGGTATTACAACAAGTTGCTACTGTCTGTATAGCGAGGCAGGGTGCGAACGAGCTATGCACATATAGCAAAACCAAAATAATATAAAGTTGAACATTTTAACATACCCAATACTCAAAAAAGGTGATATATTATGGCACTATTCGACAAAAATAAATCTGCGCCTAGCGATGAAGTAATGCAGTTGCGGCAACAGGGCCTTACCGATGATCTCATTATGGATGAACTTGCTGAAAAAGGCTATTCTCAAGCGCAAATAAATCAGGCCCTAAATCAGGACCAAGAAGCAGATAGTGAAGAGGAAGATTATGTTGCTCCCGAAGAGCCAGCTCCTCCGCGGATGCCGGCCTTGGACCGGCTTAATGCTTATTCTTCAGAGCCAGCTTCTTCCGGGGAAATGGGAAATATCTATGAGCGGATAGAAGAAATTGCCGAAAGCATGATTGATGAAAAGTGGGACGACCTTATTGCTGAAGTCAAGAAAATAGTCGAATGGAAAGAAAAAGTGGAAGAAAAACAGGCTAAAATGATTTCCGAATTAGAAACGCTTAAGGAAAACTTTAAAGAGCTGCATCAAGGCGTGTTGGGAAAATTAGAAGATTATGACACCCAAATGCGCGATGTGGGAACTGAACTTAAAGCCGTGGGAAAAGTGTTTAAAGAAGTGATTCCCACTTTTGTGGATAATGTAAAAGAACTTAAAGATATTACTAAGAAAGTTAGGTAAATTATTCAGGATATCCTGCTGATTTGATAAAAATTAGAACTACTTCTAAACTATCCAATTAACCCCTAATGCGTATCTCCACTAAGCAATACCACTGCAAAGACCATTATTGTAAAAACAATGATTAATCCCAATACTTTAGGATTAAATAACGTTGCCGTAATATTAGTTGAAAAATCGCCCGTAGCCACGCTGGAAGTTCCGTCAGGAGAGAGAGGTTGCCCTTGCTCATCGAGATAAGGCCCAATAGATTGCCCCAATACATGGCCCAAAGCAGCAACTAAAATAATAATCATAATCCCTAAAATGCCCCAGTAAACCGTTTTATCTTTTATGATTACATTCCAATCTTTTTCATTCAATCCAAACATTTGGAAAATTAAAATCAGTAATACAAAAAAGATAATGGCTACGGCTATCCAGGGAAGCATAAAATTAATTATGTCAATAGCTGCCTGCGATAACAGAACAGTTAAAGAAACGGTTGCTGCAATAAGCGCATTGATGACCAGAGAATTACCAATTACTTTGGTTTTTTGTAGCAAAGCAAAAACGACGGCAAAGACCAATAATACTGGAAAAATAGAACTAAAATATCCGATTAACCCGATATCTAAGACCGTTGCCATTTATTTTCTCTTACTTTTTTCCGCCAAGGTTTTCTAAAAGGTTCCCTAATCCTTCCCATGCCCCCTTAGCAGTCTCCCCAACACTGCCTTCGCCGGGCTCTTTAGTAATAAACATGACTATTAACCCGAATACTAAAATAATAATTATTAATTCTGTTGTTTCCGTGCCCCACCAGTAAAAAATATCATAAGGCCCTCTCCAGAAATTAAGCGAAGCGCCAAAGATATACACTACAAAAGTAACGGCGATCACGGCGATTATCGGCGAAGCAGCCTGTGAAAAGCCTTTTCCAAAAATTCCCAACAGCAATAACAACATGATTGCCGCTACGGCGACTAATGAAATACTGGGCAAGGATTCATTGATTACCTGAACGGGATCATAGCCAAACGAAGAGTAAGAGCCAGTAAGATGGGGAATCACAAACAATAACCCTAATACTAAAGCAATAACTACCCGAAAATTTTTATGTTCACTGAATAAAGGCATCTTTGCCAACACCGCAAAGATAATTGTAAACACTAAAATGAATGGCAGCAAAAAGTCCATCACTCCATAAGCTTCAAAGTATGATGCTAGATTAGCAATACCTATACTGACCATTTTATAAACCTCCTCTTTTAGCACAAATGTTCTTTAACTTGCACATTAACATACACTTTATCATTATTTTTCACTTTCCTTTTTTGGTTTTGATTCTCCTCCCCTAGTAATAAAAACAATAAACCCAACCACTATAATCATAAAAATTATGGATGCCGCCCATTCAGCATTCCAATTCTCAAACAGAAAAAAAAGGTAATTCAGCCACCCTAAAGCATTAAGGAAAATAACTACCACTCCGGTAAACATAATAATCGTAAAAACGGTTACCCAGCCCGGAAAATCTTTCAGGGTGAATTCTTTATCCCCAAACAAAGCACCTACTAACAATAAGAAAGAAATGCCCAGAATTAATAACAAGACTATGTTGGCCATAACCTCATTAATAACGGCAACCAGCCGGGTAGAAGCAATTACTAAAAAAGCAATCACAAAAGCGACCATGGCATTAATGTTCTTTTTAGTGATTTGTTTATCACCAACTTTTTCTACACCGAAGATCTTGGTTTTTTCTAAAATGGCAAAAACAATTGTAAATACTAACAAGAAAGGCAAAATAATATCATAAACGCCTATTTTTCCCAGAAATCCCATCATACCCCTAAAAGCACTCTCTTCTACCATTATCTTTTTAGTCCTCTTTTTATATACCAAAAGACTCAAAATTCTAAACCAGAATTTTGTGCCTTTTGTATGCACAGAGAGAAACTCTCTGGCATACCAGAAACTTTGTTTCTGTGTATATACAAAGGGCTTAAATTTTCTTCAAAAATTTATGTCCTTTGGTATATACTCAAATTATACTTAAATATATGCTTAATTAAAAGACTAGAATATATAAATGTTTCTTTTCCCCTTTTTCAATTCTTGATTTATAATTCTCCGTCTTAAAAAAGCGAAGATTTTAAATAGTAGGATTAATTTATTTTTAAATACATAGAGGTGAATAAAAAGTGCAGTCGAAAAATTTGGTGTGGATAAGCATAATTTTATTAGTTCTGTTTTCAGTATTTTCATTGGCGGAAACAGAAATTACCGTCACCCCTATTGATAACGAAATCACGACGGCAGAGCAAGCTTCTTTTAAGTTAACGATAACTAATAATGCCGATGAGAACCAAGTATACAATATTTATTCATTACAGTCCGGGCAAGGATGGAATGTTGATGTTTCCCCTTTAAAAGATAAAAGCATAGAATTAAGCCCGGGAAAATCGCACACCACCACTGTTGTTGCAACACCTTTAGAAAAAGGAAAACTTTCTCCAGGAATTTACACTTTATATACGACCATCCAAAGCGATTTAGGGGAAATTTACAGCAAAGCTTTGAAAATTTATCTAAGTCCGGCAGAACCGATTACTTATTTACCAACAATAAAAGTTGAAGTGGATATGGATGAAAAAATAAACCCCACCGAACCAGTTTCCGTAAAAATATTTTTAGAAAATAAAAACGCCCTGGATTTAACTGGATTAGCTGTGAAGATCCAAAGTGAGATTCCTGAATTTGCCAAAGAAGTTACTGTTGATTTGCTTCCCCTGGAAAAGAAAACTGTTGAATTAACTATAATGCCCAGTAAATTCCAGCAGCCAAAAGAATACGTTTTATTTTTTGTATTTGAACATAAAAGTGAAACTATAAAAATTGTTGAAAAAAAGATTGAAATTGTTTCTTTGCTTCCAAAATTTGAAGTAACCAGCAGCAAAGATGAAGCTTTCTTAAAAACAATTGATACTCTTACTATTATAAACACGGGAAATGTCCGTAACAGCCAATTAGTTAAATATCCAACTTCTTTTTTGGCTTCTTTATTTTCAACCAACACCGGCGAGTCCATTTCTGAAGATGAAGAAAGATATTTTGCCTGGGAAATGACTTTAAGCCCGAATGAATCTGCAATTTTAACGATTGTTACTAACTACCGCTTATTACTTTATTTATTGATTGCAATTCTTATTTGCGGAGGATTTTATTTATATGTTCAGTCACCAGTAAGCATTAAGAAAACCGCAGTAACCGCTAAAGGCAGTGAAAATGGCACTTTATCAGAAATTAAAATCACTTTAGAGATGAGCAACCGCTCTAACCGAAATTTAAAAGACGTTGAAGTTATTGATCTCGTACCAGAAATTGCTAATGTAGAAAAAAGTTTAGAATTAGGCACCATCAAACCAATAGAAATTAAACATACTAAAGCCGGAACTAAAGTAATCTGGTCTTTAGCTGAATTAGAAGCACACGAACATCGCATCATCACTTATAAATTAAAAGCAAAATTAAACATCTTAGGTGTATTTAGCCTGCCTAGGGCTACGGTTGAATTTAAAAAGAAAGGGAGTCGCAGGAAAAGTAAAGCTTATTCCAATACTTTCCGTATTAGCAGCTAATGGAATGATGTAAATACCGGAAGATAAAAAGATTTATATATGAGCGAATTTAAATAATCATAAATTAGCATTATAATCAAATAGAGAGGGTGTAAACATGAAAGATTTTTTATTACAATTAAAAGAAAAGTTCATGAAACCAGTAGAAGATGAAGAAGAATTTGATGAAGGCCAAAGTTATGTTGAACTTGGCTCTGCGCCGGCTGGAAATGAAGAAAAAGCTAAAGTTTTAGTTCGGCCTTTTGTGATGGAAGACTTTGAAGACATTAAAGATGTTCTGGATGTTTTACGAGAAGGTTCTACCATTGCTTTAATTAACATAAAGCCATTAAAAGACAAAGATTTAGTGGAGTTAAAAAGAGCAATTTCAAAATTAAGAAAAACTTGTGAAGCAATCGAAGGCGACATCGCTGGCTTTGGCGAAGATTACGTGGTTGCGGTTCCTTACTTCGCCCGTATACACCGCAATACGGTAACGTCCGGAGAAAATAAGTCTTAATTATTTTTTAACCCTTTCTTTCTAATCTTTTTTTTAATTTTAGGTTTAATTTATTGTTTATACCTTAATTGGTTTTAATTAAAAACTCGTAGATTTTGAAGAGGCAAGAAAAACTTTATATACTTCGTTCATTATACTTATTTAAGATGATAATTAGAATTGTTCAAGAAAAAGATTTTGTGAAATTAGCTAAATTGTATCGCTCTTTTTTTAGTGCTCATAACATCTTTCAAAAACCAAGTAAAGAAGTTGTTAGATATCTTAAAGAGCAATCCCAAGAAAATGACTTAATTGTTTATGAAGAAAAGGGGTCATTAAAAGGAGCACTTTATTTAGTCAATTTCGGACAAAACGCAGATGGTTCACATAAACTATGGAAGTTTAGACATTTTGCTTTTGAAGCTGAAGATATCGCTTCTCAATTATTGGATGAAGCAGAAAAAAGAGTTAAAAAAGCATCCAAAACATTAAAAATTGAATTAACTATTGCGGAATCTGAAAAAGGAATTAATTTCTACAAGTCCAGAAGGTATAAGCAAGAAGGTGTCCTCTCAAATCATTATAGATGGGGGGAAAGCTGTTATGTTCTTTCAAAATCTTTTTCTAAATAAGCTTAGTGAGAAATAAGCCGAATTCATTTTTAAAAGGCAAGATTTAAATAAAAGTATAATTAAAGTTCCTGTTATGCGACATTGGTGCTAAGTCGCGACCAAAATGTGTAAATCGTTTTGGGTATGCCACGGTGGCACAACTCGGTACTGCGCAGGGTTGCTAACCCTGTTTCCTTCGGGATTTCCCGGTTCAAAAGCCAGCAGATTTTATTCATAAAATAAAATCGTGTTAGTTTGAAAGTCCGGGCCGTGGCGCTT
>CAZKNU010000003.1:28062-33769 GCA_964554235.1 uncultured Methanosarcinales archaeon | reverse complement strand
CCTTGAAAAACCAAGTAGCAGGCAAATAACTGCAGAAAAAACCAAAGAAACATTACCTGAATAGAAGATAAAGGAGTATAAAGAAAAAGCTTTGTGAAATAAACAGCAATTGTGCTATAAACTTTATCCGCTCCAACATAAGTTCCTTTTTTTAGGCATAATTCTTTTAGTTCTGCAATAGTTGGATTTTTTCCCCCCATGAGGCCTGTTAAAACTTGGTTTGTATATAAACATTATTAAATTAGGTATGTGCATAGCTGGTCTGTCGTCGATGGTTTATAAATGTCTGTTTACAATTAGTGAAAATGACGACCATTTTGTCGACGAGCCAAAAATGAGCTATGCACATACTAAATTAGGTAATACTTTACCTTTCTGAAGTTGCTCGTCGGAAAGCAAAAACTTGCTAAGATTTAATTGTCATCGGCAAGCTTCAGAATCCTAAACAATTACCGCGAATCGCTTAATTTATAAATAAGTGCATTTCTATCATTTAATTATGGTAGAACAAATAAAGGGGGATATATTAATTTTGGGCGCTGGTCCAGCAGGAATGGCATGTGCTATGGAATTGCATAATGCAAGAAAGACGTTTACAATAATAGAAAAAAGCAGTAAAATTGGTGGATTAGCCAAAACATTGGAATTCAAAGAAGGAGAATATCTCTTTAGAACCGATATCGGCCCCCATAGATTTTTCTCTAAAAACAAATATTTATATGATTTTATAGAAGATTTACTTAAAGAGAAATGGATTGTTGTAAAAAGACAAACACGGCAATTTATTGATGGTAAATTTTATGATTATCCTGTTAATGCAATGCAAGCTTTCAGAAATATCGGGTTGTTTAAGGCTATTGGCATGGGGGCATCTTATTTTAATGCAGTAATTGCATATTGTATTTTCAAAAAGAAAATTGAAACTTTTGAAGATTATACTGTTTCAAATTTTGGCAGAAAACTTGGCGAATTTAATATATTAAATTATACTGAGAAGGTTTGGGGAATTAGCTGTAAAGAAATCCATCCTGATTGGGCAAAGCAGAGAATCAAAGGCCTCAACCTTCGTTCTGCTTTAAAAGATGCTCTCTTTAAGAAGAAAGATAAAGAGGGCCCTAAAACATTAGTAGATCAATTTTATTATCCCCAATATGGGACTGGATTAATTTATGAAACCATTGCAGAAAAAATAAAATGCGATGGGAGCGAGATAAAAACTAATTCCTATCCTACAAAAATAATTCACAAAAATAAAAGAATAAGGGGCATAGAATTGAATATGGGTAGAAAAAGAGAACTAGTTCGCCCTTCCTCTGTTATTAGTTCTATTCCAATAACTGATTTTATTGAACTATTAAATCCGAAACCGCCCTTAGAAATAATAAGAGCAGCAAACAGTTTGAAATGGAGAGCCCAAGTATATTTATTTATAACCCTAAATAAAGAAAAGATAACCAATGATAACTGGATTTATTTCCCAAATAAAGAAATTCCTTTTGGCAGAATTGCAGAGATGAAAAATTTCAGCAAAGATATGAGTCCAAAAGATAAGACTTCTTTATTTGTAGAATTCTTTGTAACCGAGAATGATGCTATCTGGAGCATGGATAAACAAGAACTTTTCAATCTAGCTATAAACTATTTTGAACAGTTAAAACTTTTCTCAAAAGAAGAAGTAAGAAACTTTTATGTTTTTAAAAAGAAGCATGTTTATCCAGTATATGATCTACATTATCCAAAGCATCTTAAAATAATCAAAGATTATCTGAATGGTTTTAAGAATCTCTTTTACATTGGAAGACCTGGAAGATTCCAATACACCAACCAGGACCATTCTATTGAAATGGGAATTCTTGCTGCAAGAAGCATTATAGAAAATAAAAAATATAATTTAGATGATGTAGGTGCAGAAAAAGAATATTTTGAAAGCGGGTATATCAAAAAATGAGATTTATGCTCCAAAAATTAAATCATTCAGAAGTTAAGTTATTTAGCGGATATATTATTTTTGCCGGCATTGCAACACTTGTAGATTTAGGAATTTTATATTCACTCACAGAATTTATTGGTTTTCATTACCTCCTTTCAGCATTATTATCTTATGCCTGTGGGATGGTAACTAATTTTTTTTTAAATAAATTGTTTAATTTTAAAAATAGAAACCGGAGGATTGTTCAACAGTTTGGTCTTTTTACATTTGTTGCTTTAATTGGGCTTGGATTAACTCAATTAATTTTATGGTTCTTTGTTGAATTTGTTAATTTATGGTATATGTTAGCAAAACTTATAAGTATTGTTATTGTGATGTTGTGGAGTTTTTATGGGCATAAAAAATTAACTTTTGGATTACTAAAATGAATAATTCCAATTGTAAACCTACAGGGAGAATAAAAAATTATTCTATAATTGTTTTTATCTTTGCTTTAACTCTATTCTCAATTTTTGTTTTTCCAGCCTACGAAGTCTTACAAAATGACCAGAAGATATATATACCTGAAATTAAGCAAGAACTCAATCCAGAGTTATTTCCCAATGATCATTTGTTAAGTTTTAAACAAACAAATTTTACTTTATTTGATGAAATTATGGTTTTTCTAGTTAAGCATTTAAAAATAGATTTATTTGTATTACTTTTTATTTTATTTGCTCTATTTAGGTTTATGTATTTTTACTCTATTTATGAAATATCCTTATTTTTTACTCAAAACAAACTATTTAGTATTTTTTTAACTTCGTTATTTTTGAATTCCTATTATATTTATAGTACCTTAGAAAGTTCTTTCAGTTTAGAAACGCATCCCCGAGCAATCAGTTTAGCTTTAAATTTACTATTTTTAGCTCTTTATTTTAACAGGAAAAAAATAATATCAACTATCCCCTTAGGTCTGGGGTTAATTATACATCCAATAACAAGCTTACCTTTTATTGCATATTATTATTTGGATATTTTATTTTTCAGTAAAGAGAAATTAATTAATCCTGGTGTAAAATCTTTCTTAAAATCTTTCTCTTTTGGTTTAATTCCATTTATGTGGCTTTTTGTACTATTATTAAATGCAAAATCATCTGGCACGAGTTTCTTAGGTCTATTGGACCCTTTGTGGGAATTTATAATCAGATTTAGGGATCCCTATGTGTTTATATCTAGTTGGACCTTTTTATCTATTCCTTTTCATATTTTAACCTTAGTCTTGCTGGTAATTTCATGGATAGAATTAAGAGATTCGTTTACACATGAAATAAAAAGAAAGCTTTACCTATTAGTAAGCATTCCATTTAGTTTAACTATCTTATCGTTTTTACTTGTTGATATATTAAAGCTGCATATGTTTGCACAATTACAAATGACAAGAAGCTTGTTCATTTTAAAGTTGGTAGTTGTAATCTTTTTTTCCTTTTATGGAGTTAATCATATTATAAAATATCCAAAAGATTATTTATATAATTTTTCTATAGTTGGTTTATTATTTTCTTTTATGATTAAAGAAGCGACCTCATTGATTTTTTTGCCATTATTAATTATTGTATATCTTAAGAGAAAATTTTCTGGATCAATTAAATGCTTTAAATTCATTAATAATAAACTCTTGAATTACAGTATGTTCTTTTTTGGGATAATAGTTTTTATTGCCGGTTTATTAATTTTAATTGCTTCTACTGAAGATGCGGTTATTTTAAAAAAAGTCTTAATTTATATACCTATTATTATAGGGATGTCAATTTTAGGATTACTAATTAGTTCCATGAATCTGAGCAGAATAACTAGCAAAAAAATAATTTATGTCTCTGTTGGAGTAATTTTTATTTCATTATTGTTCTTGCCGCAGTTTTCTATCGCCCCTTCATTTTTTAATGATAGTCAATTCCTCCAAGCATGTAAATGGATCGAGAAAAATACAGAGAAAGATGATGTTTTTCTAACTGAACCTTTCTCTAAAATTAGTACTGAAATTAGAATTGGATGCGACAGAAACGTTTTCTTTTCTTACAAAGATGGCCCCAAAAGTATATTTAACAGAAAATATGCTTTGGAATGGTATAAGAGGTTTAAATTAACAAGATTGATTGAAAAAAATAACCCCGATAACGTTATTCAATTAATTAAAAAAGAAAGAATAGATTATATCATTTCAACGAAAAGCTTAAATATAACTGCTCCTATTTTATTTAGCAATTTTCAATACTATGTGTATAAAACATGAAAATAAAAGGTCCTAAATTGATGGATAAATATTTACATGACTTGGAAAATAGAGAAGAGATAAAGCAATAACTCCGTAGGTTTTACTTTAGTAGTGTTGTTTATTATCCTAATTATTCAATTTTAATGGAGGAAAATTATAATGCAAATTAAAAAAATTTTAGTCACAGGTAGTAGTGGTACAATAGGCACTCGGTTGTGCGAGAAACTTCTTGAAAATGGTTACGAAGTTGTTGGTGTAGATTATAAGTTAAATGGGTGGAGCGAGAAAATTAACTGTACTAAAATTAAGGTTGATTTAAGAAATAAAGAGGATGTTCTCAACAAATTGCCTAAAGATGTTGATTTAATAATCCATTTGGCAGCTAATGCTCGTGTCTATAATTTAGTTGTAGATCCTTCTTTAGCAAGAGATAATTTTGAAATGTTATTTAATGTTCTAGAATTTACTCGTATAAACAACATCAAAAGATTTATGTTTTCTTCCTCAAGAGAAGTATATGGTAATTCAGATAAAGTAATTCATAAGGAGGATGAAGCTTATGTTAAAAATTGTGAAAGCCCTTATACTGCATCTAAAATAGGGGGCGAAGCGTTAGTTCACTCCTACCAACAATGTTACGGTATAAATTTTATTATCTTTAGATTTTCAAATGTATATGGAATGTACGACTGTAGTGACAGAGTGGTTCCTTTATTTATTAAACGTTGTAAAGAAGGAAAAGACTTAATTATTTTTGGTAAAGAAAAATTGCTTGATTTTACATATATTGACGATACTATCGCTGGAATATTGCAATGTATTAAGAACTTTAATGAAATTAAAAATGAGGTATTTAACCTTGCTTATGGTCAGGGAACTTCAATATTAGAAGTAGCTCAACTTATTAAGGAATTATTAAAAACAAATAATAAAATTGAGATAAGAGAAAATAGAACCGGAGAAGTCATTAAGTATATAGCAGATATCTCAAAAGCAAAAGAAAAAATAGGATACAATCCACAAACAACTATTGCAGAAGGAGTTAGAAAATCTATTGATTGGTATAACTAAAGAAATGGTTTCACGATTCACCATTAAGAGAGCTATAGGGGGTTTAGAATAATCATTCTAATTTTACACTATTTATTAATTTTAATTGATTTATCTTAAAAAAACAATACTTAAATGCTAATGGTCCTAGCGATAGTCTAGAATCGATGAAAAAACAAATTGATTGGGCGCTCTTTCGTTCCACCGTTGTGAGCGTCTTCCGCGACGATAAGGAGAGGGGTGACAACTATATACCCATGAAATTCTTGTTGTTAAATCTATGCTCCTGCATATGTTAAAATAAGATTTTTTCCATCAATATTTTCATACTTATATCCTGAACTTTTTACTAAATCAAGAAAAGAAGAGGGTTCAATTCTGCCGTCTTTTATAAGATATTCATCATATTCAGTAATAATTATCGGGTGGTGTTCGGTTAATGTTTTTTTCATTCCATTTATAACTTTAAATTC
>CAZKNU010000003.1:0-28052 GCA_964554235.1 uncultured Methanosarcinales archaeon | reverse complement strand
TAAAAGTTGGTTTTAATTTGAGACTATCTAGTTTAACGCTTTCAACTTCAATACTAAAATTAAATCCGGCATCAACCATCTTATGCGCACCCGAGTTGGAAGAATCAATAAGTAATTTGACCATTTCATTTTTATCTGAAAGAGCCTTGTTGATAATCTCAACATTTTTATATCCATTTATTTCAACATTCCTTTTCAATAATTCATAATTTTCCGGACACGGTTCAAAAGCATAAACTTTTCCTTTCTCGCCTACTAACTTAGCAAGGCTTAAAGTATGATAACCTATATGGGCGCCAATGTCTACAACCACATCCCCTTCTTTAACATACTTTTGGAATGCTTCTTTAATTTCAGGTTCAAAGTAACCTCGCGTAGATAGTCTCAGAGAATCCTGTTTATCCAAATAAATTTTATGTCCTTCAATTTCTACAAAATTTGTTTTTATTTTTTTAATAATAATTTTATTTAATTTTCTAAGGAATAGTGAACGAATGTTATGCTTGTTAAGAAACTTATGTCCAAATTGATATATTTTGATTAATTTCTTTTTCATTATTCCTTGTTTGTTTTAATTTTTTATCTTTTTAAATCAGATTTCATTTTTCACGAAGTTTTTATCCTCCCACTTATCCTATTCAAATAATGAAAAAATCTTTTGGGTGGAGGAATATAATTTGTTAGTCTGATATATTTTGAAAAAGATAACAAGCGAGGGGTTTCCTTAAGCAACTTTATTTTAGAACACCTTTTTATTATGGTTCTTGGTAACTTACTGTCTATTAAATAATAAAGCGAAAGATAATAATAATCTTCATTACCTTTGGTAGCGCTTAACTTTGAACGCCAGTTTGTAATTACTTTATGTTTTTTATTTTCAACATCTTCTAAACTTATAAAGCCTTCTTCCAATGCTCTTTCAGTTAATCTTGTTTTAGGAAGAAATGTTAATGAAAAGATACTTAGCCTAAATGGTCTTTTTAATGATAATAATAAATTTAAGGTTTGCTTTTTATCTTCTTCAGTTTCAAATGGGCAGTCAACAATCAGATCATATATTTGTTTTATTTTATATTTTTTTAACAGTTTAGATGTTTTTATTATTAGTTCATTAGTGTAATGAGCTCGATTATAAATTTCTTTTCTAACTCTTTCAGAGCCAGTTTGAATACCTAAGTGTAAGGTTTTCCCTCCAGCATTCTTAACCAGAACTATTCTTTGTTCATCACAATGATTAAATGTAGTTACAGCAGTAAAAGGCAATCTTATTTTCTGTTTATATTTTTCACTAAATTCTTTTAACCAATTGAGATCGCATAAAAAATCATCATCAACGAAATAAATTTTGTTTAAATTGCTATTTCTTTTCTTTTCAATTTCTAATTCTTCTATTACGCTATCAACATTTCTTTTTCTTAACCAATGGCCTCCTTTATTATCATAGATCTTATGAAAGAAACTATTCGTACAGTAACTGCAACTGAATGGACAACCCCTAGAGGTCATAGTAAACCAGGTATTTGAATAAATATTTTTAGACTCATCTTCAAATGAATCATTATCAATATATGTTGTTTGGTTTAATTGAGGAATAGGCAACTCATTTAAATTTACTAGTTCTTTTCCTAAATTGTTTTTAATAATATTTCCTTTATCATTTATCCACAACCCTTTTATGTCGTTTATTTCTTTTTTATTATTTATTTTATTTACTAATTCTAAAATTGTATTTTCGCCTTCACCTATACAAAGATAATCTACTTCATCAATATATTGTTCTGGGTTAGTTGTTGGTGCTACGCCGCCAACTATTATTTTAAAATTTAACTTCTTTAATCTCTTTATAGTATTTATGGTTATATCGCTTAAAGAAGAAGATAATAAACTAACCCCAATCAAATCCGGATTAAATTCTTTAATTTTTTCCTCTAATAAACTATATTCTTGTTCTGTAGGTTCTTTCATGCTATTAGTATATGATTCTTTAAAAAAGATAACCTTCACTTTGTATCCTTTTTTTTCAAGTAAGGAAGATAACACTTTAGCTGAGAAGGAATGATAATTATACATTATTATTAAGCAAATATTTTTTATCATTTTTTTTATCCTATTATTTTTCCATTTATCTACTAAAAATTGCTTGTATATAAATATTATTAAATTGTGGGCTCCCTTTTTGTTTAATCAAAATAAAGTCTTTTCTAAGCACAGATAGTATTTTCACGAAGTTTTTATTCCCTTATTTATTCTTTTTAAATAATAAAACAGTTTTTTGGGCGGGGGGATGTAGTTTGTTAATCTAACATACCTTGAAAAAGACAATAACTTCGGCTTTTCCTTAAACAAACCTATTCCAGAAACAGCTTTTATTATGGTTCTTGGCAATACACTATCTACTAAATAATACAGTGAAAGATAATAATAGTTTTTATCATCACTAATAGCGCTTAACTTTGAACGCCAGTTTGTAATCACTTTATGTTTTTTATTTTCCACATCTTCCAAACTTATAAACCCTTCTTCCAATGCTCTTTCAGTTAATCTTGTTTTAGGAAAAAATATTAACGAAAAGATACTTAATTTAAATGGTCTTTTTAATGACATCAATAAGTTTAAAGTTTGCTGTTTATCTTCTTCAGTTTCAAAGGGGCAGTCTACAATCAAATCATATAGCTGGTCTATTTTATATTTTTTTAATAACTTAGATGTTTTTATTATTTGTTCATTAGTGTAACGGGCTCGATTATAGACTTCTTTTCTAACTCTTTCGGAGCCGGTTTGAATACCCAATTTTAAAGTTTTTCCTCCAGCGTTTTTAAAAAGGATTATTCTTTCTTCATCGCAATGGTTAAATGTAGTTAAAGCAATAAATGGTAACCCTATCTTCTGTTTATATTTTTCACTAAATTCCCTGAACCATTCTAGGTCGTATAATAAATCATCATCATGGAAATCAATTATTTTTAAATTACTGTCCCTCTTCTTTTCAAGTTCTAATTCTTCTATTACGTTATCCACATCTCTTTTTCTTAACCAATAATCCCCTTTATTATCATATATCTTATGAAAGAAACTATTTGTACAGTAACTGCAACTGAATGGACAACCCCTAGAGGTCATGGTTGAATAATAACTCATCGAATAAATATTTTTAGACCTATCTTCAAACGAATTGTTGTTAATATATATTGGTTGGTTTAATTGAGGAATAGGTAACTCGTTTAAATTCACCATTTCTTTTCCTAAATTATTTTTAATAATATTCCCTTTATCATTTATCCACAACCCTTTTATGTCGTTTATTTCTTTTTTATTATTTATTTTATTTACTAATTCTAAAATTGTATTTTCGCCTTCACCTATACAAAGATAATCTACTTCATCAATATATTGTTCTGGGTTAGTTGTTGGTGCTACGCCGCCAACTATTATTTTAAAATTTAACTTCTTTAATCTCTTTATAGTATTTATGGTTATATCGCTTAAAGAAGAAGATAATAAACTAACCCCAATCAAATCCGGATTAAATTCTTTAATTTTTTCCTCTAATAAACTATATTCTTGTTCTGTAGGTTCTTTCATGCTATTAGTATATGATTCTTTAAAAAAGATAACCTTCACTTTGTATCCTTTTTTTTCAAGTAAGGAAGATAACACTTTAGCTGAGAAAGAATGATAATTATACATTATTATTAAGCAAATATTTTTTATCATTTTGTGCATATCAAATTGGTATTACTTGTAATATTTTTTCCCTTAGGAATATATTTATTTATGTTATTGTAATCAAAGGGCTCTATTTTTCCATCATCAAAAAGATTATAAATTGTTTTAAAACCAACTTCTTTGATTGTATTAATTAATTCTGTTGGATCTTCAAAGTAAAAAGGGGCATATTCTGTAATTAGGACAAATTGGTTTTTCTTAATTGTATTATTCATTCCTTTCAAGGCTTTTATTTCTCCACCTTCAACATCCATCTTTATTAAATTTGGTTTAATGTTTAAGTCGTCTAATCCAATCGTATCAACTTCAATAGCTTGGGTCATCTTAATGCTGGTTGAGTTAATAAGAGAATTTCTACCTGTTTTATCGACATAAAATCTTTGTTTGCCAGTACTATTAGAAACAGCTTTATTAATTAAAATTACATTTTTATAACAGTTCACATTAACATTTTTTTTAAGTAGTTCGAATATTTCTGGACAAGGTTCAAAAGCATAAACTTTTCCTTTTTCTCCAACTAGTTTAGCAAGAGTTAAGGTATGGTAACCAATATGAGCACCGATATCCACAACAGTATCCCCTTCTTTAACATATTTTTTGAATGTTTCTTTAATTTCAGGTTCAAAGTAACCGCGAGTAGATAACCTCATGGAATCGGAATCGTCTAAATTAATTTTATGGCCATCAATTTCTACGTAGTTTGTTTTTAGTTTTTTAATAATACGTCGATTTAGTTTTCTAATAAAAAGAGGGCGAATACTATTTTCATTAAAAAATTTGTGTCCTAACCGGTATAATTTAATTAATTTCTTTTTCATTGTTTACTACCATTTTATTTTTAGACTAAGATATATAAATATTTCCTATTTCCTTAGCATATCTGCTAAAAATCCAAAGACTATAGTCTGCAATCCAAAAACGAGTAGTATTAGCATCAAAAACAGCAGGCCTGGATGGCCTTTAATTCCAACTGTGAAATGGAGATAGACAAAATATAACCCAATAGCTATTCCAACAGACAAAATAGATAAACCGATCTTACCAAAAAAATTTAAAGGTTCATAATCCCGATAAATTCTTAAAATGTTTATCCAGGCTTTAACAGCATATTGAAAAGGGTTGCGAAATAATCTGCTGGCTCTGGTCTTTCTGGCAATAATGGGGATTTCGGTAATTTTAAACCCTTGCTTAGCGGCTTTAATAATTTGTTCTTGAGTATAAGTAAAACTGTTGATGTAATGTATATTTTCAGCAATTTCTCTAGTAAATGCCCTAAATCCAGTCGTAGAATCGCTAATTCTCACTTTAATTAACGAGCTTAAGACATGAGCAAAAGCAATATTGCCTAATTTTTTAATTAAAGGCATCCTTTTCATTCTGCTCCTAAATCTACTTCCCAGAACCAGGTCATATCCTTCTTCAACCTTTTTAATCAGTTCTGGAATATGTTTGGAATGATACTGCCCGTCAGCATCAGTATGAACAATAATGTCTGCTTTATGTTTAATGCATTCTTCCATTTCACTTTTAAACGTTTCAGCCAATCCTCGATGTTTCTTATCAATTACAATTGCTCCATATTCTTTTGCTACTTTAGAAGTTTTGTCTTTAGAACCATCATTAAGAACTAAAATTTTGTAATCATAATTGGTATTGTTCATTACCGCCTTTATTTCCTGAAGTACAAATGGTAAAGTTTTCTCTTCGTTGAATGCGGGAATGGTTATGATTACTTTCATTTTTGTTCGCATCTTTAACTGATTCATTTTTAATTTAATTCAATGATTTTTTTTTCAGCAGCCGATTTTATCAACAATCTTGCAATATTCAAAACATCTAACCCTTGCTCTCCGCTAACCGAAGGGGGCATATTCTCTAAAATATGTTTAAGGAACGATTCAATTTCTACCTGCAAAGGCTCTTTTTTTTCAATAGTAATTTTTTTCATGTCTCCTTCAGTTATACTGTTCCAATGATTTTCAATAAAAGACTTATTTTCATAAAAATACAATTCTTGATTTAAATAATCTACTTTAAACATTCCTTTTTCTCCAAATATTTTTAAAACTCTGGTTTTTGTCGGTGAAAGATAATTAATATTTAAAACTGCCAATGTGCCATTTTGATAACTTAATAATGCCGTAACTGAATCTTCGTGGCGGGGGTGAAGTTTTTGCTGCGTTTCTGCATATATTCTTGATGGTGCTGAATTAATTAAGTAATTAATTATGTCTAGATCATGAACCGATAAATCAATTACAACGCCCACATCACTAACTCGCTGAGGGAAGGGGCCAATTCTTTGAACATCAATTTTATATATTTCTCCTAAATTTCCTTGTTCTAACTCTTTTTTAAGTTTAATAATTGCGGGGTTAAATCTTTCAATATGCCCGATCATCAGTTTAACTTTATTTTCTTTGGCGCATTCAATTATTTCTGTTGCTTCTTCTGCTGTTGGAGCAATAGGTTTTTCTAAGAGAACATTTACTCCTTTTTTAAATACATTAACTGCAACCTCTTTGTGCAGGCTGGTTGGCACAGCTATAGATACCGCATCTAAGTTTTCTTTTTCAAGCATTTCTTTATAATCTGAATAAGCTTTAGCATTAAACTTTTTAGCTACTTTTTCTGCCTGTTCTTTGTTGCTGTCAGCAACAGCAACTAATTGTGTTTTTTCACAATAGGCATAAATTCGAGCATGGTTTTCACCCATTGAGCCCACGCCGATAACCGCAACTTTTAGTGGAATTGCCATTGAATATTTTTTTAATTTATTTTTAATTGCTGTTTTAAATCCATTCTTTATTTTTTAAATTAGTTCTTTGATCGTTTTTCCGATGAATTTAATTTCTTCTTTCGTAACTGAAGGATTTATCGGAAGAGAAAGAACCTGTTTGGAAACTTTTTCTGCTACTGGTAAGGTTAAATTATTATATTCCACAAAAGATTTCTGTTTGTGTACTGGTAGCGGATAAAAAACAGAAGAATTGATTCCATTTTGCTTTAAAATTTCAATAATCTCTTCTCTATTTTTTCCCAGTTCCGGCATTATTCTAATTGTATATTGATGTAATGAATGTCCTTCCGTTATTAATGGCAGAACTATTCCGGGTTTATCTTTTAATATTTTACTGAGCAGTGTTGCATTTTCTTTTCTTTTCTGATTAAATTGATCAATTTTTTTAAGCTGTTCAATACCAATAGCTGCAGCAATATCTGTCATTCTAAAGTTATATCCTAAACTGTCATGATAATATTTTTTTTCTGAACCGTGGTTAATAAGTTTTCTAATTTTATTAGCAATGTTAAGATCATTTGTGGTAATTATGCCCCCTTCTCCGGTTGTGATATTTTTAGTTGGATAGAAAGAAAAACAGCCCGTTCCAAATGAGCCAACTTTTTGTTCATCAAATGCAGCACCGTGTGCTTGGCAGGCATCCTCAATAATTATCAAATTATGTTTGTTGGCAATTTTTTGGATTTTTTCCATATCTGCTGGCAAGCCAAATAAATGAACCGGTAAAATCGCTCTGGTCTTTGTTGTAATCGCTGCTTCAATCAAATCCGGATTTAGATTAAAAGATTTTTCTTCAATATCCACAAAGACGGGTTTTGCACCCACCATTTTTATGGCATTAGCAGTCGCAATAAACGTAAATGGCGTAGTCATTACTTCATCACCTGGACCAATTCCGTGTGCAAGAAGGGCCGTATGCAGGGCAGTAGTCCCATTTGAGGTTGCAATAGCATGCTTAACTCCGATATATTTAGCAAAATTATTTTCAAATTCAGCTACTTTTTTTCCTTGGGCTAGCATACCTGAGTCAAGAACTTCCAGAACTGCTCTTTTTTCTTCATCACCAATGATTGGTTTTGCTATGGAAATCATCAAGAAAATACTAAGATTTAGATTTATAAAGATTATTTAACTAAGATTTATACCCAACGAAGTTAATTTGCTCAAAAATTAATCTTTTTGACATATTTAACGTTATTCTTCACAACTTTTAAAAAGGATCCGTTAAAAAAAGATTGCATGGCAATCAATCTCCATATCGGTGGAAAAGCTCGACCAGGTAACCAATCTAAGCCTTTAAAAGAAGCTGGTTTTGGGGTTTATGAAGCAGTTATAATCGGATCTGAAGATTGGAAAGGTTTGGAAGAAGAAGCCAAGCAAGGTTTATTTCCTTCCAGCATTGATATTAAAGGTAAAGAAAGTGAACAACGCTGGAAAGAGTTAGAAAATAATCTTTCATTATTAACTGATTTGGGTAAAATCAATCCTTGGGGATTTGTTTATGTGGGAGTTGACGGATTCTCGGAAAATATTGATAGATTAAGAAGATTAAATTACGAATTTAAAGCAATTGAAGCTTTGCCAGCAACGTCACCTGCAGCCTTAGAAGCAAGAACTACTTTTCCAGAAGATTTAATTGAGCATGCCCGATCATCAAATTCTAAAGTTCTAATAGATGTTTGTCATTAGTTTATCTGCAGGCATTGCATAAACCCTTAGAAGTTATTGCAAATGGAGGAAGTAATTATATCACTAAAATACCGTCAGAAGCGGTAACTTGGTATCATCAAGCAGTACAACAAATAGTTGATTCAGATTATTTAGCACCTTTTGCGCATACTAACGGTCATGTTTTTGTTGCAGAGCAAACTGCACCGGCAGAAGGCAAACCAGACCAAAGACTTTATCTTCCAGATGGAAGATTAATAAACGCTTTTGCTGATAAAGCTTTAACTTTAGAAGATTGGAATAAAAATCAAGATGCTTATGGTAAGAATTCCTATGCAGTACCTATCATTTTAAATGGTCAACCAAAAGTTGCACAATGGTTTAAATCACATACATTTGTTATAAATGGAGAAGATGATATTTATACTTCTTTAGATGTTAAAAAATCAACGCAACAATTAGCTAATGCGGGTGTTCTGGCTTTGATTTTAGAAAATGGTAAAGATAGTGTTGAAGCATTAAGAAGAGAAGCTCAGTTTTTTAGAGAATCATTTTCTATCACATAAATCGCAGTTATCACCAGCCTCTTTCCCTTTTTCTAACTTTCTCCCGCATTTACAAACATATCCCTGTAATTTTGCAGGATTTCCATAAACCAAACCAAAGTCAGGAACATCTTTGGTCACCACCGAACCGGCTCCGACCATAGCAAATTGACCAATAGTTATATTTGGCAGAACTACCACTCTCGCTCCTAAAGAAGCTCCTTCTTTGATTAAAATTTTTCCTTCTTCCCAATCGGCATTATTTTTTAAAGAACTATCAAGCTTAATGGCTCTGGGAATTTTATCGTTAGTTAGAACACAATGAGGTCCAATAAAAACACCGTTTTCCAAAACTGCACCATGATAAAGAGAGGAATTGTTTTGGATTTTGCAATTAGAACCGATAATTACTTTTTCATCAACATAAATATTCTTAGCTAAAATACAATTATTTCCTATTACTGCTCCTTCTCTAACTTGAGCCTGGTGCCAGATTTTAACATTATCCCCAATTTTTGCTTCTGAAGATACGTCCGCGGTAGGATGAATCATTTCATTTCCTCAAGGTTTTTAATAACTTTAATAATTTTTTGACTTACACCAGAGCTAAATGGGGATTCTTTAGTTTTCATGTTTTCTAATTTTACATTATCTTTCCATAGTTCTAAAACTGCTGAAACCATGCTTTCTTTTTTTGTCCCGATTAACTTATTTTTACCAGCTTCCACCAGCCTCATCCACTCAGTTTCATTACGTGGAATTAAACAGGGAACATTGAAAGCTACAGCTTCTTCTTGTATTCCTCCACTATCAGAAATACAAAAACGGCAATTTGATAATAATGATAAAAAAGATAAATAAGATTTTGGGGGAATAAATTGTATTTTATTATTCATTTTTAAGCTATTATTCTCCTCTACCTTTTTTTTAGTACGTGGATGTATGGGAAAAATTATCGGAACTTCTTTAGCAATATCTTTTAGTGCACCCATAATTTCGGCAAATACAACTGGGTTATCGGTGTTTTCAGCCCTATGTAAAGTAACCAGTACATAGTCATCCTTTTTTAGGATATCGTTCTCCAAAACTTGCCCTTTAATATTTGCAAAATTTTTATTTCTTAACGCAGCATCAAAAGCAGTACTACCCAAAAGAAAAATTTTAGTTTTGGAAATACCTTCATTTAATAAATTCTGAAAACTTTTTTCATCAGGAGCAATCAAATAATCAGCAATATGATCTACAATGATACGATTAATCTCTTCCGGCATTTTGCGGTTAAATGATCTGCATCCAGCTTCTACATGCATTATAGAGATATGCAATTTTGCCGCTGCTAAAGCTCCCGCCATAGTGGTATTGGTATCTCCTTCTACGATTACTAAATTTGGTTTTTCTTCAACAAGTACTTCTTCAATTTTTTCAAGCATTAATCCGGTTTGTTTTCCCTGGGGATGAGATCCGATGCTAAGAAAATATTTTGGTTGAGGTAAATTAAGTTCCTCAAAAAAGACTTTATCCATATTATAATCATAATGCTGTCCGGTATGAACCAAAACGTGTTCAAATTCTTGATCTAATAAAGGAAGCAATGAAGACAGCTTGATAATCTCCGGTCGGGTTCCAAGAATGGTTATAATTTTCATGAATTAAATTTCTCGTTTAATTTTTGATTTTAAGAGTTTAAACACAAACTTTTGGTGGCTTCTAATAACCGAAAGCAGTTTCATTTTAGAAGAGCCAAATTTCCTAGCGGTTAGTGTGGTTGGAAATTCTTTAACATTATAACCTTTTATTAGAGAATAAACCAGCATTTCCGCAGTGGCCAGAAAATTGTTTGATTGAAATGGAATGTTTTCAACAACTTCCCGTTTCTGTACTCTAAATAAAGCAGTAAATGTGTGAATATTTTTTTTTGTAATTAAGCGGTAAATAGAACTAATGCTTTTGCTTAAAAATAACCTATAATTGGGGACATTTTCAACTTTGCCTTCAGGATGATAAGGGGAAGCGGTAACAATATCCGTATCTTTATCTAGCATTTTAAGCATAGGAATTAATAGGTTGGGATTATAAGTGCAATCGCTGTCAATGGTTGCAATGTAGTCGCCCGTAGCATGGGCAAAGCCGGTGCGCATGGCTGCACCCAAATTTTTATTTTTCTCATGTTTGATAATTTTGGTGGTGATTTTAATATTTTTTTTGTTATCAATATTATTCTTACTATCAAAATGCTCATGGAGTAATTGGTTGGTTTGGTCGGTGCTTCCATCGTCAACAAAGATTAATTCAACACCGTAATTTTCTTTAAGCTGTTCAATTACTGGGTTAAGTTGGGTGACTAAATTAGATATTCCTTGTTCTTCGTTGTAGCAGGGAACGATTATAGATAAGTTCATAGCTCTATTGGCAGGTATATTGATTTAAAAGATTTATGGATTTGAAATGTGGTTTAAAACGGAATAATTCCCTTTGTTTAAGAAATTATTTAAATCAAGCCAAAGAATAAGAATAATAATGATATTTAACGGAAAAAAATACGAACGGCAGTTCGAAACTGAATTTGCAAAGCGAGTACAAGCTAAATACGCTGTTTCGTTTAGTTATGGCCGAAATGCTTTATTTACTTTAATAAAAGCGCTTCAGTTAGAAAGCAGCGAAATAATCATTCCTGCGTTTACCTGTTCTTCTATACCTGAAGCGATAATTAAAGCGGGCGCAAATCCGATCTTGGTAGACGTTGATAACTCGTTTACTATTGATCCACAAGAAGTTGAAAAAAAGATTTCTACAAAAACTAAAGCAATCTATGCAATTCATACCTTTGGTAATCCTGCTGATATAAATAAATTAGTAAAAATAGCAAAAGAAAATCATTTGTTGCTTATTGAAGATGTAGCACATGCTCTTGGTTCAAAATATAATCAAAAATTAGTAGGGGGCTTTGGAGATTTTGCTTTATATAGCCTAACTAAAAATATGTATAACTTTGGGGGGGCAGTAATTACCACGGGCAATACTGAAGTAAAAGAAAAATTAATTGAACTAAGAGATAGGTATGAAAATAAAACTCGATTCAGTTTATCAACGGCATATTTTCCTTTATTTCGGTTTATTGCTTCCTTTTGGGACAGTCGGGGAAATCGACTGGCTAGGGTGGTAATTTTAAGCGCCAAACAAATGAAAAGTTTATTCTCCCATAAAGAAGCAGCAGATTCAAGTTTATTTTCTCATTTTAAGATGGGTTATTTAAGTTCAAAATTAGCTTTAAGTCAATTAAACAATTTAGATAAAAATAATTTAAAACGGAAAAAGTTAGCACACTTCTTCCAAGAACAAAAATTTAAAGATCAAAAAGTCCTCATTTTTTCCGAACCTGTTTACACTTACTATCCTTTTTTATTAAACAGCAGATTAAGAAAGAAAATTAATTCTATTTCAACCATAAAATTAATGAATGTTTGGGGCTGTCATCATCAGCATAAAGATTATGTAAAAAAGTATGGCCATCAAGATTTTCCAATCACCGAACAACTATGCAAGAACCTATCAATCATTTCTTGCTCGCCAAATTATTCATTAAAAGAAGCAAGAAAACTTGTAAATATAATCAAGAAATATTATAATTAAAAAATATACTCAGCTTAAACAAATTGTTTAATAACAAAAGGGCTAATTTTATCAACAATCTTTAGGGGTAGTTTTTTCCAAATCATTCCTGCCAGTTTTATGCCGGAAGTACTAGATAAAGGAATTTTTCCTGAAGCTGAGTAATAATAAGACGGAATCGGTTTAATACTGTCTGCCCATTTTTCTTTAAAACTATATAATCCCCCATTATTTGCAAGCTTCGTTGACCCCCCCAAATCAAAAGTTTCATAACCTAAATTATGTCCTTCAGTGATAACGGTCCAAAAGAGGAGGTGATAAGGTTGCATTCGAAGAATTTTTGTTTGCGGTTTCGTTCCTGCATGAAAATAGCGGATTCTTTTGTTATGAAACAGCATCATTACTGCGGCAACAGGTTCATTATTAAATTCACAAACGTATATTTTTATTTTTTCTTTAAATGTATCTAAAATGTCAATAAAAAAGGGTTTAGGATAAGCCGGCACTCCTCGATATTTTCTAGTCGTAAGAAAGAGATTGTAAAAATCATTTAATTCTTTTCTGGAATTTCCAGATCTTATGGTTAAATTACTTTTCTTTGCTTTCTTAATTCCCCAGCGGACACTATTCTTAGGTAAAAATTTCCAAATATTTTCTAAAGGCCGATTAATTTTTAATGAAAAATCATAAACATCTTCTTTAACGGTAAATTCATTATCGGGAGAAGAATCTTTTTCTTTTTTCCTAATTTCTAAAAATTTATAACCATTTAGTTTAGCTAAATCTTTAGCGAATTTAGTCAACGCTGTTACTGCCCCTTCCTCTTTTTCGTCCGATAAAATCCCTGTATGAACTGCAAAAGGTGTTGAAATTAATCTTTTTCCAAATAAAAAACTGTTTGCCTCAAACAAAGGAAGAACTGCAGCAATACCGCCGCCATTACTTTCATTATCTTTTTTTTTAGCAATTAAATAAATTGCTTTGAAACCAAAATTTGATTCAACTATTTTTCTCCATTCCGGTTCAAATTCTATGAGCGAATTATGTTTAAGAATAAAATTTCTATATTCCTGTTCGTTCTCTTCCTTCAATTCAGTAATTTCATAATTCATTTTTCTATTTATTATTATTATTCCATAACCCTTTTTTTATATCTTCAGCCAGTTCAGCAGTTGTGGAAATATTATAATCTTTAGTTATTTTACTTGTAATCTTATTACACAAATTAAACCGCCTATCAAAATTAATGTTTTGGATTGGGGAAAATTTAGTCTGAATATTATCAGCCAAATCAATTGCATGGAAAGAATAATTTAAAGGCGTTTTTGTTTTTTTCATCAGAGTATGTCCAATATTAAAATAATTTAATCCCCCTATAAAAGCATAGCTGCTATGATAAGGAAATCGGATTAAAGGCATGGCTGAACAAGGGATTTCTAACAAACCAGAAGATCCTTTCTTCCAGGATTTTCCCGCCCAGATATGTTTTTGAGGAGAATAGGGCCGATTAGGTGCAAATCCCCAACTTACTTTTGGGCCATGGGTTCTTATTTTTTTAGTATTTGACAATAACCCATTTATAATTTGAGTAACTGGATAAATAGAACTTGGCAGCATTGAGGAATCATAAAGATATCCTTTTTGGGCAAGAATATCCAGCATCTCTCTATCAATATCGTAACCGGGTGCTTTAAAACCCACAATTTTATGGCGACTTATTTCACTAATCGCTTTTTCAGCTTCTTCTAGTTCTTTAATTTTGTTTTCCGGTGAAAGTTTACTTAAGCCAAATACATGGTTCATAGTATGGTTAGCCAATTCATGTCCATCATTAACAATATTTTTTAATAATTCTTTCTTTTCTTTAATTAATGCATCTTTGCCGATTACAAAGAAAGTAGCTCTGATTCCTTTTTCTTCAAACATCTTCAAAAAGCGACGAATAGCAGTTTCATAAATGATGTCTTTATTTGAATCTGTTTTTAACCCATAATAATTTGCAATGGTCCAAAAGCCATCTAGGTCCACTTGCACAGTTCCTTTTAATTTCATTTTTCCTTGAATTTTATTCTTAATCTTTTACTTTTAAATCTTCTGCAACAGATGTCACGCCATCTGAGAGGCGAACCCTCGCTTAAGCTCGGGGAAAACAAACGAGAGGTCACGCCACATGAAAACTGAAGAATATCAGTTTTCTATGCAGAAAGGCGATAGTTTTCGCATTTCTTGCATCTGAGAGGCGAACCCTCGCTTAAGCTCGGGGAAAACAAACAAAATCTATATTGGATAACTTTTATAAATCTTTTATTAGTTATGTTCGCTAATGATTTGGGATAAAAAAAAGATTTTTTACTTACTTTTAGCTATATTTATCTTGGCTTTATTCTTGCGATTATACCAATTAGATCAAGAGAGTTTTTGGTCCGACGAACTTTCTACTTTACAATATTCTCAAAATTTAGACAATATTGACCGCGGCAATCCTCTTTTATATTACTTATTTATGAACAAATGGGTTAATCTTTTTGGTGTTTCTGAATTCTCAATGCGTTTACCTTCGGCTATATTGGGTGCAAGTTTAGTATTGTTATTATATCTGGTTGGAAAATCGTTATTTAACAAAAAGGTAGCTCTTTTAAGTGCATTTATGTGTGCAACTTCAGCCATACAAATAGTTTATTCCCAAGAAGCCAGAGCGTATGCAATGCTTTCTGTTTTAACTTTATTATGTGCCTATTTTTTTATAAAAAGTATTAAAACAGATAAATTGTATGGGTATTTCTTTTTTATTTTACTAATTATCCTAACAATATATCTCCATTTTTTAGGAATGGCGCTTCTGATTATTTTTAATGTATTATTTGTTTTCTTCAGAAAAGGGTCTTTTCGGACCTGGGTTTGTGCACAAGCACTTATCTTGGGAGCTATTTTCCCCCTCTTATACTCTTTTCTTAAAGTTTTTGTAAAACTGTACCAAGTTGATTTCAAATCCATTTTTTCTGTCTTAGGGATACCCTTATTCATTTTGGATTTGCTTTTGTTATTATCGGGGATAACATTATTTTTAGTTATATTCTATGTCGTCGAAAGAAGAAACCTTATTAAGATTAAATTTGAACATTGCGTTTCTTCATTAAGTATAAAAATCGAACACGATCAAAAATATTTTTTAATAACTTGTTTAATATTAAGCATTTTATTTATCAGTAGTTACCTTTTTTCTTTAAAATACACATTAACGCCCTACCGAATGTTTTTATTAAGATATGCGCTTTTTATGATTCCTTTTGTTTATCTCGCAGTATCTTTTTTTCTTCTTAAAATTAAAGAAAAGAAATATCTGGCCCTTTTTTTGATTGCGATTATTCTACTGAACTCGTTTTCATTGTGTTGGTATTATTCTCAACCAACTAAAGAAGAATGGAAAGAAGCAGTAAAATTTGTTGAAGATAACGTCAAAACCAAGGAAGTTATTTTATTTGATGCCGGATATATGATTAGGAATTTTGATTATTATACTAAAAACAGCCCCCCCAATAAAAACCTTTTAAAAATATCTTTATTATCTTCTACATCTAAAGAAGAAATGCATGCAAGTTTCAACAACGCAGTTTCAAAAATTTCACCAGCCCAAGGAATGTGGTTAATTTTATCCCATAATTGGCGCTCAGAAGATTTTTATAAACTACAAATGGATGCCCGGTACAATTTAATCCAGGAAAAACATTATAAAGATATTGATATCCATTACTATTCCGGTCAACGAAAGAAAATAGATCAATAATGCCAATATTAATACTAAAAAACGATTGTATCAATGATAAAAACGGACCTATTCAAACATGAATAAATTAAAAAATTGGATTAAAAAAGGGGGCGTATTAACAATCAGCTTGCTTTTACTGATTTTAATTATTTCTTTCGGCGATTTAGATCAGATTTTTGCACATTTTAAAAAAATAAGTATTTTTCAGCTTCTGATTTTGCTAGTACTAATGAGTTTAGCCATGTTAATGCGGGCCTGGCGATGGAGATTCTTTTTAGCTGATGAAGCTAAAGTTCCTTTTTTAAGAATTATACCCATTTTTTTTGCCGGAAAAGCTGTTACCGGATTAACTCCCGGGAATGCTGGTGAACCTATTCGCTCTGTGTTTTTAAAACAAATGGAAGGTATCCCGGTTTCTAAAAGCATTAAATCCATTATCGTAGAAAGAGTTATTGATTTGTTAGTAATCATTTTTTTTAGCTTTTATGTGTTGATATTCTATCTGCAAAATTTAATTGGAAAATTATGGCTTGGCTACCTGTTTTTATTACTCTTAATTTTAACTGCATTGTTATTTTTATTTTCCCGCAAGTTTAGTCTTTTTATTTTAAATACCCTAATTAAATTATTTAAACGGCAGGAAAAAATAAAGCATTTTCTGGATTTATTCATAAATTCTTTTTGCAATTCTACGGTTAAAAAACGAACGTTCTTTTGGGGAATAATTATAAGTCTTTTTATCTGGGCGCTGGATGGGCTGGTATTTTTTATTATTTTTACTTTCCTTGGTGAAAAGATTAATTTTTTCTTTTTATTATCAGCCTTTTCCTTATCAGTAATAGTTGGTTTAGTTTCACTGTTGCCGGGCGGTTTAGGTTCATTAGAAGGAGGGTTTGTTTTATTATTAATAATGATTGGCATGGATAAAAATGTAGCTATCACCGGAGCTTTGGTGGGAAGATTTGTGAATTATGTCTATCCAATGTTTTTAGGGTATGCTTTCTTTTTAATGCTGCAAAAACATAGAAAAAAGGAAGCGCCTAAAAACATTTAGTTAAGTGTGGAAAAAGTGAACGCCTTGAATGTTCGCTTCCGCAAGGTTATCTTTTGAGATTTTCTATGGAGTTAATTCTTACGAAAGGTTTAAAAAGTTTTCAAGGTTCATTTTACTATTAAAAAGAAGGTGATTGTGGTGTTAGTTAAATTTAGGTTTAAGAATAAATTTTGGCTGCTGCTGATTTTATTAATAATTATATTTAGTTTTTCTGCTTTAGCGTCAACGGGATTACATTACTACAGATTTAATGATAATTTAGCTGATGACGGGATTAACCCTAAGAATTTAACAGGTGTTAATACTCCATTTAATTACATAACTGGAAAAGTAAATAATGCTGTTGATTTAGAAGTAGGTAGCTCTCAATATGCTTATAATTATTCTATAAATGATGCAAATAGTATAAGAACAGTTGACTTCTGGGTAAATCTTGAGAGTATTGACCCTAACGAAGCAGGTGGTTTTGCTATTCGTAAAGACAATACCCACGTTCTTAGAGTTGGTTTCGGAGATGGAAATAAAATAGCTGCCGCTTTTTATGAAATTGAAAGTGGTTATATATGGCAACTTTTCAGCACCACCACCTTATCTACAGGAACGTGGTTTCACGTTATTTTAACTTTTGGTTCTGGCGGAGCTAAATTATATATTAATGGAAATACAATTCCCGAAGCCAATTTATCAGACACCACTGTTATGTCCAGTGATTATACACAATTAATAGTTGGTGCTACACGTGCTGAAAGTGAGCCTCGATTTCACGATGGTTTAATTGATAATATGTATTTTGCAGATTGGGAATATACTACTGCGGATGTAACTTATAGCTGGAATGGTGGAGCAGGAAGAGACTTTTTATATGCACCAGATACAACTCCCCCAACCTTCAGCAATGCTAAAAATGGCTCTGCTAATTTCAGAATGGGAGAAAACTTTACTGCAAACATAACTATAAATGATACTGTTGCTTTAGATTATTACATCTTTGCCACGAATGCTTCCGGCTCCTGGCAAAATGATACAATTGACATTTCAGGAACTACCTATTTAGCCAATGCCACTAAAACTATTTCTCTCCCAAAGAATAATCAAGTATGTTGGTACTTCTGGGCCAATGACACTAACAGGAACAGCAACAGGTCAGATTATTATTGTTTCACCGTAGCCAACACCCCCCCAACTATTGATAGTCTTTATCCCGATGACAATGACCATGATTTCCTTAACCTTACGGTTAACTTTACTTATTCCGATGCTGATAATGATGTGGGAGAATGCAGTTTTTATATTAACGGCAGTCTGGAAGAAACGCAATCCAGCATTGCTGACAATACACTTGTTAATTTCACCAAAGGCTTCACTGTTAATGAAAGCCATTATAATTGGACTGTAATTTGCAATGACAGCATTGATTTTACCAACAAAAGCAGATTATTTGTCTTAGACAGAATAAATCCGATAATCGAAGGGGTTAATCCTTCCGAGGATAATACAACTATTTCCAATCAGGATATAACTTTAGACATAACCTGCTCTGATGCCAATCTTTACCTGCTTTGGGTAAATGTCAGCAATAGCACCGGAACTTTAATCTACAGTAAGTCTTATGGACCAGCCACAGAAACGAGTTTGACCGCAAATGATTTCATTGATTTAACCGTAGAAGGAATTTATACCGTCGCCATAACTTGTTCCGACCAGCATACGGCGGAGGCGATTACTTGCCCGTGAGAATTGGTTATTGGTTCTTGAACACAGCTAATACTTCTTGTTACAATCAGGGAGACAGGCCAGCAGGAGTTGCAGATCCATACTGCCAGCCGTTAGTGATTGAAACTGTTGGGCCAATGGGTGGCTCAGTATCTTTTACGGTTGAATTACAGCCAAGTTTACCTGCAGGAGATTACAGCATCAAAAGAATGATTGATATCGATCCTAACGAAGAGTGGGTTAATTATGGACAGGAAGAAGTTGATACTGTTACAGTAACCGAAGATTTAGATATTTATGGTATTAAATTACAAAAAACCGGAGAACAAATGCCTAGCAGTAGCTCCGAAGGAAGCTCATCCAGTGGCAGTTCTTCTGGTGGTGGCGGAGGTTCTAGCGGAGGAAGTAGTATAATTGAGAAAATAATAACTCCCATTACAAATATTTACCAAAACATTACAAATATAATTCTACCGCAAGAAGAGAAACAATCATCAGAAACAGAAAATAAGAATAACAAAGAAAAAACTTTTACTGAAACAGAACCAAAATCAGGAAGCAGCGGCTTAGAACTCATCACCGGCGCAGGAATTACTTCTTTAATTGGCAGTTTGTCATCCCACATCTCACTTACAGGAATGCTTATATTTATCTGTTTGATTCTTTCCGGGCTGGTTGGTTACTATTATGCTAAAAGTAAGAAAAAAGAATCTTAAGGCCTAAAAGATGCTAACCAGAGAAGGGCTGATATGGTTTTTAACATTTCTAGTTGTAATTGTTTCTTTTTCTCAAGTTGTAAGTGCAAATACATATTTGAATGAGAACTCTATGTGGCAACAAAATTTAGTTGCTTCCTGGTGGACCTCTGTTGCACTAGGAGACGTGGATGGTGATGGTGACTTAGATTTAGCTCACATTGGGTGTAATGGAGGCAGCCCATGTAATAGTTATTTAGCTAAAATCTATACTAATAATGGGGTATTTTTAGTTGATAATTCAACTTGGGGGGGGAATCTTACAGCAGTACATTATGGTTCTATTGCTTGGGGTGATGTAGATAATGACGGCGATTTAGATTTAGCATTAAGTGGATGTAATAGCGGCGCTTCAACTATTTCCGGTTGTAACGATGGTGGTCAGCAATCATTCATATACCTAAATAACGGAACAAGTTTAGTAGAAAATTCTACTTTTAAAGGAGATATAACTAAAGTAGCAAAAGCTTCGATTGCTTTTGGCGATATTGATTTGGATGGTGATTTAGATTTGGCTTTAGCAGGGCAAAGTGTGACTGCAAACATCGCTAAAATTTACATAAACAATGGAACTAGATTTGCCGAAAATTCAACTTGGCAGAATGCTCTTACAGGTGTTTTTGCTGGTTCAACCACTTTAACTGATATGGATAATGATGGTGATTTGGATTTAACTTTGGTTGGAAGCGAAGGGGGAAGCACTTATTCTGCAAAAGTTTATTCTAATAATGGAAGTTCTTTTGTAAGAAATACTACTTGGGATCAAAGTTTATTAGGTGTAGAATTAGCCTCTACTGCTTGGGGAGATATTAATAATAATGGACGAATGGATTTAACTTTAATTGGACATACAAGTAGTGATGAACATGAAGTTTATAATAATACGGGGACTACACTTGTAAGAATTCAAAATGAAGATACTAATTTGGCAGGGATATATGATGGAACACAAGTTTTTGGAGATTATGATAATGATGGTGATTTGGATTTATTTACATCTGGAGAAGAGCGATGGTCAACATTATATTTATATGATAGATCTCCATTCTCTTCTGTCCTGAGCGACCCAGAATCAAGTGTATTTAATACCGCATTAGGTCCATCAGCAACTTGGGGTGATTTAGATAATGATAATGATTTAGATTTGATTCTTATTGGTTATAATACAGATATTGAAAATCAAGATGCTTCCGTTTATCTCAACAACATCACCACCAAGAACACCAAACCCACCCCCCCAACCATCTTAAACGCTACCTACCAGAATGGACAGCTAACCCTCAGATGGAATAATGGAAGTGATACAGAAACGCCTTCCAATGGCCTCTACTACAATCTCAAAGTCGGCACTTCCAGCAATAAACACAGCATCGTCTCCGGTGTTTACGGCGGAGGAGACGATAACGGCTACTTCGGCAACATGATGCAGAGGAAATCCATAACTTTAAATGTTGCCCTGGATGCTGGAGATTCAGTCTATTGGTCAGTGCAGACCATTGACACTGCCCTAGCCAACGGCAGCTGGTCAATAGAGCAGAATTATACTATTCCTATAGACACCACGACGCCTACCATTACCTTAAACTCCCCTGTTAATGGCTTCAACACTTCCAATCCAATAATAATCTTCAATGCTACGGTCTTTGATGATAATAATCTAACCAACGTAACTCTCTACGGCAACTGGACCGGTTCGTTAATTGTTAACCAATCTAATACTTCCGGGATAAATAACACTTATTATGTTTTTAACAAAGATTTAACCGTTTTTGGAAACGGCATGTATTCCTGGCTGATGACTGCCAAAGATAATGGTAATAATACGGCTACTTCTGCCACCAGAATCTTTAGGATTGATACCATCAAACCTGCTCCCAGTTTAACCACGCCTGCGAATGCATCTACGTGGACTTCTTCTTCCACCGTTACGTTTACTTATCAGGTAACTGATGAAGCGGTGAATAATTGCAGTTTAATAATCAATAATGCTGTTGACCAGACTACTTCAGGTATTGCTGTAAGCACTGCTCAAACTTTTACTAAGAGCTTAAGCAATACTGTTTACGATTGGTCGGTTAACTGCACCGATTATGCCAGCAATAAAAACGGTTCTGCGACCTGGCAGGTAACGGTCAGTTATACTGCTCCTCCTGGCGATGGCGGCAGTGGGGGTGGAGGAGGTGGCGGTGGTGGAGGCGGAGGCGGAACAACTCCGAAAGTGGTCTCCTTTGACCTTGATTTCTCCAAATTAACCAGTGGAACAGTTTCAATTTCCTCCGGCAGTTCAAAAAGTTTAACATTTGACGGAACTACTGAACATACAATCAAAGTAAGCACTGTTAAAGCTAATTCTGCTATTATTACTATTAGTTCTACTCCAATCAGTTTCACTTTAACAGTAGGGGAAACTAAGAATGTTGATTTGAATAATGATGGTTTAATGGATTTAAGTGTAACTTTAAGCAGTATAAAAGGGATAAGTGTTAATTTAGATGTAAAGAAGTTGGAAGGAGCAGATGTTGTGGAAGAGAAACTAGTGGAATTATTTTCTATAGATAGGAAGGAAATAAGAACTTCGGTAACGCAGGGAGAGACGGTTAAGGAGAGTTTTATAATAAAAAATGAAGGAACCAGCAGTTTAAGTCTTGATTTTTATCTTGAAGGCCTGGAAGAATCTATACTTATAAGCCCTAAGCAATTAACTTTGGAAAAAGACGAAGAAGGAATTGTTTATGTGACTTTTGTTGCTGGTGCTGAGGAAAAAGTAGGAAAACAAACCGGAACCTTAATCATAAAATCCAAGACCAAAGAAGAGAAAATTTTCCTGATTATGGAAGTTCAGAAAAGAGAAGCTTTATTTGATGTTAAGGTAAATATTCCTGAGAAGTTTAAAACACTCTACCCGGGAGAGGAGGTTACTGCAGAAATACAGATAACTAATCTAGCCCGAGTTGGACAGGTCGATACTATGGTTGATTATGCAATTAAAGATGAAGGAAAGATATTAACTTCCGGGCATGACACTCTGGCGGTTGAGGAGATTGCTTCTTTTATAAGAACTTTAAAAGCTCCAGAAAAAGCAGGAACTTATTTCTTTTTTGTTAATGTTACCTATAAAGACAGCAGTACAACGGGAGAGGCAGAGTTTAAAGTCATCAAAGAAATCCCTTTCCTGCCCAGTTTTGTGGAAAAAAATATGATATTTGCTATTCTTGGGGGAATTGTAATTTTGGTGGGAATAATTGGGCTGTTTTTCTTAATTAAGTTTGTGAGAAGAGAAGAAAGATTAGAAAAGAAAGAAAAGAAACTTGAGCGAGAGGTAAAAAGATTAAAAAATAAGAGAAGATAAAATAAAACCTCTCCCTAAACACACATAAATTTAAATATTTTAGCGTAAGTTTTCATTAAGATGGATATTATAACAATTTTATTATTTTTTGTATATACCTGGGGATTGGGGTTTACTGTAACTTATTTTTTAAAATTACCCGAAAGCAAGTTAGAAAAAAATTTAGTCCGCATAGCTATGGGGTTTGGAATATTTCCTCTGCTTTCCATTTTTTTAAATCTTTTACGCATTCCCTTAGACTGGAGAATATTTTTGACATTAAGCTTGGCTTTCCCCATAATTATTTTGCTAAAGAACTTTAAAAAGATTAAAACCACTATTAAAAACATAAAAATTTCTTCCATTAAGATTATCAAATCAGACTTAGTTCTTATTTTAGTTCTGTTATTGACTTTAGCTTCTCTTTATATGTATACGGCTGGTGCATTTAATTATCCTTACTTAGAAGATGAAGACCCATGGGGGCACTCTGTTGGGGTAAAATATGTTGCTTTAGAAAAAACTGCATATGATCCCGCATTTGAAGGATTGGGGTGGGGCACGGATAAAAAATTATCTTACATAGATCCTTATCCTCCCGCTTATGATATTTTATTGGGGGTTCTTCATCAAACCTCTCCAGATTTAAGATGGGTAATCAAATTTTTTAATGCTCTAATTGTTTCTTTAGGAATCCTTTTCTTTTACCTGTTTGCAAAATTATTTATTGGTGATAAAAATAAAGCTCTTTTTGCAACTTTTGTGTTAGCAGCCGTTCCTTGCTACTTAAGTCATTTTATTTGGGCGCATGCCTTAGCTATCACTTTATTTTTTCCAGCTATGTATGCTTTTTTAATGATTAAAGAAGATAAAAAATGGACCATTATTGCAGCGTTAATCGTAGGGAGCATTTGGGTTGCCCAAAATCTTGAACAGCCGGTAAAATTAACTACAATGTTATTAATTTACCTCGTCATAAATTCTATTGTGTATTGGAAATTTCTTAAATACGAATCATTGGCTTTAGTTAGTGGAATCTTTTTATCTTTTTCCTGGTGGGGAGCAATGATGGTTAAGTACGGTATTAAAGGAGTACTGAATTATTATTCTGGAGATGCAATAATAAATACAACTGGTTCTGTTCTTACTACTACGGCCACTGCGGCTAGCAGTTCTGTTGGGTATGTTAGTCTTATTTTTAGCAAAGTGCCTATTATTTTGGGATTTTTAACTCGCCCTGGCGGATCCGGTGCACGAGCTTATTCTTTTAATGATTTTTTTATTGCTCAAGGCCAGAACATGATCAATAATCCTATCGGGATTGGGATTGTTTTAAGTTTATTAACCTTAATAGGGTTAATTTATGTTTTATTAAAATATAAATCAAAAATTATTGCTAAAGAAAATGCTTGGTTATGTTTGTCTTTATTTTGGTTAATATTTGCTTTTTGGGGAGTTAATGGACAAACTTTTCCTATTTCAGTAGCCCGAGGGCCTTTCCGAACTTGGATGCTCTTAGCCATTGCTGTAGCTTTAGTTGCTACTGAAGGATTTTATTTTGTAAAAGCTTTTTTTGGAAAGAATAAAATTTTACAATTTGTAGTTGTTAGTGCAATTATTATTGGGATTGTTTTTACTTCCGCCCAACAAAAATATGAATTAAACACAGCTAACTGGCCTACTTCCGGTTCGTTTATGACTGGTCAGGAACCTTTTGAATATGGGGCTTTGTTTGATACTTTGCCGGTAAATGCAAAAGTATTTTTATATTCTCCTCGTGATAAATTAGTAATCGGCTTTGGAAAATTTAGTTGCGATTGGTGTCAGGAAGTTATTAGTTTTAGAGAAGATATTTTGAATAAAAATGTTCAAGAATTACATTCTTTTTTGAAAACAAATGGTTATGAATATTTTATTATTAATGGCCCGATGGATTATAAATATTTTAAAAGTAGTTTTACCGAAGAAAAAACTAAAGAACTATTGCCTAAACGCTATGATGAAATAATGAAATCGGGGCTCTTTATTCCTCTGCAGCAAATAGAAGAAAGGATAATTCTTTTTAAGGTGAAATAGATGAATCTCGCTCAAAAAATATTACTAGGCGTTTTGTATGGTCTGCTGGTGCTGATGGTGGTATTTTCTCTATTTGCAATCAAAGACAAAGGCCAAGCCGGTTATGATACCTGCATTCAGAAAAAATGTGATGCTAAAGGCCAAGAATTCTGTTCTAAATATCGAGAAATTGACAATTGCTGTAAAGGGGCTAGCGGAAAAGTAGTCATCTCTGATGGAAAAGCAATTTGTGTTTTTGATTGAAATTTTTATCCCCGCTAAGATTACTGCGCGATCCGGCTTTTAGTTGAAGACCCGCGGTTGAATCGGCAGAGAATAAAAACCTCGTTGCTAACAATACAAATTTTAAAAAGTGAAACATAATTGTCGACAAAACTGAAATCGGGCAGTTTTACACCAGATTGCGAAGAACTGGAAAGCATCCCAAGAAATGCATGATTGCGGCTGTGCGCAAGCTGGCCGTCAAAGCATACTATGATATGATGAATTGCCATTAATAGCTCGATTAAAACAGCGACAGCCTACCAAGACTCAAGACAGAATAATTTATATATAAGCATACCCTCTTTAACTGCATGGCAAAAACAGGGAAAAATTTGACTCTAAAACAGATTGCTAAAATGTCTGTGCCTCTCTTGAAAAAGAACGGAGTAGTGAAAGCAGGCATCTTCGGTAGTTATGCTCGCGGGGAAGCTAAGAAAAAAAGTGATATTGATATGCTTATTCAGCCGCCAAAAGGCATAGGCTTTGGGTTTGTAGGGATAAAATTAGATTTAGAAAAAAAATTAAGAAGAAAAGTTGATTTGTTAACATATAAATCAGTACATCCTTTACTTAAAGAATATATTATGAAAGATGAGGTTAGAATACTATGAGCCATCATGTAAATATTCCATACCTTAAGCACATTTTAGAGGCCATCGCTGACATTCAATCTTCTATCAAAGGTTTGTCAAAGAATGAATTTAAAGGGAATAAAGATGTGAAAGATGCTACAATTAGAAGAATCGAAATAATTGGCGAAGCTGCAAAGAATATTTCAACGGACTTAAAAGCAAAGCAGATATGATTACACCGGAAAAGAATTTGATTCTATCGTCGGAGATTACGATTTCCATTTCAGGAAGTACAATCCGAGCTGGGGATTGTTCCTGTAGCCGAACTCAATAATTCCAAATATTTTAATTGAATAAATTTAGTTTGTAATTCTTAGTTAAAATCACTTTGCTTGCTGCTCGTAATTGCTTATTATGATTATTTTTATCAGAACTAAGCACCACTATCTTTAAAAATGCGCACAAGCCATTTATAATAATGAATTATACCAAAAAAGCAGTCAGCGGAACATCTATTACATTATTAATGTCGATTTTAGCTGCAGGAATTGCTTATATAACTAGAGTCATTTTAGCTAGAAGTTTAGGTCCAACGGACTATGGTTTGTTTTCGTCAGTTTTAACTTTTATCCTGTTCTTTCTTTTTTTTCGGGATTTGGGTTTAGATTCCTCATTAATAAAACACATTGCTGAATTTAAGGTTCATAACCAGTTCAATCGTATTAAAACGGCCATATCAGGGGTTTTCTTATTTCAGTTTGTTAGCTCATTGATATTTAGTGCTGTGTTTTTATTGCTTTCTGGTTTTCTTGCTGAAAGTTATTTTAAAGATCCCCGTGCATCAGTGCTAATCATCTTAGTAATAGTTTATGTTGTGTTTAGCATTTGTTTTACTATTCTAAAAGGGATTTTTTGCGGATTTCAAAAAATGTTTCTATTTTCATCAGTTGAATTTTCTAAAAATTTAATCGTTCTTCTTTCTTTTCTTGTTTTCTTTAAATTGGGCTTTGGCTTGTATGCCCCCATGCTTGCTTATGTGGTTGTGTGCCCATTACTATTTTTGATCTATGCTCCTTTTGCAGGTAAGTTCTCTAGATTTTTTTCTAGTAAAATAACTGATTTTAAATTGGTATCTAAAAGAGTGGTTTTGTTTGGCATCCCTTTATTTGCTACTTCTTTTGCCGGAACGATTATCGGCTACATGGATACTTTAATTTTAACTTATTTTAGGCCTTTAGCAGAAGTGGGTATTTATAATGTCGTTTTACCTTCCGCTTTAATAATTTTATTTATTGGGCGGGCGATCTCCTCTACCACTTTTCCAATTTCATCAGAACTATGGGCCAATAAAGATTATCGAAGATTGTCTGCTGGTGTCCGTTTGCTGCATAAATATTCTTTTGTATGTTTTGTTCCTATAATTTTTACTATTTTTGCTTTTTCCAAGTTTTTTATCATCACTTTTTTTGGTGCTGAATATCAAGCTGGCTCTTTAGCTTTGCAAATATTGTTAGTCGGAGCACTTTTTTTTATGGTTGCTATGGTTAATAACACGGTAATTTCTGCAATGGGCCAGCCAAAAATAGTGGCAAAGATTACTATTTTAGCTGCTGCTGTTAATTTAGGTTTAAATTTAATTTTTATCCCTTCCTTAGGCATTAATGGGGCAGCAATTACTACCACAATCAGCTATAGCGTGATATTATTTTTAACTACCGTTAAAATCCAGCAAGTCTTAAAAATAAAATTTCCTCTTAAAGAATGGTTGAAACAAATTTTTGCAGCTTTGTTGTTTGTTTCAGTTATTTTTGCAGCTAAATATTTTTTACCTTTTTCTCCCTGGTTTAAATTAGTTGTTTCAGTATTCCTGGCTGTCAGTGTATATTTGGTTAGCTTGTTTATTTTAAAAATTGTTGATCTACAGGAAATAAAATATTACTGGCGGCTGGTACATTAAATATGATTGTATTAAACACAGTCATTAATCAGAATGCTGTTTCAATAAGTTTATAAAACGTTAAATACAAGTTTATGGTGGTTTATTGATGGAAGAATATTTAAAAAAGATAGTCACTAATTTTAAATTTGAACAAATAGCTAATTTATTAGATCGTGCTAAAGATCTTAAAGTTTTGGTAATTGGAGATACTATCATTGACCATTACATTTTTGTTGA
>CAZKNU010000002.1:0-40758 GCA_964554235.1 uncultured Methanosarcinales archaeon | reverse complement strand
AGCCGCCTTAGCCGCACAATAAGCCGCATTAGCCGCCTTAGCCGCACAATAAGCCGCATTAGCCGCATTAGGATTATCAATACATTTTTTAGCTGCTTCAATTGCTAATCTTGGTCTTTTATCTTTGGGATATTCTTTTTCGAAAATATCAATTACTTGCTCCGCCGCAAAAATTGCATAGCTGACATATCCGTTATAATCCATAAGTCTGACGATTAACCAGTTAGCCCAATCTAATTTATCTTCTTTATCTTCTGCGATTAGTTTTTTTAGTATCTTAATTCCGTCAGTTTCTGTTTGGGTTGCAAACCAATCAATCCCTTCTTTGCAAGCATTTCTTTCTTCAAGCCATTCTTTTGTTATTTTCATTTTATTCCCTCCCTGCTATCTGGCGCAATGCCTCAAACAAACTCTCCTGCTTTCTGATTGCCGTAAATTCGGTTTGCAATCCTTCGAGGTTTCCCTTTGCAACAATCAAGTCAGCTTTTATTTTTAACAACATCTCTTCAGTTTCAAAAACTATATCATCACAAATTAACATAGCGTCCAAGTCTTTAACCGTAGCTTTAGGGTTCTTTTCTTTTGCTTCTAGATATACTTTAGCCCTTAGCCTTTCTAATTTTAATTCGGACAAAGCCAAGAGGTTTGTAACCGTGCTAACTACTTCAATCGCACTTACAATCTTTGGCGGTAATTCCCTTAATCCTTTTTCAATTTCTAAGTGTTCCATTTTATTCCCTCCTATTATTTTTTTTATTAATCCCTGATAAACATTGCAATTATGGTCTGTTTTAACACCAGCTTTTCCCCAAGTATAAACAAGATTAAACAAATCTTTTATTGGGTCTTCTTCTATTGGTTCTTCTTCTGGTGGCGGACATTCGTAAAAATCGCATTCTTCTTGGCACTCATATCCTCCGTGTTCCATTTTATACCACCTCGTGAGGGGAATATTTTGTTTGGCATCTTTTTGAGACAATTCCTAAGTCGTTGGTAGATTTTCCGCATATCCGACATTTTTCATTTGGCATAACTTTATCGTGAAAATAATCGTCGTCATAACATCTTATCCTTGTCTCTCTTTCGCCACAGGACTCGCATTCATATATTCCAGTAAAATCTCGTCTGAATTGGTCTTTTTTTTCTATTAATTCCATTTTAATTCCCTACCTTTCGTATGTTTTTCTTTTTTCGCCATTGTAAGGGTCTTTTTGCTTTTGATAATCTTGAGACCAAATAGCCGACTTGCAATTCGGACAATAGTACTTTGGCTGTTTTCCGCCTTTGTAGAATTTACTTACTAGTGCAAACGCGCCGCAAAAATTGCAAGTAATAAAAGGCTTATCAGCTTTTTTTACTTCTGGTTTAGGTTTTTCTTCCGGCAAGCTAGTCATTGCGCCCTCAAATGGCACTTCGTCTTTAGGCGGGTTGGCTCGCCTTATTTCCTCGTCTGTAGGGCGTTCTACCCAACCAGTCGTATCCTTGGGCTTAATGTCCTCTTTAAACTGTAAAAACGCTTCCCTTAATTGTTTTATACCGCTAATAACTTCTCCTATCATATCCCCGCGAGCAGTTAAAATATCACCTTCTTGGCTTTTCATATTGATTACAAACTTATATTCTTTTTCCATTTTAATTTACTCCTTTATTTTTTCTAGGTTTTCATATATATTGCCTAAAACCTCAAAAGAATCATATTCTGCTAAATTAAAGCCTGCTAAAAGATTCTCCCATTTAACTGTAAAAGTATCTTGAGATATTCTATAAGTAACTCCTTCAACTTCTTCTAAAATTCTACCTATTACAATATCCCCTTCATATATTTCTTTACCGTTTATATCTTTTAACCCTGTGTATTCCATAATTTTACAATTATCTAAATCTGTACCCTCTAAAATTCCGTTATAATGTATCTCTCTAAAAGAGAAATAAAACATTTTAGATTTTGTTTTATCCCAAGCCCTAAACTTTATTTCCTTATTCATTTTATTCTCCTTTTTTATTCAAATTTCCCGCAACCTCGGCAAGCAGATTAACTGTGTTTACCACCTCCTTAAAATTAGCGTGCTTGCCAAAACATTTTTCAAGCTTTGCAAACATTTCTTTTAATTCTCTAGCTTTCATTTTAATCACCTCCTATATTCCTTCTTCTGAAAAAACACAATCCTCTAAAAGCACTTCATTTTTATAACTGGTTAAAAAATCAATGGCTTTTTGGATATAATCATCATCAAAGCTCGTAAAAGCTACTACCTCTTCAGTATCAAAACATATTTTTATTTCGTTAATAAAAGGTTTCATTTTTCACCTCCTCATGTTTTCTTCTGTTATAACCGCCCTTAATATTTCTGCCCCAGCATTAGCAACCTCTATCCATTCAACTGCTTTTAAAATTGGATAGTTTTGTACAGCATATTTTGCTTGATTAAGGCATTTTTCAACTTCGACTAAATCGGCATATATTACATCTCCATTTTCCTTTTCTGTTTTTTCTTTGTGCCAATAATTTTCTTGGAGATATTTAATAACTTGTTTTTTTGATTCTGCCTCATAGATTGCAATAATATCTCTTACTAGCTGGGATGTTTTAGTGCTTTCATCCATTATATTTATTACACTTAACATGCTTTTTTTCACTTCAATTCCTCCCCTTTTTTTAAAAAATCCCAAGTCAATATCTCATCGTCCGATAGATATGAGTCGGTATCATACGTTCGCAACGCCCTACTAACGTTGTCTGTAATAACTGTTGCTATTTTTCTTTTTGTATTGAGATTTTTGTTTTCTGCATATATTTCTATTTTCATTTTATTTTCCCCCTTTTTATTTTTTTTATTGACCTTTATCTTTCCACCCCCTCTCTTTTAAGATATTATACATTATAATATTATAATGTCAACACTTAAATAAATATATTTATATCGGATAAAATGGAAGCAAGTAAAATACGTCTGGAAAAGAAACGCATGAAGCAATAAATAATATTTTAATCATTGTCTTGCCTTTAAATATTTAATAATATCATTAACAAGATTAACCAATCTAGCGGGGTGACAATCCATTTCAGAAAACGGAATTTCTTCTGGCAACATTGCAATCTCTTTGCTAATTTCTTTTTCTTTTCTTTTGTATATTCTCCAATAATCTACCTCCCAAAAATATGCTTTCCATTCAACAAGATTTCCCTCTTCGTCTACTATTCCTTTCCCTTTTTCAAAATGCAAAATATAAACCGCGCCCATCTTATCCATGAACATATATCTTACCTGTAAGGCATAAATAATCGTCTTTCCCTCAAACATCATTGCCTCAAAAGCTTCAATTCCTTTCATAACTCCCCCTTTTTATTTTTTAAGGTTGACCCAGATTGAGCGAAGCGAAACCATTCACCATGCTTTAATGGAATTTCTTTAAAACTTATGTATCTCTTTTATCTTCTTTAGTACTGGTTTTACTGGAATATGCTTATAAACTATTTTATAGCTCCTACTCTAGTCGATTAGGCGAGAATTGCACCTTTAAACTACAGCATATTCTTAATTGACCCAGCATATCGCGTTAGCGTCAACCAATCCACACTCTTAACCTTCTACACGCCATTTCTTATTTATACTTGCAAGGTATGCGGTGGACTACACCATGTCGGCAAGTTTAGGTTTTTACATGTTTCCAACTCATGTAGCCAAAAAAAAAGGCCGGATTTCCTTTCGGATTTCCCGCCGTTGTTTTCATAACTATTTAATTTGTAAGTCGATTTTACCATAAATAATCCTTTTTTTAGGGGCAAATGGCAAATCGACTAAGAAAAGACTTGCCCCTAAAGAAAAGACTACGAAAATATTATAATCAATCTTTTTTCAAAAGTAAAGCTTTTAAATAAAGTTTTTTGTAATAGAATTATCTGGCATATAATAAATATTATAATCCCCATTATCTAAATAAAAAATATCCGGATATTTTCTCCTAAAATAACAATATTTACCTTTATCAGAATATTTTGTTAATTGTTTTATGGTAAACTGACATCTGTTTTTGCGCTGAAAATTTAAATAATCCCTTATCCCTCTATTAGTAGATGCTGCTGTAATCAAGTGGGTTATTCTTAACTTGGTTAACTTGCCTAAATATTGCAAGTATTTTTTGTCCTGGCTTAAATTGTCACTTGAAAAAACGCATTTATTTATTTTTGTCCAAAACAATTTGTTGTAAAATTTTTCCCTGGTATGAACATCAACTTTCATTGACAACTTATTTGTTATTTTAAAAAGCTTTTGCCACCAAGTTCTATGTTTTTTATATTTATATAAACAATCTCCTCCTCCAGAAACAGAAACCTTTCCCTTATTCTTATATTTAAAAAGGAATTTTTCTAATTTAACCCAGTTTGTCTTGTCATTTATAAATTCAAACTTATGTCCTTTCCAAATACAATACCAGCATTTAGCCCTACATCCAAAATTTGTTATGATTGAAATATTTGTGCTAATTGTCCGCAACACAATCCTGCCTCCTCGCATTTGGCAATAGCATCTATAACAACAGGGATGCCTTCCTTGTTAAAATTTAATTTTATTTCTTCTAGTTTTTCATAATTTTGATAATTAGCCAATGTTTCGAGTTGATTTGTTTGTCTCCTGATAGTATTGTTGAGAGGGATTAGTTTAATTACAAACTTGTTTTTATTTAGCCCTAGTTTTATTAACTTTTTAATATTTATTTCCACTCCTTTCATAACAATGAAATTAAGAGTTACGCTCCTATTTGTAATATTTTTTTTATTGATATAACTGACAATTTCTTCAAGCGTAAGAACATCTGCTCCAGAGAATAATTCTTTTCTCTTTTTTTCGTCAGTAGAATTTATAGATAACTGAAAATGCAAAAACCCCTTATATTTATTTTCTTTCATATCAATAACCCTATCAATCACATCAAAGCCAGAGTTCTTTTCTATGGTTCTTCTTGGCAAAATTGAATTGAAACACGGAAGCCAATTAAATTTTCTGTTTAAATTCAGAGAAATATTATGTAAATTACTAATTACGCTTAAAACATTACTTAAGTTATGAGCTGGCTCGCCCATTCTTGCAAACCCAATTTTTACTTTTTTTGATTTTGAAACATAAGGAGTAGCCTCTAAAATAAATCTTATTTGATTTGTAATTTCATTGACAGACAAATTTCCATGAAACCCTAATCCTCCAACATCGCAAAACTTACATTTATGAGGACAGCCTTTTTGAGTAGAAACAGTTAAAAGCCATTTTTTGTCATAATCTTTTAAGTGTTTCCATATCACATGGGGATCAAGCGCGTTTCTAACTTGTATATGTTCTTTCCCCTGTATTGACACATCTCTCATTTCAGTAAATTCTATCAAGAAATCATTTTTTATTTTTGCTAAAAAGACTCTTCCGCTTGGCAAGTAAAAAACATTTTTTATTTCCATTATTTGCTCCATTTTATAAATTATATTTTCTAATAGTATCGATTTCGATACCTTTATATAACTTTGTAGTTATAATTTCTTATCATTTCCCCCAGATGAGCGAAATGATATTGTTCTAGGGGCGTATAAATAACCTTGGTTACCTTCCCAATAAATAATTGTTTTTTTGCTTTGTTTAAACAAAAAATGCGCCTTTTACTGGTAGCCCCTAAAACATTAAAATTATCTGTAGCTTTTTGCTACTTCCAAACAAGACTTAATCTCTTCCATCATTTTTTTGCTCCACGTTCCTATCCGAGGATTACTCGCAAAATCTAAATCTGAAATAAAATTCTGCAATTTTTTTTTATCTTTGTCTCTTATAATTTTTAATAAAACATCATTAAGTCTCAAAAAAACACCACCTTTCCACCTGCTTTTTTAATCTCGTTGTTTTGCTTCTTGATTATCTCCAAGCAATCAGCACAAAAAACTGAGTGCGCGTGAGGATACTTTTTCTTCTTCCCGCACTCTATGCAAGTAAGGTTTTCCTCGTGGTTGCTTTCTACTCCCCTAAACAAATTAGACATAGAATTATCCTATCCTGCAATGTTCCCAAAAAAAGTTCTTAAATTCCGTGTCTAGTTCTAATTTCTCTTCTTCCGAAAATTCTATACAAGTCGAATCCGGTGCTGTCGCCATTTGCTTTCCTCCTATTTTTCCAGTCTCTTTTTTATTCGCTATTATGATAAAATATTTATGATATTTATTATCTGGCAAAACATATCTTTTGCAGTTAAAGCACCACCATTTAGGGAGCATGGAATCTTGTTTACGCTTTTCAGGTCTACAAGCTACCTGAAGTCCATCTTTTATACAATAAATATTACCAGTTTTCATTCTATCTATTAGCTCATTACCTTAGCCATAATATTTTTCAAATCCTGTATCGCTTATTATTTCCCTGATTTCTCTAAATAATATCTCTGTTTCTTCCTTTGTTTGTATTTCATAATTAGCTTTTTCATACTGTCTTAATAAATCTAAAACCTTCCACAATCCTTGGCAATAATCCATAACGTGCTGGCTCATGTTAAAAGCATTCTCATCGCTACTATCATAGATATTATGCTCAACAGTTATCACTTTCCTAAGCACAGATTGTTCCCTCATTTAATTATTCTTTAAAATCCATTTGTTGACTGCAAAGGATATTAAATTATCTAAATTTTCTAGCAAATTCTCATTTTTGATATTGTTACCTAAAAAAACAAGAAAAGCTAAATTGATTTTGTAGTTTAATCGCTTTCCTTTATCCGTAGTTATTTTTTGCCTATGATTTTTTATCAGAAAAGTTGAATCTTTGCAGTTTGAGAATGAAAATCTGTCTGATATTATACAGTTTTCAATTAAAATATTTCTTTTGTTTTTCAATTTAAAAGCCGCTACGTTTTTTACGTCTTCTGATATTAAACCTGGAAATGGTTGCTGATTGTTTTTTATAGCCAAGTTAATTCTTTTAAATTCTTTTGCGTAAAAAAAAGCAATAAGAATATATTTATTTTCTATATAATAAATTATTCGATGATAATTTTTTGACCTCAAAATATATGGGAATTTACTTTTAATCTTGTTGGGAATATTAAATAATCGTCTATTAAAACAATCTTCAACCCCAAAAGGCTGCCATTCTTTTATAAAAGATTTCCAAGCATATTGGCTTTTAATTTTTATCATATCTAATTACCCCAATGCCCACCCAAAAATGGCCAATGATGCAACTTTTAGGCATAGTAAAATCAGGGTTTGAAATTCCTGGTTCTGCTTTATATAAATAAAATTTTCTGGGTATTTCACACATTAAACACACTTCTTCTAATTCCATCATTTAATCACTCTCCTCATCTTTTAAAAATCCTATAAAATAATCAACAAATTTCTCGTCAAATCCTTTGTTAACTGCATTGTGTTTCTTAATTCTATGCTTGCAATATTGCAAGCACGCCAATAATTTTTTTCTTTCTGCTCCGTCTAAAACAAATGCTTCTTTTTCAATTTTTATTATATCCATTATTTATATCCTCTCTTGTCAGTGTTAACGCTTATAAGTAACAACGCTTTTAGATAACAACCTATCGCTAAAAAGAGATAGTTTGAAAGGTTTGGTTCAGCTTGGCCGAATAAAAAGCATCTATCCCCTTCTTTTATCAATTTATCAATTGTATCCGCAAATTCCTGTACTGATAATTTTTTATTTTTCACTTAATTGCTTTCTTTTCTTTTTTCTAAGATTTTAATCAGGCTTTGATACTCTCGTATCTCTCTCTTCGCCCAATCTATAATTTCTTTAGGATTGTTTTTAATTGTATCTGCAAACTCTTGAGCTGATGTTTTTTTATTTTTCATTATCTTTTATCTTTTAATCCTAGCGTTAAAAAATATATAAATATTAACAGCCCAAAAAATATTATTATAAAAAAAATAGCAATATTGCCCGTTGAAAAGATTATTGTTGTCATAGCTTCATTTGTCATTTAATTATTCTCCCCTGATAAAACAAACTCCCTCGCTGTCAGGTTAAAGCAGATAACCGTTTTGCGTGTGTTTTTATGTGTTTGCCGGTTCTGCTTATATCCTTATCAACAAGGGAGCTTTTCCCAGAATTGCCGGACAATCCATGGCTTACCAGCTTTCCCGGTATTTTAGAGTGTTTAATTCTCGAGTCTTCGATTATCTTTTCTATTTGTTTCCTTGGAACTCTTAAGCTTTCAAGTCTTCTTATCTCTTGATCTGCCCATTCTTCAAAGTCATTGCGCCATAGTAAACTGGCATGCTTTTTACTATCAAAAAACGTATTTACAAAGGTTTTAGTTGCATTTTTCATGTTATTTACCAAAATGGACTACAAACGCCACCAAATAGCCCAAAAATGCTATTACAGCTCTTTTGGCATCTATCTGCCTTTTCTGGCTTAAAGCTTAAAACTGCCTCGTGGAATTTGTTAAAATCAATGGTTCTGGCCATGGCAGTACCTCGCATGCAGAGATTGTAAGGTTGAACGAAAAGCAGGCAAGGGAACAGTCCCTTTTAGCCAGCGTCTAATAGAAGCTTCGGAAACATTTAAAATCATGGCAAGTTTAAGCGTGGAAAGAGTATCGGTTAATTCCTTAACTAATTTTATAAGATTTTCTTTATCTTCTTTTTTCATATCGCAACCTTATAATATTATAAGGTGTATTATTACAAGTGTCAATCACTTGTTCATTTAACTTTTTTTGAGAAAATAGAAAGATGCTTATCTATTTCCCCAGCTAATTCCTGCATTAAGCCATAGCTAGGAATATCCGGCACAAAAACCGTAACTATCCATTTATTGATTGTATCTATATAGGATATGTTCCAAGTTGCACTGCTATCTTTCGGCCGAAAGACATATTGAGCTACATGATCATCATAAGGGCGGGTTTTAAATATTTCTTTTAGTATCGGCCGATTTTTTGCGGGAATCTCCCTAAAAAAAAACTTATTCCGTATATTCCCTTCTACTACCCTTTTCCAGTTTCGATACAAAGCTGGCATTCTCATATACACTCCTTATTGGGATTTTTCCCATTTATCATAACCAGGAATATTTACCTTAGCCGAGAATTTATCGGGATTATCTGTTTTGAATTTATCTGCTGCATTTTCCACTTGTTTGGTAAAGTATTTGCCATTTGCTAAATCCATGGCCTTCTCCCATGTTAGTTTTAACTCCATGCCGGTAATAATCATTTCAAACAAAAGCCGGAGCTTGCCTGCTTTTGCAAACTTAATGAATATCTTAACTCCAAAGTTTATCTTTTTCTTTAAAGATTCCCAGCTTTCTGGCTTTCCTTTTTTGTTATCTTTGTAACTATGGATGAAAACCCTAACTGCTCGCCGGATAAGCCTCATTTTGTCGCCTCTGGAGTAACAGCAGTTGTTATAGGCTCCGAAGTGAGTGGTATCGAGGGGGTAGTGATTGCCGGAGTTGGTACAATTACCTCGTCAAATGGCCTTAGACTATCAGATAATACCGCTGCTACGGCTAATCCGATAATCTCATTTAAAGTTGTATCATCAACCAAATGTAAACTTTTATTTACCGAAGTAAGTCCCGCAGTAAAAACTAGCGTCCAGAAGCGTTTAGACTTAGACGCAGCGGTAGCAGCAACAGTTACTTTTCTCCCAACTACTCCGCCAAGTTGGACAATGTTATTAAATAAATTCTTAATTATCATTTTATTTAGGGTCTGCTTTAGTTCCAATCGGACGCATACTATCCCCAACTACTGCTGACATAATTATCGCTACTAATCCAAGCATAGTCTGTTCATCCAGTATTTTCAGGTAGTTATTAGCTGCTGTAATCGCTCCAGTAATAACAATCGCCCAAAACCTCTTTGACTTTATGGCTTCATTTAACTTATCCATTATTTCACCTCATATTTTTCTAAAATAGAACCCAAGTCCTTCAAACTCATCTTTGCCAATTTCCCTAAAGGTTATCTTCATAACTTCCTTGATTTGAGAAATTGGAAGATTGCTAGCTCCGCCTTCTTTTTCCGCTATCTCTCGTGCTAAAACATTCAAATTAACCATATTTCACCTCCTTAAAAATATCTCTTTCCTGCATATACATGCAAAGCATTTTTCCAGTCTAATCCTTCTGGTTTTCCCTCATTATTCTGCGCCCACCAATAATTAGCACCAGTTTCAAAATCCCCGCTTATGCTTCCGATTTTCGTTCCGCCTCCTAAAACCATTTCAAACCGTGAATGGTTTAATCCAAACAAAGCCATGAGTAAATTACCCCTTGGAGCAGTAAAGACTGCCTTTGTCAGCAAGTAAATTCTTGGCTTCTCGGTTTCAGTAGAAATGTTTATCGGGATCGCCACTTCCCAGCCCGAATTAACACTCTTAGTTATCGAAATTCCTACCTGATAAGCATGTCCAACACTCATTAAACCTAAAACTAACAATAACAAAACAATTAACTTTTTCATGCTTTACTCCTTTTTTCCCATATTCTAAAAGAAACTAGATTATATGGATTTTGTTTAATCCGTCCGTCTAAGGGGTCAATTATTTGAGCATTTTCTATCACGAAGAAGTGTTGAGGAAATCCCTTTTTAGCAAAGTGGTCTGTTTCCGCAATACAAACTATCTCCGGCTGTTTCTTAGAATATTCATAAGTACAACCCAAGACTTTAGCTGCAACGTCATTTAACAATTTTCCTTCTTTAGTAAAACAATTACTTCGGTTAAGGGTTTTTAATAAAGTATCCGGCCTTATTTCTAACAGTATAGACAGAGATACTATATAGCATCCGTAATTTTCTAAACTGCATTTGCTTTCCCCTAGGGTTAAATCTTTCCATTTAAAATTTTTCATGGAGTAAACTATCATTTACCTATCCTTATTTAACTGCCCTTAATATCTTATCTAGCTTTTCGTTTATCCCTTTAAAGCGTATATCCAAAGTGCGATTGTCTGCGTTGTATACATCTATGTCTAAATAATTTGAGTCAAGCTTTTCCTTAAAAGTAGAAAACTTATCCGTTACGCTCGCGTCTACTCTCCACATCATAATTCCCGTAATGGTAATTATTATTCCTAAATAAATACCAATAGTTTTAATGTCTACAACCGAACATTCTTTATCTTTCATTTTTTATTCTTTTCTTTTATAGCAATCATTTGGCTAAATCTTTTGTCAAAAACTATTTTTTGTATGTTTGTAATAGGTATCCACTGGCAAATATCTTCTTTTGTCCAAACCTCTAATAATCCTATTTCTTTATTGAGAAAATGAGATGCTAGTTCTAACTCCTCAATTTTCCCGTTGATATAAACAACTTTAGCCCCGTAATTATCGGGTAATTCTTGGTTATCTTTAGGCAAATAGAATTTGTTAGCTGATAAGCAAGTAAAGCAAAGAATTATTAAGAATGTACCAATTAAAAGTTTTTTCATAAAATTACTCCTAAAAATTTATCCCAATATTTACTTTCCAAGGTTCTTTCCAACTATTAAGAGCATATGCTTCAATTGCATTGGCTAATAACATTTCAATTGCTCTTTGCTTGGGATCCATATCTTCCCATCTTTTTCTTAACCCAGCAGCAATTCCAGTAAAATATAGCTTTGTTCCTAAAGATTTTGTTCCTAACTGTTTTATAATAGGATTTGCCTCTTGGTTATTGTCTGCTTTTGCTGTTATATTTGCATCATCAACCATGTTTTTTGCAAAACTCCAATATAAAGATTCAGAAATATCATCCATTTCTTTTAAAGAATTTTTTTCTTTCTTTATTGATAATTCCTTAGATAAATCTTTTAATATTTTTTCTTGCATTATTTTATTCTCATTAAAAAACGTACCCTCACGCTACGAGGCTGAATTGATAATGCTGTATTTGCAAACCCACCATTTCCTGATGCTGTTGTTCCAAGTGCTGTTACCGCTCCTGAAAGAACACCCCCCGAAACACTGACGGTTCCTGTTGCAGAAGGTGCGCCAGAAGTTGTCGAACCTGGGTCGATTGCATGGGTATGGGAGGATTCGGAAGAGGTTGAGCCAGTGCCAGATTTTGTGTAATAATTTTCACTTGTTGTTGACAGAATGTTACACCCTGGGGTACTTCCATCTGCAAATCCTGTAAATTCTTGTTCAACTACTATATCAGTACCATTTGCTTGATAAAAGGAATGAGCCGTTGTTCCCCCAACAACAAGGTGTGATGTCTGAAATTGTAAACTTCCAACTCCATGACTATGACTCGACCCTGCCCCACTCGTAAAACTAGCAATATCAGTATCGTGGGTGTGTGTTGTGGTCGCAAAGCTTGTTGTGCCTCCCAAAGCAACTGCACTTACAGCAAAAGTATCGCTATGACCGTGGGCTATATCATGGGTATGGGTCGGTAGATTAGCACTGCCTATAACTACAGCATGGTTTGCCTCTCCGCTAACTGCTGTTCCCCATGTATAAGTATCTATATCTCCTCCGGCTTCCGTCCCAAACCCTACTAAATAACGATTAGATAGGTCGGGAAGTGTCTGTGTCCCCAGTCCCCCGACTGTCGCTGTGTTGCCATCGCAATACGCCCAGTATGCTGAATTAAAAGTCAAAGCGCCGTTATAATCATAAAAAGGGATAATTGAGCCGATAGGAGCCAATGCAGGATTGTCTTCATTACCAATAAAAATATTTGAATTTTGGTCTTTCACCGCAAACTTCTTGGCTGAACGGGCGTAGATTTGTTTTACTTGGTCTGCGGTGAGGACTGTGCCGCTATGGACAAACGCCTCATCAAGACGCCCTGTGAACTTAAGTCCTCCACCATCTTCTGAACCAAACTCTAAATTTCCCCCTGCTACTATTGTATCGCTTGCGTCAGAATTTATTCCTACTAATGCCCCATCAACATATAATTTACAGTTACTTCCACTTGTTCTAACTGCCACAAAATGATGCCAAGCAGAAGTTGAAAGATAATTTACATCAACTTCTGCTATACTTGTTGACCCAGAACCGCCAAAAGTAGTAAACTGAAGTGTCCCATCTGTTTCTAAATAAAATGTCCATCCATTATTACCAGACCTTCTTGAAATCAACCTATTGCTTATAGCCGGACTCCAATCAGTAGAATAAAACCAACCACCAATACTAAAATCGTCAGTAAAAGCAAAAGCAGCATCCGTGCTTAATAAATATGCCGTTCCACCAAAACTACAATACTTGGCGTTACCAAGAACATCTGCACCAGAGGCAAGTGCCGCATCTTTAACCGTTAAATCTTTTGCTCCTATCTTTGTTCCACCGCCACCTGCACCGTAAACTGCATCAGCCGCATCTGCCGTCGTTGCGTCCATATTCCAGCCGTATAGCGTGGTGGAGTTGGGGAAGTCAGCTGTGGTTAATTGATTATCGCTATCAATAACAATGTTCCCTTCAATAGTTATATCCCCATTAACTAAATCAGTAATTGATGCGGAATATAATGTCCCTACCGTCGCAGTTCCTGTAGTATTAGTATTAACCGCGGATAATTGACCAGTTACTCCCATGGTTCCCGCCACGGTAAGCCAATTGCTCAAAGCCTCGGTAGTGCCAATCAAATGACCAGTAAAGGTTCCAGTTCCTAGGGTAGCGTTTCTATTGCTGTTTATTGCCGTACTGCCGCCAATTAACAGTTGATAGACATTGAGATCATTAAGCCCAGTAGAAAATCCGTTATAGAGATTGTTTAAATCAGTATTTACCTCGTCAGCATCGGCTACTGTATTGTTTACAAAATTAGTTCCGCCAGCTGCTTTTGTTCCCCTTGTGGGATAAGCTCCATAACTTACCGTGGCAAACAATAAAAATGCTAAAATACCGGCTAAAAGTCTGGCTAAAAGTTTTTTCATTTAAAACCTCCTTAATAACCCATTATTTCTTTTCTTCGCCTAAGTGCTTCTTTTTTTCTCTCTGATAAAATTGCTCGTCTTCTTTGTGCTAAATTATAATTTTTTAATTCTTTTTCATAGGAAGGAATAGTTTTAGATATTGGAAAAGGAGAAACTGATGCAAGCAATCTTTCTGGCAATTCTCGCTTAATCGGTTCTCCTCTTGGCGCTTTCATTTTTGGCGTTAAATAACTGCCTCCAACTATACTTTGCCCAGCTACCTGCATAAAAGAAGGCAAGGAAAAATCTCTCTCTGGTTGTCTTTGGTATGGGTCAATTATTCTATTTATCCATCTTTGTAAAGAAGAAAGAGGAATTAACTGGGTTCCCATATTAGTTAGCAATTGTCTAACCTGTCCCCAATCTCCTTGAACTCCTTTAACCGCTTGTCCAACAGATTGAACATAAGATTGATCGCCAAAAAATCCTGCCATTTCGCTTGCATATTGGGCCATTTTTTGCCCCATATTATAAACATCTGCTTTTGGATTATCGTTTGCTACATAATGAAGAGCTGCTGCCATTGCCATAGGATAAGCCAATGGCCCCAACTTAGAATAACTTATCCAATTGCTACCTATCTTTATTGAATAAGGTTTTTTCCCCGAAGCATAAAACAATTCCCTTTCTTTTTTACTTTTTGGAATAGCCCAAGTGGAATTTCCTTCAAGAGCATTTGCCATGGCACCCAAAAATACGATTGAACCTAATGAGGCCTTGGCTAATTGTTCGGTTTTATTGATAGAACCTTTTAATGTTAATACTCCCATGGGAGAATATTCAATTCCCTGTTTTAATATATTCATTGGCGTTTGAATAAATGGGACAATCCACCTAAAAACAGGAACTTTATTTCCGATAGATAAAGCTGTAGAAGTTAAAGAATCTATTTTTGATAATAAATTGCCTTGTCCTGTAGCATTTTTAGGGTCTAATGCTCCACGAAAAACTAATCTTTCGGCTTCTGTTGCAGCTAAATCTGCCAATTCTTGCTTGGTTGCCGTTCCTCCCTTTTTTAAATTTCGCAAAGTCAAGGCCTCTAATTCTCCGCCTTGTGCTAATTTCTGGAAAAATACATCCATTGCCTCTAATGCCTTAGGAATTACTTGAAAAGGGCGAAGTAGTTTTGATCCAGTAGGAATATGTTCTAAATCAGGTTTTCTAATTGTTGATTTTCCGGTCATTACATCAGCAGCCATAGAAACAGCATCAGCCCAACTATTCATCACCCCTCTATAATATACAGGAACTTCTTTTATATACATTGACCTAGCTTTTCCAGTTATATTAGAACCAATTGCATCATATGATCCTGAAATAAGTTTTGTTACTGGCCTTAAAAATCCTACTTGTGCAGCATTTGAAGAAGTATTAACTATATGGGTTAGAGGAGAAGAAAGCATATTGATATAACGAAATTCATCAATCCATTCTTTTAAGGTTGGCTTGATAAATGTCCTATATAATTTAGTTACTTGTTCTTGGTTATTAAAATCAACACCTTCGGAAGCTTTCATTATTTTATCTGCATCAATTCCAGCTTTGAATAATTTTCTAACCAAATCCCCCTTTAAAGAATATAATTCAGGAGCAACCCTAATATCATGTGATTGCAATAATTGTCCAGCCATCGTTGCATATTCGGAGGTTTTTTTAATTGAATCAATAAATTCCTTAGTTACCCCTTTTCCTACAGAAAGAGCTGCTTCATGCTGTCTTGTACGATAAAGAGAAGCGAGCATTTTTTCTACTGTTTCTCTTGGCATTCCATGAGATAAAAGCTCTGCCTCTTTTGCCAATTGAATAATTTTGGAATTGGGCAAAACCGTATTAGTTTCTTTTTCAACAATATTTCTTACTGATTCAACCATCGAACGAAGATTTTTCTGGCCTGTTTCAGATATATTTATTTTAGATTCATTTATCAAAGGTCTTGTAATTTTTTGGGGAATATTTTTAACACCTGCCATCACCCCAATACCCAATGCTGCCTTATAAGGATTGAGTTTGAACCCTGTAATTTTATTTTTATCTTTTTCGTCATTATATTCAGGTTCTATTCCTGCAAAAACCCCAGATAGAGAAGGAAGTTTTTCAACCGCTCCATATTCAGGATATAATTTTTTATACACTTCATTTAAGACATCTTGTTTTTTGTATGCACTAATCATTTGTGGTTTTTCTGCGCCAATAGGAGAAAGAGTTGCTTTCCATCCTCCTATTGGATTTTCTTCTAGTTTAACCCTTCCATTATCAATCTGATAGCCAACTTTTCTAGCAATCGCTTGATCAAGTGTTTCCCCTTTTAACCTTTCAAGTTTTGGAGCAATTATTTTTATTGGCGTTTCAATCTCATATCCTTTGGGAACAATATCTTGTATCTTTGGCAAAGCCTCTTTTACTGGCAAAGGTGCAATTGGCGAAGGAGCAGGGGCTTGTTGAGATAATTGCTTCTTTCCTTCTTTTGTTTGGGATAGAATATCTAAAGCTCTTTGAGTTGGCGGCAATTCAGGCAAAGTTTCTGGAAGTTTAATAGTATATGGAGGCAAGGCTTTTGGAAGTGGAGCAGATATTTTTGATTCTGTAGGAGGTAATTTGGAAAACCATTCTTCCAGTTTTTTTGTATCATCTACTGTTATTTTTTCAGTCTTTTTTAATTCATCTAACATTGATTTGTTTTTAATTACTTCCCTAGCAGTTTTTATTTCTTCAGGGTAAATAATTGCTTTAGTTTTTAATTTATTAACTATAGTTTTTAATGTGCTTCCTAAAAGTTCTGTTCCTCCTCCTAATATTCCCCCAAAAACCGCACTGGAACCTACTTGTTTAGCTTTTTCTTCTATAGGTTTTTTCTGGAAAGATTCTCCTACGGTTTGATAAGCTCCTAATTCCAAAGCTCCTTTGGCTGCTCCCTTTGCTACCTTTTGAATAAGCGGGGCATTTTTTGCCGCTTGTAACATTTTAATTCCTGCGGTAGCTTTTCCTAAAGTAGAAAAAGGCAGAACGCTTCCAGCAAATTCTCCGGCAAAATCCCATGCGCTTTTATCTGTAGGGAAAATCAAAGATAATTCTTCTTCTTTAATATATGGCAAAATAGCGTGAACCACCCCATGCGCTGTTGATGTTAAAGGAGTTGGTTTTAAATTTGGCTCAACGAGAGAAGTTGCTACTTGTTTTGTCTTTTCAATTATTGGCTTAACAATTGGCTTAATAAACTGTTTTGTTTGTTCCCACATTGATTGTTCTGGCTTTTCTTCTGCATATAAATCAGGAAACCCTAAATCGCCATCCTTATCATATGTAATTTTCTTTTTCTTTCCTAAATCATTGCCATATAAAGGCGGGAATCCTAAATCGTTGTCAATAAGTTTGGCTGCCATAAATTTATCCTATTTAATAAATCCCTTTTTTCTTAGAATTTCTCCAATTGTTTTTGGATCAACCCCCTCATTAAACTTTTCTTTTATCCAAACTTTTACTTCTTCGGGAACACTTGTCGAAAGATCATCTGTAACTTTTCTTATTTCATAATTCCAATTTGGTTCTTTTTCTTTTTTGCTTTCTTCCCACTTTTCTTTCTGAAAATTAAATCTTGCTTCTTGAAAATCTGGCTTTTCTGGTTTGGCTTTCCAATATCTCAATCCCATAGGAGTATTAAGTAAAGAGTATCCAACCGCTAATTTAGGGTCAGTTGGCAAGGCTATTCTGAAATCTCCGGTTCTTTTCTTTTCCGCAACTTCGTTATAAGTCAGCATTTTTGATTCTGCTGCTGCTAGAGGGTTTGTCCATTCATGTGTGGCTTCTCCCTTTTCAATTTTTGTTTTTGATTTAATGAACCCTCTATCTTCTTGTTCTTTATTTAATCTTTTATTTATAGCCTCAATTGCTGCTCTTGCCGTATCTTCTTCTACTTTTTTAATTACTGGAGCAACCCCTGTTTCTATTCCTGTCATAGCAGCCTCTCCAAGGTCTTTTGACTTAGCGGCTTTCAATCCTCCGGCTACTGCGGTCATAACATTAGACGCAGTTGGAGCCATAGCAGCCCCAATTCCGCCGGCAACAGAAGTTCCAGCGCCTAAAGCAGTCGCCGCTCCTGTTGCTAAGCCTCCGGTTAAATAAGCTAAAGCAGCGCCGGTAATGGCTTGTCCTATATCAATCCTGCTTGCTTTTTCTGCTGCCTGTCTTTGGGCTTCTCTTTCTGCTTCTTCTGCCCTATATTTTGATAAATTTCCAGCTATATTTTGTCCATATAAAACAACCATTTTAACCTCCTATACTTTTTTGGGTTTAATATATCTATATTGTTTATGAGTTCCAAAGTCCATAAATCCTGAATTAGCTGCTTCTCGTGTTTCTGGAGCCATTGTCCAGCCTCCGCCCCAATGTCCTTCCATTCCTGTGTTATCCCCCCAAGCTTCCTCATATTCCACGTTCCCTAAAGTTCCCTTACCCCTTCTTTGGCTAATAAGCGCTTGATAGGTTTGCGGATCGGCTAAAGACATTTCATAAGCGTTAGCGTAGCCTAAGTCGCGAGCTAGCTTGTCTTCTTCTTCTTTAGCAGATATATTCGCTTGAGTTTCTTTTCCAGTAAGAGTAAGGGTTTTCTCTCCAGTTGGAGAAGTAAAATAACCCAGTAATTGAGCTATGGTCAATTCTCTGCCTTTTTCGCCTTCTATTTGCTGTAATGCTCTATTTAAGTCGTTTTCTGCCTTCTGCCAATCCTGAACCGCTTGTCTTTCTGTTGTTGTGAATTTCCTGCCTAAAGCTTGTTCAGCTGACTGCCAAGCTTGAGTGTCTGCTTGTTGTTCTTTTTGAAAAGATTGAACCGCGTTTCTTTCTTCTGTAGTAAACTTTCTATTTAATGCCTGTTCGGCTGACTGCCAGTTCTGCTGCTGTTCAGTTGATAATCGATTGAAATCTTCAACAGCTTTCCTCTCGCTTGTAGTAAATGTTCTTCCTAGTGCATTTTCGGTTGTTTGGAAAATGCGGTTCTTTTCCGCCTCTGCCTGTGCTGCTGTTCTTGCTTTTTCCGCTTCTGTCGATGAAAAAGTCTGTCCGGCAACCCTTTCTCCTGTTTGATAAACTTGTGCTTCTTTAACTCGTTGTGCGGCCATAGCTTCTGCGGCTCGGCTGATTGCCGCTTGTTTATACAAATCTGATTCCTCTTGTACATATGGCTCTGCTACTTTTGATTCTTGCAAAGGTACTTGTCCGCTGTAATATCTTCCTCTTGCACCGTATTGTTCAGCTACTTTTTTGACGGCTTCTTCTTTTCTCTTTCTTATTTTCTCCGCAGCTATATCCGCTGCTTCTTGATAAGGGTCTGAAACCACTGGTAACGTTGGCATATTTTCCTCCTTTTAACTTGTAGTGCCTTTTACTTTTCCTTTTAACACAAGCCCGATAAGCGTCATGTATTGATCCAATGTACTTCCTGAAAATGAAAAACGAATATATCTTCCCCTGTTTTTAAGTTCCTGTCCTGAATAGGGAGTAAATCCATAATCTCCTGGATTAAAATACTTTCTTGAAATTTTAGCATCTACATTAGCTCTCCATTTATCCACGCCCCAAATCATCGTTCCCCAGCCAGCCAGGCCGGAAGAAACGCTTAAGTTAGCTGTAGATTCTCCGCCTGAATCTGATTGAAAATCTATTGTATATCCTAAGGTTACATCCCAGTTTCCCGAAGCTTCTGTCCAAATAAACATTTCTTCAAACTTTTTAAAGTTTTCAGGTATGTTAATATCGAAATATTTCGTCTTATAACTCCAGCTAATAGCAGTTCCGTTATCGTTCGTTCCGGTTCTTAGCTTCATTATTTTTCCGTCTAAATTAGTCCCTCCGTAAAGGTACGGCTGGTTTCCAGGCTGGTATTTCGCCAGTGATCTAAATCCGTAATCAAATATACTCCACGGATGACTGGTTCTATCTCCGATTTCAGTATCGCAGTAAAGCGTGTAATTGTTAGTCGTTGCCGGACTTACTGGAATACAAATTTCTACTTTGTTATTCAGTACCCCCATACAGATTGTATCCATAGCGTCTTGGTTGATAGTATCCCAAGTTCCTTGCATATCTTTTGAAACTTTTGTTGCTCCGATATTATCAAAGCTCCAAGCATTAGCAGATTCAGAAGATGCCCCGCCCAGAGCATAAATTCCATCTCTGGCCGGAAACCATAGCTCTCCTTGCACATAAGCAACGGCTTGCGGATGTTTAGAAGCTAATCCTACCGATGAATTAACCTGCCTTAATTCCCAGGTGGTTGGATCAGTTCCTACAATCATAAAAATAGATTCCCGACCGAAGAAAACCGGCCTACCGAATAAAATACCACCGCCCATAATTTCGTCTCCGTTTGGCAAGTCTTCTGTAGAAGAGGCGTTCCAAGAGGCATATTGCCCTGCATCGCACCAGTAATATCTTCCAATTGCAGTAGAACCTCTTAAGGCGAATATTCTTGGCGGGCTGTTGATAGCTAAAAGATAAGAACAAGGAAGTGCCGGCGATTGTGCTGTAGCTGCTAAAGTAGTTCCGTTATATTTCTTTAAAGCCTCTGTCCCGTCTACTAAGTACATGTCCCCTTCGATATTAACCATTGATACATGAGAGGCAGCGGTTATTCCGGTTCCTACTTCGGTAAAAGTCCCCGTTCCTCCAGTTTCTTCGTATAATTTACCATTGCAAACAACTAAAAGATTTCTAGTTCCTCCATATTCAACATACTGCTGTAATCCATAAATTCCATTAGCTGAAATAGCCGAGCCGAGTATTGAATATCCGTTTCTTGTAGCAACTGGACCATAAGTGGCAAAAGTCATATTGAGAATATCAGAAGCTTGATTTTCTCGAATGTGGGTATTTTGAGCGCGGTTATTTATACCTCCGGTAAAATCAAAGGTTTCAAACCTGAAATTATCTGCACTTATAGCAACTCCCATTTAACACTCCACATATTTAACATGCTTGCGTTCTTTGGAAACACTTAATCCGTCTATCATCATTCTTTCTTGTTTTGCTAATGTATCTTTAAAATCTGCAGTACTTTTTCCGTCTTTAGGGCAAAGTAAAATCGTTGCTTGTAAAATAATACATAAATCTATTTCGCTCGGTAGGTCATACTGTATAGCGTAAAGAGTGGTCGTATCATGCGCCGAAGCAGTTGCAAAAGTAGCCGTTCTTGTTGAGCCAGTATAATCGGTTATTTTTACCGTTTGGGGCGACCCAGTACCATAATACATATCAATATAAGCACCGATATAGTAATCATCAATTCTTTTTACTGTGTAATCACCAGAGCTTGACCCGTTTGGCGTAGCATCAAATATAAGAGTAGTAGTCGAGCCTCCGGTTACCGCAGTTCCATAATGCAAATCTGGTATTCTCTTGATGTAATAAATCTTAACATTCCCAGTTATATTCACTAAACCAATCTGGCTTCCCCAAATATAATAACTAGGAGAGGAATCAACAATTGAATCAATAACCGTTGAATCTGACCTGACTTGTTCTTTTTCATCAATATCAATTTGTTCTACTTTTTCAGAATTACTGACTAATTCAACTCTTGTAATTGAATCTAAATCTCCTGGCAAGTCGTATAATTCTGTCCCCGAAACATAAGTGATAGTAGAAGATCGCCCATTAATGGTAGAATTAATAGTATTAATTAAATTAACATAATGATTTTTAACATTATTTATTACCCTAACTATTTCCGTATCTGACCACTTACCGGAAGTTATTCCGGTTTCGTCTAAATTGCTCCTAATTTCATCAAGAATATCTTTGCAGTTTTTATTATTCATTATTTACCCCTCAACTCTTCTATCCCGTCTTTTAACTGGCGAAGATTATCCATAGTAATCGAATGAATATCTTCGTCTAATCTCCTATCATCTCTTTCTTTTTGTTTTGCTTCTTCTTCTTCTATCATTCTCATAAGTTCAGCCACTCTAATTTCGTAATCCCAAAGTATTTTATTTATTTTATTTATAGCTCTATTGTCTAATTCTTGATAGTTTTTATTTTCATCTTCTACCGTAAATAAAAGAGAAGGCTTGTATAAGGCGAGCAAGATAGTTTCTTCCCCTAATTTTCCAAAATGGGCAAGTTTTTTAGTTAGTTGCACTATTTGCCATCTTTCTTTTATGGTATTCCAGCCAACATCTAAAGAAGGGTCTTTTTCTTTTAATTCTTTAACAAAGGCTTCGTCAGGTATTCTCATTTAAATCACCCCGAAATATTTGGTTATACCCCAAATCTTATCTCCAGCATCACAATCAATTAAAATCCATTGAGAGCCTGTGTAAGTAGTATCTGTTACAGGATTGCTTCCAGTGGCAGCCGTTACATTAACATCATTTAATTTAACCGTAAAAATCCCTTCGGTTGTTCTTGTTATTTTAAGTTTTGTCCATGTCGCGGCGCTAAAAGCTGAAGCCGCGCTTGTCATTAAAGCGGTTGGTGTTCCTGCGGCGACTTCTTCCAAGTCACAAGCCTCATCGGTATCTAATTGAATCTGATAGCCATTTGCACTTGCATAAGTTTTGCTGCTGCTGATAAATTGAAAATTCATTGAGCTTGCGTCTGCTTTGTAAAAATTGCATTCAAAGGTTCCGTAGGCGGAATTGCCTTGAGGGATTGGAATAGCAACCACTCCGGCTGTTGCACACTCCAAAACCTTTTGAAGCTTTCCGTTAATCGTTGCTACGGATATTTTATGCGTTCCTGATATAACTTCAATATCCGTGCCGGGCAAGGTTCCACTGCCTATAGCCGTAAATAACAATACCGAATTTTCAAAATCTTGTTTGTAGATCACTTTTCTTGCTACTCGGTTGTATTCTTTTAGCAATTCAGAAAGAAATTCGTTGTAAGTTAAGCCACTCATAATCACAGGAGCCAATACGCAGCCGCCATACAAAGAACCGCCTAATGAATTTCCTCCTATAATCATATTATTTGTATTTGTTACAGGATTCGTTCTCGCTTGCGTCCCTGTTGACACATCAGCTCCGTTCTGAAAAATATACATATTGTTGCCAGCGACACTATAAAACCCAGCTTGATACCAGTTATTAGCTGTAAGCGCGACTGAAGATACTATTTTCTGGAAAGCGGCCGCCTGATTATGATAAAATTCCAAAACCGCTGAATTCTGATATAACATCCAGCCGCTTGCAGAATAAGCGCCTCTTGTCAGAATATATTTTCCGCCACTTGTATTTACCAGTTTAATCCAACACATGCCACCAAATGACTCCGTTGTGAAATTTAGGCTGGAATTATTACTACAATTTAAGTATCCAGTAGTTCCATTAAAATTCATACAAGGCTCTCCCCATGGCGTTCGTTCTTGTAATACTGGGTTGACTATTGTGCCGTGATTGACGTTTTTAACATCCATCACTTTTCCGCCAGCACCTTTAGCCATATTCCATCCTGATACCAGCCCTTTTATTCCTGCATGGACAGAACCAACGCTGTCCTTAAACCTCGTGCCTGCATTCACCGTCTTTAACTTTATAACTTCGTTATGGATTGCGGCAACCTGTGCGGCGGTCTTAATGGAGTTATATAGCCAAAAGCTACCAATATTATAATTAAGATTATTTGCTCCCGTATAGTCCGATAATAATTTAATCCCTTGCGCGTTAGACGGTATATTTATTGTTCCCGAAGCAGCTGAATGATATACACCGTTAATATATAAATCCGGTATTGCAGCACCTGAAGCTTTAATGATTTTTAAACTTCTCGCGCCAACCAATTGAGCCGCTGTAATAGTCCATGTTCTTGTATTTGTTCCGTCATTTATTGATAAAGTATTCGCCGCTGAAATCCATATTCTTAATTCGCCTCCCCCCGCGCTTGCTCTGTCAAATAAATATTGCGTGCCTGAAAAAGATGTTGAAAAATCACCTTCAAAAACAATAGTAAAAGCGTCTAAATCAAGACTAGCGGAATCTGCTATCGCAATATATCCTCCATTATATCCGTTTACGCACCAGCCATTTTTGTCTTTTTTAAAAATCTCCGCTGCCGTTACTGTTCCATTATTAGAATTATTACTTTGGTCTTGCAGATGTCCAAGCCTTAAATTTAATCCACATTTTAAATTTTCTCTGTCGATTGCCATATTATTTTACCTCGTTATTTATATTCCTAAAAATTTACTGCCTTGCAGGTATTCGTTCTTATGTTGTGTCAAAGTCATTTCATTCGAACTTGCTAAAATTTTATAGACTTTTCCCGCGTAAAAATTCGACCCCTCTTTACCAAAAACAAATGCCGAAGCGGTAAAAGCAGCAGCAGTTGATATTGTTACAAAATTTGTCTTGCTTATTTCTAAAACACCATCCAAAATTCCATTTACATAAATTGATGGAGAGCTGAAGCCAGTCGCTGAAATTGTACCCGACGAAACTGTTATTTTGTGCGTGCCGCCATCACAATCTAAAATGCTCTGGGTGATATTGCTTGGGGAAATAATAAAAGATACTGATTTTATTGAGCCAATATTGCCGCAATCAAGATAATCCCCGCCATCAAAACTATACCCGCCAGGATAAGTTAATTTTGTTGGAAAGGTTGTTGAAGTTGTGCCGTCGCCAAGTGTCGCATGATTGCCATGCCCGCTAAAATCCGTAGTCGTGAACGGCGCAGATGATCCTATCTTATCGCGTAACGGGAGATTAAGTACGGTTTTATTTTCATAATTAAAAGTTTGGTTTTTGTAATCATCCAAAGCTTCTTGTGCAGTTTTAGATGACTTGGAAAAACTGAGATTTTTTAATCTGATGTTTCCAAAATCAGTACTGATATTTCCTAAACTGATAGCAGTCCCGTTAAAAGCCGTTGACGTTGTTATTGTTACCCTATACCAAGTTGCTGCTGCTACTGTTGCCCCCGCCACTCCATTAAGATAAATTGTAGCCGCTGTCCAGTTCGTCGCTGTCAAAGTCCCCGCTGTAGCAACAATACTTTGAGAGGCGTTAAATTCCATGATCTGCTCTGTCGTTGTCTCTAAATATAAATCAAAAGATACCGACTTAATGCCGTAAACTGGCTGATTGTAAGCTATTTTGTCATCCGTCCCGTCAAACGTTCCGCCGTTATTGATTATCGGATTGCCTGAAATCACGCCACCGTTATTGCCGACTTGTGTCGAATTCAAAAATCGTTCCGCGAAGATAACATCGCTTGCCTTTGGGTATAAATTTTTATCTTGTGTACTCATATTTATCCTTAGTCGCTTGCTTTAAGTTCTGAAATTCTAGCGTTTCTCTTTTCATCAATTTCTATAACCTGTCCGACGGTTAGTCCTTCTGCTTGAGCGATTGCAACATACCCATTGTTTTTCTCTATCTCTCGCAACTTGCCAATAACCGATAAGACTTTTTCTTCGGTAAGTTCAGGTGTTGAAGATTCTTTTAAAGTACTTATGTTTTCTAGTTTATCTAATTCCAAATTTTCCAAAACTGTTTCTACTATCGTTGCCATAATTATCCCTCCTATAAAATTTATGCTGCTACTATAGTTGCTCCGTCATCTAATGGGATATACCAGCATTCACAGTAACCTAAAGCCCCGCCTGTCCCAGCATCTGCCGAAGTAGTAATTGAAATTGCTCCTTCTGCTACAACCCACCCCTTATCCGGTATATAAGCTCCTCCTCCGCTGCCTCCCTGCACGGTTACAGCAGCATCCATAGGACAAGAATAAATCGTTCCTACTTCGTCCGAAGCAATACTTGTAGAATCTAACGACATATTCGCATCTGTACCAACGGTTGGATTTGTAAGAAAAACAATAATAGAAGCAGTTGCATCAACTGCGGCTGTTGTTACTTCGCAGGTTAAAGCAGTTAATAAAACCTTTCCGCCTGAAACGGTAAATAATGATTTAGCCGCTGTTCCATCGAAAATATCCGCAGCTGCCCTAGTTACCTTTTTCCCAAGCCGGCTATTTGTTGCAGCATTTGTTCCGTCTCCTAATTGCCGGTCGTAAATAGCTCTTATAACTTCTGCTAAAGAAACATTGTTAGCCGGTGCTGCTGCTGCAGGGAAAGAGGCAACCCCTGTTGTACCAGCTAAAATCTCAGAAATTAAAGCGTTTTCTGATGTCGTTACCATAAATAATCTCCTTTACTTTTTAATTAAATAAAATGTCCAGTCAGCGTTATTTGCAGCTGCCGTTGAAGCTATTCCTGTTATTTTTAGATACTTACAAAGCTTATCGGATACGAAATGATAGTTGCTAGCATTAAAAGATGCCGTCCCAGTTAATGCACTTGTAACATCTACATAGGTACAACTTGCAGCAGCAGTGCCGTCATTTTGTGCAGTTGCATAAAAGTTATACCAGAACGACCCTGAACCTTGAGAAATAATAGATTGTATTGCAAAATCTTTGTAAGTCTCGCAATCAACATAATAATTATAAGTTCCGTCTGTCCCGTTTGTAACCGCTGCAACTGTGTCTGATACATCTTTGTCGGAATCCCTATTTATAATAGAATTTCTTAGGGCATTGTTTGCTTGATCATAGCCCTTATCAGGACCATAAAGCTCAACCCTGAATAAATCTCCTGCCCCAAAAGACGCTCCTGTAACGGTTAATGTACTGCCAGAATAACTATGCTGGTAAGTCGTCGCTGAATAACTTTTCTGTGCTTCCGTTGTAGGAACTTTTGTTACAGAGATAAAATCACTATTAACTGGAGTAAAAGATAATCCTGCCAATGTTAAAGTGGTTCCGGAAGCATAGGTTGCCGTAAAATCATGAGGAGAACGATACAGAGTATTCCCTCCCCCTCCCGCTGAAGAGCCTGATGTTTCTACTGTTCCAGTAATAGGCAAAACTATCGACTTTGTTATCTCGGTCGAGCCAAGAGTATTCAAAGTTATTGACTTTGTTATTTCTGTTGACCCTAAGGTATTCAAAGTTATCGACTTTGTTACTTCTATTGAGCCCAAAACATTCACAACATTTGTTATGCTTTTGATTGACTCTAGCGTAGTTCCTGCTGTAATGTTTACGGGATTAGTAATGCTAGTAACACTATTTATAGTATTTATAGATTCTAAAGTCGTGCCAACTGTAAGATTAGTTGTTCTGCTTCCAAATTCAATCGCCAAAGACATTCCGGCAAAAGATAACAATAAAAACCCGATTAAAACTTTTTTGTAAAACTTCTTTTTCCTTAACATTTTATCCTCCTTTTCTTAAACAATTAAAATAATGCCCAAATACGATAAACCGCCGACCCAGTTTTTCCCCTGACTTTTATTTTGTTTGTTCTGAAATCCATTGTGATGTATTCTCCTGCTTTTAAAGTCATTGCTTTTGCTTCCGAAGTTATTCCATATTCTGTCAATGATCCGCTTAAATCAACATAAATATCATTCGTGGTTGAATCATTTAAAACTAGAATATTATTAGAAACAGTAGGCAATGACGATGAATTAAGAATGCTAATATTAGAAGAAGCTCCTGTTGTTGCGGTTCCTGAAGAATAAAAATGAAAGGTATCGCCCGCAAAACAAGTACAAGACAACATCCACAAAACATTAAAGATAAATAAGTTTTTAATTAAAAGTTTTTTCATTTATTTCTCCTTCCTCTCTTTGGTTTTTCCAATATTTCCAATGTTTTAATTTCTTCCGGCTCTTTTATAACTTCTTCTTTTAATTCTTTAGCTTCTTCAGCTTTTTTAGAATCTTTTTCTGCAACTTTTTCCATTTCTTTTATAACTTCATTTGTAAAGTTTTCCGGCTTTAGTTCCTTAATCGACTTAATTCCCATTTTCTTCCATTCGCTATCCGTATATCCCCAAGGCATATTTACCTCCTATTTCAAGGGTGGGAGAATTTAGAAGGAGGCTTTTATGAAAAAGCCTATTCCCCCACCCTTATATTTAAATTAAGTAATCGTTGTCCATCCACCCGTTGTAATTCCTTTTGCCGTTCCTGTTGCTGCAACATCTCCATAACTATAAATTACAGAAGAAGTTGCTCCAGTTATGGCTAAACTTGCCGTGCAATCTATTGTATTTACATGGTCGAAAATATCATGTGCTGAATCGGTAGCCACAATTCCATTATCTAACCCATAGAAATAGCAATCCCTGAATAAATTACCTGTCGAGGTATTCGACAAGTGGATTCCATGAGATGATTTCGCTACTGCATATCCCCTAAAATAGAGATTTTCAAACGTACCAGCTTGAGCAGCATTAGCCACTGAAGAGCTAATCCCTTTAGCACTAGCTCCATTTAACTGGAAAGCTAAATCTCTAATGACAGCTTGAAAACAACCATTCCCTCCGGCCAAAGTAATTCCACTATATGCGCCAGTAACGGTCATTCTTATACCGTCAATGGTTATCTTTTGGGAATTAGTTAATTCAAATATATTGCAACTAGAATTAGCAATACGTGACTGACACCCATGCGGAGTATCAGAGTTCGGAATGCCCCTTATCCAAATATTTTCCTTGCTGGTAATAACAATTGCTGTGGTAATAATTGATTTTCCAGCAATTAAAATCTGATCTCCTCTGCCAGAAACACAAGCAGCAACTGCAGCATTTATAGCTGTTGCTGAATTTGTCGATTCAGCTGGAAATAGATTTCCTGACTTAACTTTGGTTCTTAAAAATTCATATTCATTTGAATCTTTATTCGCCACCCAAAAAATTTCCCCGCAATACGACCCTGCAAGCTTATGCGGCATAATCCAGGCATTGTCTGCAATATTTTTATTCCCAATCATTTTATTTCTCCTTATAGTTTGCCCCCCGATTTTCGGGGATACTTATTTATTTAGCGGTTCTTTGTAAGAGCGCCTTGACCCTCGGTTATTAAGGATGCCGACTCCTATGTTTCACGTGAAACTTAGCTTACCTGACCTGCTTCAATATCAGTCAAGCGTCCGTTCTGGTTTCTTGCATAACAGCCAAGCTGTGCATATTTTTTCAGCACGCCTTCGTATGCGTCTTCCCCAGAAACACGAGAAAGGATAGCTCCGTCTTTGTCCATCCAATCCCATTTGCCATTCTCGAATAACACTAAAGAAGACGTTGTTAAGAAATACATATCATCTCTGGTGCAATCGGAATCGCAAACAATCGGAATACCATTGAAATCAATCGCAGTATAGCCGCCTTTTAGTTCTGTAGAATTTGCATAGCGTTTATCGCCCCTTAAAAGGTCAACATAAGCTCTGCGAATTGCACGAGTAGTAATGATTAGATTGACATTCCCTCCGTTATCTGCAATTTCGTCTACTACTTCGTCCATATCCGACTCATCCAATGCTCTGCGGGTAGCAGCAACTATTCCAGAAGTTCTAGGAGTATTGCTTTCTTTAACTGTAGCTTTCCATTTTGGATAAGAATTGATGTCAACTTGTCCTAAGGTATAATCTCCGGTTGGAGTACCGTCTTGGTTCCACCAGTCAGCATCCCCCGGACAGTTACCGTCATCGACAATCAATCTCAATCCGTTAAGTTCCTTTGCAGAAGTATCGTCATCCGTACCAGAACCGTCATACATAGCTCCAAAGTTGCCTAGTAGATCGCCTTGTACTGCACTGGTAAATACGCCAGTATCAAAAGGAACGGACGTTGCCGTTGGATTCCCATTGACTTGGGCGGCTGTGCCAGTATCAAGAGGTCTTAAGGTTGTATAATCAGCTACTGTGAGCATTTGTATCTTTTGGTCGTCATTAAGATACTTATTTGCGTTCCAATACAATCCCATAACTGTTAATGGAGTAGTTACTGTATTGCTGTTATTCACGCATAGAGCTCCGCTTGAATCCCCAAATAATTGGCGGTTAAAGTCTTTCTTTAGGTCGATAACCATGCCTTTTACTTCGGCGTCAACGGCTTTAGTGAAAGCGCCAATATCGTTCATAGAAGCTGCAATTGTAGGACCGGTTACTTTAATACGCCCGTAATTGTATTTCAGCTTCCATTTAGAAACTGTGTATCCCTGATTTCCTGCTGTTGGTAAAGTCCCTCCGTCAAATCTAGCACCTTTACCGTCATTTCGGGACATGTGAAGAGGAATAACACCATATTTACCAACTAAATCTTTTGAATTTTTTTCTACTTTATCAAGAAGAATAGTCTTTGAATCCAATTGTTCTTGAATTGGTCCAAGATATACTTCTTTTAGACAAGAATCGAATATAGCCATTGTCTGTCCTGCCATTTTATTTCACTCCTTTAATAATATTTATGATTTGAATCTGCTCATATACGCAGCTGCTGCTTCTTGCGTATTTTGACCTAAAACTATTTCCTTTTGGGGAATCCCAGTTACTACTCCACCCGCGTTTTCTGCGCCTTTCTTGCTGCGTTCTTTTGCCTTTTCAAGAAATTCTGCTTCAAATTTATCCCTGCGTTCTTTTTCCTTGTTATGAGATAATTCAGCTAGCTTCATAACATCAGCGTTAGGATCTGAACGTAGAATAGCCAATACATTCATTTGGTCTGCAAAAGGATACTTTTCAGTTGCTTTAGCTAGATTATTATTCAATTCATTTAAATAATTGTTTACTTTCTTTTCGTGTTCTATCTGCTGCTCTTTTTGCTTAATCTGCTCAACTTCCTGCTTCAAGAGAGTAAACTCGTCTAAAGCTTCTGGTGTTCCCCCTGCTCCTTCTGCTGGCGTTTCGCCAGGTACTTTAGCCGCTTCCTGCTCTTGATAGAATTTATCCAAAGCAGCCTGCGCTAACTCATTGGCTCGGGTTTCTACTTCCGTATTAAACTTCCCCATTTTTTCTGAATAATCTCTGCCTTGTTGTGCATAATTAATTATCTTGGCCAGTGGAAGCTTTTCTTCTTGACCTCTGTAATTGATTGCATACAACGGCTCATTATTCTCTGGTGTCTTTTCTGGTGTAACTTGCGAACCTTCTGGGGCAGCATTGGCCACTGGAGTGGCTTCCTGTCCTGCTGGTATCGTATTGGTTATTTCTTGTTCTGACATTTTTAAAACTCCTTTTTATTTACAACTTGCCTTTATGCGGACATTGGTTGTTTCGAAACTGGTGCACTTGGTGCAGCACTTTGTGCTGGTTGCTGTCCTGTCTGGCCTGCTGGCGTTCCGCCACCTGCCTTTTTAGCTTCGTCTATTGCTGCCTTTAACTGGGCTAATGCCGCGCCTATCTTTTCAGCTGCCTGCGGATTAACCTCACCTAATCTGGCAACTACCATATCAAGTACTTGAATTGCCTTGTCTACCAAAGCACCCCCTTGCGGATTTGCTCCCATTGGCGCCTGCGGTGCGCTAGGTTGAGCGTTTGGTGCTGGATTTGACCCAGGGCGTAGCCCTATTCTTGATTGCATAGCCCTTCCAACCGCCTCTGTTTGCGGATTCATTACTGGCATTATTTGGCCTCCTTTCTTTTCTTTTTGAAAATACCTTGAATTTTCCATTTAATATTTTGTAAAACTCTTTTCAAAAGGCTGTCTTTTTTAATTGCATTCATTAGTATTGCCTTCCTGCTTCTAAGCTCTTGCTGGCATTTTCTTTTAACTTGTTCATCTTTTCCTTTTTCTCGGAATCTTTTTTGGATTCGTCTTTTTCATCTTCTTTAGAATCCTTACTATCTACTTCTAAGGAATACTCCAGAGAATTATTTAATTCTCTTATTCCTGTTATCCGATAGTTAATCTCTAGTGAGCCAGTATCTCCAACATTCTTTCCTTTTAACTCACTAAAATTCTTATCTGATACACAAATACTTGGTTTTGTTTCTTTCATTTCATCCTTCATGCCGGAACCTCTTCTTTCTGCCCTTCAATAGGCATTGGTGGTGCTAATAATTGCAAGTGGTCATCTCTATGAGCCATGAACATCTGCTTAATTCCCTCATCTAAAGGCATAAAGTCTTTAGTCTTCATAAAGGCGTCATGCGTCTGCAGATGAACCTCTTGGTCTTGGTACGGATAAACCATTTGAGAAATCCCTTTTTTCATGCTTTCGTTTTCTTCTTCTGCCTGAATCCTGTCCGCGGCCTCGTCTTCGTACATTTCGTTTATATTCCCCATTTCGAGCATCTTAAGCACCCTTTTATTAGTTGTCTTATCTCCTTGCGGACCAAAGATACCCATTTTGAATAAATCAATAATAAATGCTTGTTTAGCTGATTGCGTCTTTGGCAAAGACGATCCTGCCTCGACAATAAGTCGGGAGTTTCTAGGTATAGTTCCTTCTTCGATAACATTCCCTTGTTTGTCTTTGGTTTCTTTTTTATAACCAAATTCGTTGATATTTCCTTTGCTATTAACAACCTGCAATTCTCTGTTTTCAATGTAAAATTGTTTTGCAAGAGAAAGCATCATATTGCCTACAATCTCTAAAGCTCTTTCGTACTGTCTTACCACATCGCCTATGATCGTGTCGTCTTGCTCTTGCAAGTAATTAATGGCAATACCAGAAGAAACCCCAGGAGGTACTTGGCCTTTTGAAATTTCATGAATCGAAGCTACATTTGCAAAATCCCTTTGATACATCTCTCCCAATCCGTTAATGACATAATTGGGGATTGGAGGCGGAACCATCCACTCCGGCTTGTGTCCGGATGTTGTTGTAGGATCCCATTCAACAACTTCTCCAGGCTCCGAATCAATGTCCGTTATTCCACTACCTCTCGGATTAAGTACTTTTGGTTTTGAAGTCAATCTTTCGTTTTCCCTAACATGAGAGATGAGTTCGTTCTTGGCCTTTTGAATCGGGATTAAGTCTTCTATCTTGCTTCGGCCGAAAATCCTGCCTGGAACCTTAATATCATACAAAGGCACAATTGGGATAAAAGGTTCTTCGGTGTCCATCCACTTATAGGGTAAGTCTTGCTTATCCAATAAAACCTTATTCGCAGCAACTATCTTCTGTCCTTTGGGGAATTTGGCACAAGGCATAATCCAGAGTTCTTTAACAATCGCGCTCTTTTCTGCCTTGTCTAGCGTTCCGGCGTTGTTTTCCAAAGTAGTTCCCATCATGCTTTGTATCTTCTGCCAAAAATTAGAAGCTGTGGTTATTTCCTTTTCTGCGGTTACTTTATCCCCAGCCTGTGGATAACGTTCTTTGATGTATTCTAGTGTTCTTGATTTGTGGTGTAGTATTCGGCGTATATCCTTCCACTTTTTGGCATCCATTGGGTCAAAGATTATTTCAAACGGGCTGCAAGCTTCTAATTGAATCTCTCCGTCTTGCCAGCTTTCGGTCGTCCCGTCTTCTTTTTCAATGGCTCTTTTAGTTCCGATCGTGGGCTCATAACACACTTTCATGAATCCAGTACCGCATGAAAGCGCGTATTGCTTCCATTCGTTAAGTTCGTTCTCCATGCCAATCACCGGCGTTGACCACCAGTAATCCACTAATTGATTGCTTTCTTTGGCTTTTTCTTCGTCTTTAACATCAACTGAAGCGGAAGAAATGAACAACGTAGGCCTGTTTTTGTTTAATTTTGCCAAGTCTTTTCGGTAAGAGGGGATGATGTCGTTAGCCACATGCCGGACGCGCCATTTTGGGACTTTAGGCTCTACCAACTTATTAAAAGTGTTATCCCATTCTACCCATTGCTGACCTAAAAGAAAGGATAAGTTAAGATACCATTGCCGTTCGTAAGTCATTTTCTGTGCGTTTAGCTTGTAAACATCTTCAACCAAGTTAATATAGTCTTCGTCTTTCATAGTTTCTGGAGTTTTATTATCTTCTCCGGTAAAGTAATCTTTGACTTTATCTATTGTTTCTCCAATAAAAGACATCTTAATTTATCCCTTTCGGAACGATTCCTTGCTTCCTACAGCTGATTTTGTATTCCTCTTCATCTGACATTGACTTGCTTTTCAACTCTTGTGTTGGTCCATTTACAGCCTTAAACTCCACTAAGTTCTTTGCCATAATCCTGTCCATTAACGCATCTATCTTTTTGCTGTAAAGCACTTGGATAAAGATAATATATCCAAGCAAAGCCGCAATTACTAATCCAAGTATTATCATCCTATGTCCTTCTTTCTTGGTTTTTCTAAAGCTTCAAGGCTTTCGGCCACTCGGCGCTCCATTTCGGTTCTAAAGTCTGGTTTAGGGGGTTCGCTTGACGGAGAAAAGCGAGAAGAGATTAGGTACCTTAAACCGTCTACCGCATGATCCCTTACTTTTAATGGCTCTTCTGGCAAGTCTGCCTCATCGGATGTTTTATTTTTCCAGCGATAAGTTTCTAGTTCAGAGATTAAATTCTCGCATCTTTTGAAAATAAACAGCTTTCTTTTGGCAAACATTTGCTTAACCAAGTTGATCCCAGCTATTACAGCATTTGGAGCCGGGGCTAAATTAACCCCGTTCTTGGCAAACTCCTGTTGAATTGAATATCTTATACCGTGCTTCATTTGATCCATGGCTTTGCACTTTGGGTCAATTACCCCGCGAGGAGTAGCTCCTGGCTGAATAATGTTCAGCATTTCTTTGATTTTTGCCGAGTGTTGTTCTACCGAGGTATCATTTTGATAAATTTCGTCAACAATATAGATATTGCCGTCCGAATCAAAAGCTCCAAACAAAACTGCGGTTGGGTTAGTTAAACCCCAGTCTATTCCTAGATGTATAGCCCAATGTTCTGAAATTGGGAAAGGTTCTACAACATGTATTTCCGGCTTAAATTCCTTGTAAATCTGTCCAGCGTAGTAAAGGAATTGGCAAAGCATTTCTTGGGCGTATTCATCTAAACTCATTTCTTTCTTCATCTCTGCTAATTCGTCCGAAGGAATTACACCTGAAATATCAGCCGGATAAAAATACTTAGAACCGGACGCTATAAAATCATCATAAGCATGATTTTTGCCTTTTGGAGTAAAGGTTTTAACCGACCAGCCTTGTTTGTCCGCTAAAGCCGGACGGATGATCTCTGTCCAAATTAAGGGATTTTGCAAAGCCCACTCGTCTAAAGAGCATCCGTCAAGTCCGCCGCCTCTTAACGAGTCCGGATTATCAGAACCTTTCAGGTGGATTTCTGAACCATTGGAAAATCTAACACTCAATTCGGTTTCGTTTTTATGGCTAAGGTATCCTGTTTCTTGGGCGATTGTGGATAACATCTTCCAAGCTGACAGCTTAGCTTGTTTGTAGGTAGGTAATATATGCCAGTAAATGGAGTTTTTAGAGGTTAAAGCTCCCGAATGATGCTTTGTACCAAAGATACTCTTGGTTACGTTATAGAGGGTTTTAGCCCAGCGTCTATGAGCGCAGATAACCTGATGCCTAGTCGGGTCTTCATATAGCGGTTGTAGTCTTTTGGGTAAGTCCATTAGACAAACCTCACTTCTATAGGCTTCCCGTCATTTCCTCCAAGTTCATGTTTATCAGGAATCATTTTCTTTAGGAGAGCTACAGCTATGGCCGGTTCTTTTTCTGACTGTTCGAACAACATATCTAGCCAAGGGCGTTTATGTTTCTTCTCCCAATTTCTTTGCGCTTTAAAGAGCATTTCAACTGATAGTCTATTCTTTCGGCATGCGGAGGCTTTATTTCCTTTAGCGAATTTACCTTTGGAAGTAAAATTGCTATTTTTAGTTTCAGTGTTTTTAACTTCGTTTTCCACGATAACCTTTCGTTATTTCGAAATTCCGCACCGTTTGAGCCTTAAATCCCTACCGTAAAGCCTATTAAATGACTATTTTCCCACCGAATTGCACCATTGGGAGGTACGATCCGCTATCTCCGGTTATGTAATACACGTCTGCTGATAGGGCGGTGTTATTGTTAAGATACTGTTCTAGTCCGGCGAATATGCCTAAGTCTGATTTCTGTCCGGACGATCGGATATAGGCTATACCTACACGAGATTGAGTGTACTTAGGTAGTGCGATGTAAAAGGGCATGGGTATATATCCGGCTATTCTTAGCATGGCTGATTTATTAACACCGTTGTTTCTAGCGCCTAGTTCTACTATTCCGATCTCGTTACAAGAGCCTATAGTGGGATAGTCAGATAGAAAGCCGAGTGTAAGTCCATGAGCTGGTTTAAGTTCTTTAGCTTCTTTCATGACTATCTGCCGTTCGATAATCTTTTCCGTAGTCCTTGGGGTTGGTTTATATTCTTCGGCTATTTCTGGGGGCGGATTAAAGGATTGAATTGGATTGATAAATTTCTTGGGACTATAACCGCCGGCTAAAGAAGGGAAAGCGAGAAGAACGAGAAGGGACAAAACGAGTAATCTTTTCATTGAATACCTCCATGTATGTCTTTACACCCTATATAACGGAGGTTTTTTTAGTTAAGTATAGTTAGTGGGGGAGATATATTCGGTTTTATAGAGGGAAGATTGAATTTTAAGAATTTTCTTTGCGGTCAATTTTGAACGCCAAAATATGTACTTAAGTCGTACTGGGTCTTTTTTAGTGGATTTGATGTGGTAGATGTCTATAGCAAGCTCTTGCATGATGTCTTGCGGGTCTGCAAAAGGATTAGTCCTGCATAAAGAGATAACTATGTTATGCAGTGTTGGTTGTATAATTGGCCATAGTTTTATAAACCTATCCGACCGCATGACTGGATAATAACACAATCAATACTTATCCACAAGTTATGCACAGGTTATCCACAAGCTAAATACCTTTTTTTCAATAATTTCTATAGTGAACCCCAACGAAACACATCGAAAGAAAGTGTGTTTCGTTGGTATTAATCCTTTTTCAATCTCTAAAAACCACCACAAAATATAGTTTTTTATAGAAATCACTCGTAAAAAACCACCACATTCCCTATTTTTACATACCCCTTTTAATACATACTACTTAAAAAGATATGGAGAAAGTAAAGCGGGGCGTAGCTATAGGGGTTTACTACGGAAAACCATCAAGGAAAGGTATATTTCAATAGGGGGTTAGTAGTTTTTAGTTTTTTGGCTTTAAAACACTATCACAATTTAGTTCTTCTTTTACCACGTCTAAATATAATTCTTTTAAACTATCATTAAACCTTTCACTTTTTAAAAACGATTTTAATTTACGAGAAAATATCCATTCCTTATAACTCCACCATTTATAAGGTAAAAAATTCAGTCTATAAATCCAATCTTTACTTTCATATATTTTCTTTAAATTTTGAAATTCTTCTTTTTCCATTTCAATATACCTCCTCTGTGGAATTTTTAACACACATCCAACATATAGCTATAAAAAATAATAAAGAAATACAAACAAAAGAACCCCCAAATCCCAAGGTGAAAAAAGCATGTTTATTATTATATTTTAAAGAAAATTCTTCTATTAGATTGGTAGCTTCTGACCATTCTTGCTGGGTAATTTGCTGTATTGCCATTTGATATTCTAATGATCCTATATTTAATTTTTTAATTTCATATAACCTTTTTTGCAGAGATAATATAGCATCATAATTATTTGGCATATAATTATTATAATTTTTAAAAACAATAACCGAATGTCCTTCGTTTAATTTTAATGTTTCAATTGCATTAACATATTTATCCAAATATTCTGACTTTTTCTCAATTGTTGATGTTTTATCAGCCATATCCCAATATCCCGTTAAATTATTTATTCTTTTTTGATAATTATTCACGAATAAACCCATCCATATTATTAACAATAATATTGAGAAAACAAAAAAGAGACTTGATGTTTTATTTTCCTTCATAAAACCTCCTTATTTTTGAAAAAGGTCATTCTAAACTCGGGGAATTTAATAAAATCTCTAAGTTTACATACTTTTTCTTTTTTTCTCGTTGCCATAAAATATTCCACCCCGCTTATTTTGCTACAACATTTCAAGCAGTAGTATTGATCATAACCAGGGACTCTTTCAAAAAATGTTTTAGTTTTACATTTTACACAATAATATTTTGCGGAATCATAATAATAAGAAATAGATAATTTGAGCAAGCCTTTTCGTGTTGTCAGAGTTAAAATAAATGCAAGTTCCTGTTGAGAAGTAAATTTTCTAATTTTAAATATCATTCTTTCACCTTGCAGAGAATATCGCTTTGAGATAATACGATTATGGCATTATCCAAGCCTTTTACATTTTTGCCGGTATAGCGGGGGAACATTACCCTATCCCCTACTTCCACCTCAAATTCTTTTTTCTTTTTTCCCAAGCCGTCTTCAATCCATTTTCCCGTTCCGATTGCTAATACCTTTCCAAAGAATATGCGCTTAGACTTATCCTCGATCGGCAAGACTATTCCAGATTCGGTTTTCTTTTCGCTTTCTTCCGCTTGCACCAAAACCCGATCTCCTAGCAATTGATAATCTTCTATTTTCATTTACTCCTCCTCGCAATAATCAGGCAAGTTTAAAGAAACTAACTTAAAATATTCTATTTCTTGATTTTCTTTTGCAATATCATCTGATAATATAATTCTTTCATTATGTCTTCTTTTTATAAACTTCAATAGTTCAGGAGGAATTTCGCTTAACGATTTTACTCCCAACTTCTTCCATTCTTGATCCGTAAATCCATGCGGCATGTTTAATCCTTTTTTAGAGGCTAGCCAGCCTGGCGGAAACCAAAAGTCTAATCTTCCAATACTTACAACCTTTATCCCGGATTTTATCTATCTTTTAAGTTTAATTTTTTTAAATTTAATTTTTTTAATTTTAATATTTTAAGTTTAAATTTTATACTTTAATATTTAATCTTTTAAAATAAAAGAAGATTTTCAGTCTTCATTATTTAGCTACACAATATTTGTTCTACCAATTGAACTATATGCCAACACTAGGTTGGAAAAATGGGAGTCGAACCCATAACACAATATTTTAATTTCCCTGATATTACCCTACCAGGGAAGGGGGAAGAAGTTTATGGTTTTCGGCTAGCCTCCTTTTTAAATTAAATTTCTATCTGTGTTTTTGCGTTAGATTCGCTTAAGATAAAATCAACTTCACTTTGAAATGAATCTATTTCTGCGTCTAAATCTTTTATTTTTTTCTCTATATTTATAGGGTCAATCAAATTAAAAGCATTAACTTCCATTAGCGGATTGGCAATATTTTCATAATCTTCTTTATTTGTTTTTTTATCTGCTCCTAGGTTGTTAATTATCATTTTTTCTATTTGGGCTTCTAAGTCTAATCTTTGTTTTTCTATTTTTGTTTTTACTTCTGCCCATTTATTTTTCATGGCAAGCAATAATTTTTTTTCATAATCAATTGATGCTTTTCTTTCAATTGCTTCTATGACTGTATAAGGCTTTTTGTTTATCTTAACAATAGTAACAGAATTAGACTTGAGAATAGCATCTTTAATCTTCTTCCTGCGGGAAATAAGATCTACTATTGACTGGTAAGCTGCGAAGGTATTTTTTTCAAAATTTTCTTTAGTTGATTGAGCCAGCAAAGATCGATTCATTCTTTTCTGGTAAATATCAACAAATAAACATGCGTCTATTTCCTTATTTATCCTCGAATCTAGTAATTTTAATTCCGAAAGCGCTCTAGTTATAGTTATTTTTTCATTTTTATTTTCCATATTTACTCCTCCTATTTTTTAAACCTTATAACAATCCTGTTTAATCCTCCTCTCTTAAAGACTTAATTAGCCTTACAAATTCCGCGGTGGTTAGCTTTTCTTTGAATGATTTTAAAACCCTTTCATCACGCTGGTATTTTTCGCTTTTGTAAGTATAATTCTTGTAATTATTATTCGCTGTTTTATTTAAAAAGCTTGGCAGTAAAGAAACCGAAAGCATAAATACTAACAACATTCTCATAATTAACCTTTCTTAATACTTAACTCTTCAAACTTTAAGCGATTTATAAGCTTTTCCGTGTCTTCTATTATTTCGGTTAATTCTTCCCGTGTAAACTTTTTCACTTCGTGGCCTTTTATAATTAGCTTTTCCGCTGTTCCGGCGCCGTGTTTTTTATCAATTTCTATGGCGTATATCCCCAAGTTTCCGTGCTTCCATTTATTGCACTGCGGGCATTGGCACGAGATATTCCTTCCGTCAAAATCCATACTTCTCTTATGAACAAAATGTCCGGCGTGCATTAACTTAGGATCGTCTTTCTTTCCGCAAGTAACACAGATTCCTTTATCCCTAAGACGGACATACTCGCTCATTAAAGCCCAGGCTTTTTTGTGTAATGACTTTATGGATTTTAACTTCTTTTTTTTCATTCAAATATCGAGCTTTTTAATTTTCTTCTTTTTTTCCAAGAATCTTTCCGCAAAGGCAGCCTCATTTTCTTGCGATAGGTATTGACAGTATTGCAGGCCACTCCCAAATATTTTGATATTATATTTATCGGGGTTTTTAATTTTTCGTATTCCATTAGTATGACTTCAATTTGCTTTTTGTACTTAGCTTCGATCGCCAATACTTTTGGGCTTTGAGTAATTCTTCTTAGTATAAACTTTTCTTTATTCATAGTTATAATATTATAACATAATCCCATTTGCTTTCAATTCGTTTTTACTTGCTTCTAAGTATTCTATTGCCTGTTTGGATAGCGGGTCTTTTCTTGCCTCATTTTGCATATGTATCAGAAATAATACAGATTCGGAAGAAATTATCTCTTTTAATTTTAAATTTAACATCTTCAATCGCCTCCCTTCTTTCATCAATCATTTCCGGCGGACACGCATACGTTTTTCCAACCCTGCCCATAAGAGTAATAATCGGTAATTTCATTTGTTTCTCTTTAATAATTCAAGCCCATAATTTAATATTTTCAATTGCATTTCTTTTTTTGCATCAGCCGCACAATAAGCCGCATAATTAGCCGCACAATAAGCCGCATAATAAGCCGCATCAGCCGCCTTAGCCGCACAATAAGCCGCATTAGCCGCCTTAGCCGCACAATAAGCC
>CAZKNU010000001.1:0-44202 GCA_964554235.1 uncultured Methanosarcinales archaeon | reverse complement strand
ACATATGGGGGATAATTCCTCTTTTTATAAATCACTCACTTTTCGAATTGTGCCGCAGCAGGAAAAACTTCTTAAGGAGTAATGAAATGCACCCGACGAGAACAGCCGGCATCGTCGAGGTAGTTGCCCGTAACATGGAATCCGCTATCGCCGCAGCCGAAGCCGGAGGCCCTGCTGTCCGGCCGAACTGCTAAAGATGCTGACCAAACTTTTATTTTATCTTTAGAATACTCGCTGAGTTTCTGTAGTGTATCTTTTATTTCTCGAGTAGAGTCAGTCGTTCCAAATAAAACTTGTAAATAATTTAATCCATAGGGCGTATTTACTACTTCATCCAGCAGTTGTGGCTGGTATTCAGGAAGGATTAATTTATGTTCGATTGGTTTTACCACGGTGCTTCCATAATGATGTATAATCTGCGCATCTTCCTTAGCTCCATATTCAAGCCTAGTGCTAGTGACAATCCAGCTTTGTTTGGAATCTTCTCTTAAGCTGGCTAATAATCGTTGGTCATTTGACTTGCCGGCTAAATAGATGTCGGACATGGAAGCCATTAATTGCTGCCGAGCATTAAAATAAGCAATCCATTGGTCTTGAGTATGTCTCACTCCATCATCGGCAGCTACTTCGTCTAAAGTGCTTGCTAAGTTAGAATTTGAAGAATAGTTTACCGGAGAACTTGAACCAAAGCGTCCGCTATACTTAGGATCGCCTTTCAATAGATTTACCCAAGGACAAACGCCGGAAAAGTCTAGCCCTTTGCTAATATCTTTTGGATCGAGTGCATGCGGGTTTACTTCAAAATAGGCGGGTTTAAAGACCATAATCCTGCTGGAAAGAAGTTCATTTATAAACTTTATTATGTATTTTGAAGTAACTATTTAAGACAAACAATCCTAAAGAAAAGAAAATATTAGAAAAACAAAAGATTTTCCGAAACCGTTTTGGTTTAGAAAAATCTCGGGGATTTTTCCGAAACATTTAAAAGCAAAATTACTCCCTCAAACGAAGCGATGCGCCTAACTCCCAAAAAAATCGAAGAAATTATGATTTCCGTTCTAGGTGAAGCTGGGCTGCCTTTGATAAAAGAGTTAACCGGAAGAGAAAATGTTTCTGAATTTGAACTGGCAACTAAAACCAAGAAAGATATCAAAGTAGTTCGAAAGATGCTCTATTTATTATACAACCAGAATTTAATTAGTTTTACCAGAAAAAAAGACAAGCAAAAAGGGTGGTATATTTATTATTGGACCTTGCTTCCGGAAAGTATTAAATTTAATTATTTTAAAAGAAAAAAAGAACTTTTAGAAAGACTTCAGCAAAGATTGGAAGAGGAAAACCAAGAAATCTTTTTTATTTGTCCAAACAATTGTATCCGGCTTAATTTTGATCAGGCCGTTGATTTTGAATTTCATTGTCCTGAATGCGGCGAATTAATTGCCCAGGATGAAAACAAAGGAAGAATTGAAAAAATCAATAAAGAGATTGCTCACTTAAAAGAAGAATTAGAGTTAGCTAAAGAGCAAAGAAAAATTAAGCGAAAAATGATAAAAGTACGCAAGAAAGAAACTAAAAAGAAAAGTATAATTAAAAAAACGATAAAAGCTAAAAAGAAAGAAATTAAGACAAAAATTATTAAAATTAAAAAGAAACCAAAAAATCTTTTACGAAGAAAAAAATAGTTTATCTTTTTCCTTTATTGAGTTTTCGCGAAATAGACCTTTGGAGACTCATTTCTTGTTTTAAAACCTTTGAAGTAATCTTTTGGATGTTAGATTCCATTGATGCAATTCTCCGTTCCATTAAAATAAGAACTCTTAAGGAATAAACAATTGCGGCTAAAGTTCCAATTATTACTGCAAGAATAACTTCTGCTAATTCCAAACCGGGCATTTTTAGTACACCTCTTTTAATTAAATAACATTAAGTATTAAATAAGTTAAAGCTTGTAGAATATATAAAAGTTGCGGAAATCCTTTAATTTTTAAGCCCTAAGTTAGAAACCATTTAAATCGGATTAAATTGGAAAAGACTAAACCTTTATAAAATGCGCAAAAAATCCTTTTAAAAATGGATGAATATGGAGCACTGTTAAAAAAAGCTGAAGAAGAACTGCCTGAACAAGTCCAAGGTAAAGAAAGATTTGTAGTTGAAAAAGTGATGGGACATTTAGAAGGAAATAAAACTGTTCTGGTTAATTTAAAAAAAATTGCGAAAGACCTGCGGCGGGATGAAAACCATTTATTAAAATATCTTCTTCGGGAATTAGCAACTCCGGGCAAATACGTTAAAGAAAGAGCAATTTTTGGTACAAAAGTTGCTGCTTCAATCATTAATAAGAAAATTAAAAAATATGTAAGTGAATTTGTATTTTGTTCCGAATGTAATCGGCCCGATACCAGTTTGATTGAAGAAAAAGGAATTACTTACTTGAAATGTTCCGCTTGTGGAGCTAAAAAACCAGTTAAAAACATTTAAAGATGAAATTTATTGTTTCTAGAAAAAATAATGAAAATGGTATGTTGCTGGTAGTTACAGATGCCGACATTTTAGGTAAAAAATTTGAAGATGATAAAGCCCAATTAGATTTGACTAAGAAATTTTACCAAGGGCAAGAAAAAAATGAAGCAGAAGTACGGGAAACAATCAAAAAAGCAAGACATTTCCATTTAACCGGAACAGCGGCTGTAACCCTGGGCATAGATCTCGGTTTAATTAGTAAAGAAAAAGTGTTGTATGTAAAAAAAATACCCCATGCCGAAGTCTGTGTTGACTTTTAATTTAACCGGCCTGAATCGGATTCCGTTCTTAATTTAAAAATTCCCCTAACCCCGCTTGTTTGTCTTTCTCCCGACCAAAGACCTGGTCTACGTTTGCTTCCAATAAATATAAATTTTGTTTTAAGTAAGGCGAAAAATCATACTTTTTGGCTAGTTTTAATGAAGGAGCTAGATATTTAATAACCGAGCCATGAGAAATTGTAAAGATCAATTTCCCTCCACAGCTGCTGCATTTGTTGATTAATGGTGGACGGCGATATTTAGCATTGCATTTAACACACCTAAATTGCTGCATAGAGAATTTACGGAGATTCCCTTTAATATCTTTTAAAAAATGTTTTTGAATGACTAATTTAGCAACATCGTCCATGTCGACTGCCCGAACTTTTTTGGCGATTTCCATTTGGCCAAATAATTTTTCTTCCATAGAAGGCAGGGTTTTATATGCAGAACATTGTACCCCTTTATTGAAATTTTCTACGGGATGAGTAAATCCAAAACCTTCATATTGTTTTTCAGTGCCTAAACGATCAGCAAGCAGTTCGACTTTCTTTTGCTCAACTCCAGATTTGACTTCCCAAGGTTTCTTCATCTCCAGGGTTGCTTCATAAAATTCTAAAGGATATTTCCAGACTACGTCCATTCCATGAACCTGATCATCAATTTCTGCAGGATTAAGTACAGAAGTAATAACTAAAGGAGCATCCATAGTTGAACCGCGAGTATTGGGCAGAAATTGACGGGAAAAATTTAACAGTGCATCCATCAATAGCATTACTGCTGCTTCATCACCATCACAATCCCTCCTCAAGCCGGCATGGTACATGGGGTGGGCAAGCAACCCTTGAGTTTGGGAAAACCCAATAATTCGACCAATCAGTCCTGCAGAAATGTGCGGTGCTAAGCCCACGACTAAATGACCAACTAAATCTTCTTCTTTTTTTAAATTATAAAAAGGGGTTAAACCATAAAACTTAACTAATAAATTATCAATAAAATTGGCCACCCGAAATAATACCTTTGGTGCAGACTCTTCAATAGAATCAAACCCAGGTAAAATAAGATCTTGCGGCTTTAATTCTAAGACTTGGTTATCTTCATTTAATTCTTGACCATAAATGTCTTCTTGATATCCGATTTCTTTTAATTTTGTAATAGAAGTGTTAATCTCTTTGGGTTTAAAATGGGTAATCGGCAATTCCGTACAGTCAAAACGGGTAGTCCCTTCTTTATTGACATAAATATTATGTTTTGCCCTTAAGATGCCTTTAGCTAAATGCTCTACAAAATGGCTTTTATTAGACGTACCCCTAACTCCTTTAATCAAGTCAGGAACAGAAATTTCACCAAGTCTGGCTTGGGCTTTATTAAAAAAATAATGAATATCCAAATCCGTAGTTTTGTAAGTGTTCGCAGGCCCGTGCCGGCAAGTTTCTTTTTCTAAATCACCACAAAACCGACAGGAATATTTTTGCTGATTTTTTCCTCCACATTCTTCACAATGAGGATAAATCATTTCTTTTTTACAGTTTAAACAATAATAAAAAGGAAAAGTGCTTCTTATTTTTCCAGTTTCTAAAGCGGACTGAAAACTGCGCAGCCTTCCTCCTTCTTCTCCGACTGGAAACATTACCTGAGGACTTCCGGTAAGGTGACGCATTTTTGCTTTTTCTGGACGTCCCATGCGTGCACCTATGAAGGTACCTGCTTTATCTTTGATGGGAAAGCAACTAAAAGAATTGATCATTTCTAAGCCGTCTTTCTTTGCTGCTGAAAGTAAGTTTAATTCTACTTGTTCTAACTCTTTTTGGGTTTTAAAATTGAAACTCCAGGAAAAAATAGCGGCTTGTTTCCGATTAAGGATAATATTTTCTTTGTTAATTACTTCATGCAAAACCCCAATAAAATTAAGGATACTCTTAGCTTTTAGATGTAAGTCGTTATGGTTATCAAAAGGCAAAATTATTTTTTTAATTCCTTTCTCATCGGTTTTAATTTTTCCTTCTTGTAACCATTTTCTTAATAATAAGATTTCTTCTCCTGAAACCAGTTTCCAATAAAAAGTGTAGTCTGGATGCAGGGGCACGGTTAATTTGGTGCTAATTTTAAAAGTTTCTTCTTCAGTCGGAAAACTAAGTAATGGAGAATAAATTAATTCAGTTAGGCGTTCTTCGGTTAAACCTAACAATTTTGCAGCATGAAGCAGCGGATCTTTCTGAAATAAAGAAAAAATGGCTTTTTCTGATTCTAATGCCCACCATTCTGGACAATAACCCGCCGGAACTAAATTCTGTCCATTTTCAGAAAAATCCCCATAGTTAAATAAAATATCACCTAAAAAAAGAACCTCTTCTACTTCTTTGTTGTATTGCCGAGCTTCTTCTTCGGTTTTTAATTGCAGTACTGTTCCGGAATTTAAACGAACGATGGGCCCTTCCAGAACTTCACAAACGGTAACCGTGGCTCCTTTACCCGGCCGTTCCATTTTTAATTGTGTACCAATGGCAATGTATTTTTCTAAAACAATTAAAGTTGCGGGATGTAAGGCTGCTGCAGAAAAACCAGAAGTGCGGGTGCGACCATACCGTAGACGAAATCCTCCTACCCCTAAAGGGTGGGTCAAGATGGGCCGACCGGCAACTAAATCCATAATGAAAGTGTTGTTAGGCTTAACTACTTTCTTTCCGCCTGCTGGTGCATCTTCTTTTTTATCAGAAGAAGCCGTATGCACTTTTTCTTTTACTTTAAGAAATTGTTCTAAAAAACTCCACTCTAAACCTAAACTTGGACCCCATTTGGAGAGCCGTTTCCATAATTTCAGAGCTTTTTGACATAGTCCTTCAGCCATCACTAAAGCAACCCCGCCCCGAATTAAATTAGTTTTAATTCTGGGTAGATCTTTATAATTAGATACTTCAAAGGTTTCGGTAGGGTCACCATCAATCTCTACGGGCAAATGAGCAGCCATAAATTTAAGTTCTTCATCAGAAGGAAAATATTGGAGATTGGTTACCCGTTCATGATAATCATGAATTTCAGTAACATAACGGCTGATTTCTTTTTCGTCGGGATCATAAGCAGCATAACCCATTTTTACCCGAACATAATCCGCAAGAATGACGGAAGTGGCTGCTGCCGTTCCCCCCGCTCCTCGGATTGGTCCGGCATATTTTAAAGCAAAATATTCCACTCCATCTTTTCTCTTTTTTATATCTAAACCAATAAAACCTTCTAAAGGGGCAGAAACAATCCCTAAAGTTAAGTATGCAAAACCAACGCGAATACCTACTTCCATTGCTTCTTGTTGATCTTTAAAGGTACAAAAAGTTTTTTTAGCTACTTCTTCGGCAATTCTAAAACCGACTCTCCAATCCAATAACCCATATTCTTTTTCCAATTCAGCTATTCTTGAAGTTATATTTGTTCCCATTAATTGGGGGGCAGCAATAGAAACTAAACCGACCACCCGTTCAGCCATATTTTTAGCTAAAGGGATGGACACCGTTTCTTCTGCATCTAAGCCTTTTTTACGCGCAGTTGTAGCTAAATCATAACTCTGTTTAACATCGCTATCAATTTTTTCAAAATATTTTTTTATGTTTACTGAAGTTTTCATTTTTTTAAGTTAAATAAATTTTAATACTTTTATTTCTCTGGTTTTCAGATTTACAATGGGCACTCGTGCTGGTTCAGGTTCATGACCTAATTTTTCTTGGAATGAAGTTTTTCCTTGCCAACAGCTGCCACAAACTAAAGTTATGCCTTTGTGGTTGGAAATATTAGAATAATGAATATGTCCGCTTACAAAAAAATCAGGAACAATTTTAATTAATAAAGGGTCTTCTTTATGCGCTGGAAAATAAGGAGTGGACTTAAAAGAAGGAGCCAGGTGCCTTCTTTTTAATAAAAATTTCATAATCAAATCTGCTCGGTGATACCCCCCGTTATTACGGATAGATTCTACATTAGCAACATAATAATCAAAACTATAACCATGGTAAAGAAGAACATTGAACCCTGAAAAAGAGGGGGCTTTTCCAATATTAACCAACGCGGGGTTGGTGACAACAGTAACATTAGGTAATTTAAATAATCCTGGGGCAAAATTTTTATCAAAAGAAGATTGGGGTTCTGCTAAATGCACTGCATCGTGATTACCCGGACAAATAATAATCTGTTTATCTAAAGGGATTTCTTTAATTAAATTACAAAATTGTTCGTATTGGGCAGAAATTTCTTTGATTTCTAATTCTTCGGCTTGGGTAGGGTAAATCCCTACTCCGTCAACTAAATCTCCGGCAATAACAATATATTTAACTTTATGCGCGATTTCACGCTGTTGCTCATTACCTACTTTGCCTTTAATCCAACTTAAAAATTTATTAAATTCTTCTTTTAAGAATAAATTTGAACCTAAATGGATGTCTGATAAAAAAATAATATATTCATCTTGTTCACTTTTTTTGAGTTGATTTACGGGAAGATCAGGCCAGATAAGGTTTTCTGCAAAGATTATTTTTTCACCTAAAACTCCTGAAACCCCCACCACTTCATCAAAAACTAATTCTTTGGCTTGACGGAATAATTCCTGATTTTCTTTAGAAAAAAATATTTTTATTCTTCCAGTGGGGTCTTCTAAAGTAATAGCTAAATTACCTTTGTGGGTTTCGCTAATTTCTTCGACCAAACCTAAAACTGTAACAGTTTCTTTTTCTTTTTTGGATAAAATGCGGCTAATAGCCAATACATTTTGACATTCTGAGCGATAACGTAAAATATTTTCTAAAAAACGATAACGGGATAAAAAAAGGGTAGTGAAATCTGCCACTTCGTATTTATGAGGTATATTTTGATAAGAAATAATAATTTCAACTCGCTGAGGGGAAGATAAATTATTTAGAGGAGCGGCCAGAGCGATTAAATTCTCAGAAGTAGAGAAAGAAGAAATATCGGTTGCTAAAAATTCTGCGGAAGTAGAAAAATTACTTTTAGAAGAAGCTAAAGAAGTTTTATCAAGCTCTACTTTAAGATTAGAAACTTGCTGCTTTTGAATCCCTAAAGAAAGATTAAAATTAAGATTATTTCCTTTAAAATTTTGTAAATGGGCTTGGTATAATTCTTCATCTCTTTCTTTTTCAACATCAACCCTATACCTATCAATATCGTACCAATCTACCAAACTAGTTTGTTGCGTGAGTACGCCCACATAATCTTCATTTAAAACTAAAAGGTCTTCTTCACATTCAAGTTTGTCTAAAAGACTAGGGTTTAACTCTTTAGAAAAGTCTTTATTAACCAGAAAACCTTTATTAAACAGTTCTTCTATTAGTTTTTGTTGAGGGTTCATTTTAAAAATCACCCTAATTGTAGAGATTTTTCAAGAACGGTTTTTAATTTAATAATTATATTTTCATCAACAGATAAACAAATATCCCGAGTGCGACCATATCTCCCTTTTGAGATTATTTTTGTATTTATTATTCCTAACATATCAAATTCTGCTAAGATATCTGAAACTCTTCGCTGAGTAAGAATATTTAATTTAGTCTGTTTACAAAGATTCTTATAAACATCATAAATTTCTCCAGTAAAAAAGTTTTTTTTCTGAGGAGTTATTAATAAGATTGCATATAACACTGACTGAAATTGTCTTGGTTGATTTATAACTGCATTGATAACTTTATCAGATTCTACTTTTTTCTCTGCTTCATCTAAATGCTCTATTCCTACGGTTTGTGCACCACTTCTTTCAGCAACTTCGCCGGCAATCCTTAATAAATCAATAGCTCGACGAGCATCACCATGTTCTCTAGCTGCATAAGCAGCACATTTTTCAATTACTCCTGCTTGAACCGTTCCTTCTTTGAAAGCTTGATTGGCCCTACTTCTTAAGATCTCTTGGATCTGCAAAGCATTATAAGAAGGAAAAATAATTTCTTCTTCTGAAAGACTGCTTTTGACTCGTGGATCTAAATTTTCTGCAAAAACCAAATTATTAGAAATCCCGATCAAACAAAGCTGGGAATTTTTTAATTCTGTATTAATCCTGGTTAAATTGTAAAGAATTTCATCACCTATTTTTTTAGTAAGCTGATCAATTTCATCTAACACCAATAAGACCACCTGTTTTTTTTGATCCAATAGTTGGTAAAAAGTATTATACACTTCATCAGTAGGTAATCCTGTAGGAGGGACTTCTTGACCAAATTCTTTAATTAATTGTGCTATTAAACGGTATTCTGTATCTGCAACCCGTTTTAATTTACAATTGATATATGCTGTTTTGAGGGCTATTTTATTTTCTAGAGCTATTTTTTCCATGTAGGTTAAGATTTGCCTAACGGAAATAGTCTTTCCAGTTCCAGTTTTACCATAAATAAACAAATTAGAAGGTTTCTCAATCCTAAGAGCAGGAGCAAGAATATTGGCAATTTCTTGAATTTGCTCTTCCCGATAAAAGATCTCATCAGGGACATAAGTAGATAATAAACAGTTTTTATTTGTAAAAAAAGTGTCTTTTTTTAGATATTTTTCAAAAAAACTGCTTATTTTTAACATTTAATAGCTATACCCCCTTATTTCTGATGGAACTTAGCTTAATAATCTTGAGACAGGTTCTATTTTTGGTTGAATGTAACCTTAATAAATTATTTGACGATAGGAGATATAAATTGATAACTATAGGTTTAATTGTTGGTGTTTTATAATTAACTTTGCGTGTGGAGATAAAGATAAATGACCTAAGCCTACTATAAATACTTATTCTAAAATTATTAAGTAGTAAATAGATAATAATAATCAAAAATTAAAGAAAATATATCATTTGAATTAAAAATAATAAATCATTTGAATCAATGATTCTGTTAAATTATTCAAAAGTAAAAGTTAATCTTAAGGTGTTGTTAAAAAGTATAATAATCTTATTGAGATAGTATTAAAATACAATTAATTTAAGTTTAAGTTTATTAGTAATAATTAGTAATAATTAATAATAATAATATAATAAAGATATATTTTATTATATATTATTTTCTATATTGAAAATAAATAGAATATTATAAGTTATTATCTATTATTACCTATTATTATTCATTATTATTATTATTATCATTATCATTCTTATTATATATTATTTTATAAAAATAAGATGTATTTAAAGTTGAAGTAACTCACAAAACAATTAATAGCAAATTAAAACAACTTTCAAATTAAAAAACAAAGTTATTAATTAATTTAGATAATAATTTTATTAGCTATTTGTTATTAAACAAATAGGGTTATTAATTATCTTTTCCATTTTAAGTCTTAAATATAATCAATTAATAGAATTAATTCTAAGTTTAAATGATTACATTTAACGTTTTAAATACAAATAAAAAAGCCTCTTAAATTAAGACTTCTTATAATGATCTGCTTGATTTATAAGTTTAACTTATAAAAATTCAGTTTTCCAATAGAAATAAAGAAATAAGATAAGCTTAAACTTTATTTATTCTTTTTTTTAAGTCTTTTTAGCTTGTAATTAAGTTTTAAATTCAAAATGTAACTCTTTTCACAACAAAACTATGCTTTCAAATAAAATTCTTCACGTTTCCATCGGAAACTGACGGGTATCTGAGGAAAGAAGCTTTTAAACTCTTTTTGATTGATTTTAAATTTATTTAAATCTATGTTTAAAATTAACTTCAATTAGTTAATAGTAATATTTATATAGGTATTTAGGTTATTAATTTTGAATGGTTTTAGAATCTATGTTTAATTTCATTGTATTAAAAAGAAGACCGTGGAATCTTTTTTTTGCTGGTTTTCTTTATTCCATAATTGGTTTATTTTTATCTTATTTAGTATTCAGGGAAGTTGCTGGGCTTTTAACAGTTTTTTTAATTGTTATTGCTGTGTTGCCTTTATTATATATAATTGTTAAGAGCGAAGAAGATATTGATACCAAAATGGGGCAGGAATTAAGCTTACTTAAAGAGCATTCTAAAGCTATTTTATCTATGCTCTTTTTATTTTTTGGTATAACTACAGCTTTAGTTTTTGCTTATGTAATATTACCTCAAGAGGCAGTTCACACTATTTTCAGTTTACAGGAAAATGCCATTCAAAATGTAAATAATTATGTTCAAGGCAATATTACTAAGATAGATATTTTTGTTAAAATCTTTACTAATAATCTAAAAGTGTTATTTTTTTGCTTATTATTTTCTTTACTTTACGGAACAGGAGCTATTTTTGTCTTAACTTGGAATGCATCAGTAATAGCTGTAGCCATTGGCAGTTTACTTAAAACAGAATTAGGTAAAACTGCGGCTTTAATAGGGTTTAGTAAAGTTTCATTTTATTTTGGTGCAGCAACATTTAGTTTTTTTAGGTATATGTCTCATGGCATCTTAGAAATTATTGCATATTTTATAATGGGTTTAGCTGGAAGCATTATTTCTATAGCAATAATGAAACACGATATTGGTGATGATCGAGTGGTCACAGACATCTTAGATTTAGTTTTAATCAGTTTGGGTTTTTTATTAGTGGCAGGAGTTATCGAAGTTTATGTTACTCCCGTCTTGTTTAGTTAAAATTTTCACTTAAACCTATTTTATGATTTTAAAATATTTTTTAATTATTTCTACTTATGTTTAATCTTAAAGAACTTTTACTTTTCCAGGTATATTTTGAAATATCTCTCCTGTTTCTAACATCTTTTCCAATAATTGTTCGGTTTCTTCTAAAGGAGATTTTTCAATGATTTCTTCAATAAAAGCACCGCTTCCTGAATCCAAAGCAGAAATAAGTTCTCTTAATTTTTGCGCTGGCAAATCAAAGCTTTCCTTTTGCGGGTTATCTTCTGTAATTTCTTCGGCGTTGCTAATAGCTTCTTGTTTTAGAGGTTTGTTTTTCTTAATTAAGTTTTTAATCAAATCATTTTTAGGAGTTTTTAATTCCAAAACTCTTACTTTTAACCATAAAGGATTAATTTTTTTAACTAATTCTGATGAAATATATTTTTCTTGATGAAAAATCCTAATCCTTCCAACAATCAATAAAACATCCCCAATCGCAATATTTTTAGAAATTTTATTTTCTTCAAAGAAACGAAGAATTATTTTTTCTGTTCCATCATCAATTAAAAAATTAGTTATAACTCCTTGTTGTTCTTTGTTTACAACTGTAGCTAAGACATTTAATCGAAATATTTTTCGTTGTTCTGTAGTCAGCAAATAGTTTGGTTTTTGGTCTTCCCCTTCCAGGTAAGTGCTGGATAATAATTCTTTGATAGTAGTTTTAACTGCAAAAAAGCGGGTATCTGATACATTTTTATTTTCAGGAAGCATAAAAATCTCTCGGGGTCAACTTCTTTAAGTTTTTTAAAGTCTTTGGATAAAACCTCGTTTTGGTTCAAAAATATCTCCTGATCGACGCAATTTTTCCAAAGCATCATCTATTTTTTCTGGGGTGATGTTTTTATCTTTAGCAACTTCAACAATATTTTCAATAGGGATTATTTTACTGTTAAGCTGTTCTTCTAGTAAATTAATTATTTCTTTCATTTCGCTAATAGTATTTCTTTGGGTTGCAGTAATTTTACTTCCCCCTAAGCGATCGATATCTATTTTTCCAGTTTCAGAATCTTTAGCAATTTGATTAAGGCAATAATCAATTAACCCAATGGCAACCTGGGCGTCTTTTTTGCTAACTGTTTTTGATAATCTTAATTTAGCAGAAGCTTCTGATAATCTTACCAAAGCTTCTAATTGACGGGCAGTAATAGGAATGCTTTTAATATTACTTTCATCAGAAACCCCAGAATTACGCATAGAAACATAATATTCTTTTATTTCTTCAATAGCAGCATCACTCATCTTAGGATTTATTTTAGATCGGGCATAAGAAAAGAATTTTTTGAGTAGTTCAGTAGAAATAGTAGTAGTCACATTTTTAGGGTCTTTATGGAGGTTAAGAATAAAAGAAGCAGCTAAAGTATCTTTTTCCCGATTAGGCAGATCTTTAACGGGAAAAATTAAGTCAAACCGGTTAATTAAAGTTGGGGGCAGATCGATTTGAGTAGCCACTAAATCATAAGGGTCAAAGCGGCCATGTTTAGGATTAGCAGCTGCTAGCACTGTGGTTTCACAATGCAACGTGGCTTGGATATTTGCTTTAGCAATGCTAACCGTTTGTTGTTCTAAGGCTTCGTGTAAAGCAGAAGTATCGTCTTTGCCCATTTTATCTAATTCGTCGATAATGGCAAATCCTCGGTTAGCTAAAACCAAAGTTCCTGCTTCTAAAGACCATCCGCCTAGAAATTCATCCTTAACTACAGATGCAGTCAAACCGGCACCCGTCGCTCCTTTTCCACTAATAAAACGGGCCTTAGGAGCAACTTTCGACACTCGGCTTAATAATTGTGATTTTCCTGAACCGGGATCACCAATCAAGAGCATGTGCATATCTCCCCGTGTAGTAATTCCATCCGGGCGCACTTTTCGGCATCCCCCTGCTAATTGCAAAACGATAGCTTCTTTAATTTTATCATGTCCATAAATAGAAGGGGCAATATTTTCAGCAAGGAGATGCAATGGTTCGGGGGATTTAGCAATATCTTTAATTTCTTCCAAATCTTTGTCGCTAATTTGCATATCTATAGTATCATCATTTAAAGTTTCAATAGAATTAGCTTCTACAATCAATTCAAATTTAGTGGATTGCCCTCCTGTACGTAAAGTAATTGGCACTTCTACTACCCAGCCAACAATACACACTTTAGAGCCCGGGCTAGAACGTCGTTCAGTGATAGGGGAGACTAAATCTTCCTTAAGAAAAACATTAATCCGTTTAGGTTGGGCTCCATCTAAATCTTCGACAGCCTCTTCCAAAACTAATCCTTGGCCATCAACCAATTCTTTAGCTATTTCTTTAAATTTTCCTTTTCTTCCACAACCACAGCGGGAGGGTTCTTTATATTTACTGTCTAATTGAAGTACATTTAGAATATTACCACAAGAAGGACATTCAAATTTGGCTGTTGTTACGTGCGGCCGCACGGTTGATTTTTGTCGAATAATTCCTTCTAATCGGATTAATTTTTTTAAATGCTTACTTCTGATTTCACTAATAAGAATTTTTTGCGAATCGGGAATATTGATTAACCTAAGGTTAAATTTAGTTACTTTTTTGGGTAAGTCGAACTCTTTTACGGCTAATTCTGCCGCTTTTAAGAGCTCTTCAGGGTTTTCTAAAATTTCATCAGTAATTTCAGTATTAAATTTAATCAACCCTAAAAAATCTAAAATTAAAAAGTTATTCCCTTTACGCACTGCTTCCAACAGCGGGGGGTAATGGTTTTGTTCAATAAATTCCCTGAATATCTTAATTTGCTCATCAACTTCCATAATTTAATGTGGAGAACAAAATGTTCCACCCCCCAATTTTATCCCACGTAAAATCCCCAGAATTTTTCCAAGTGGAAAATTCTGAGGCTCCTTTTTGAATTATAAAAAAAAGAAAGGAATTTAAAGATTTAGGTTGTTGAACTTATATATCACTTATTTAAAAGTTTCTTTAAATTCTCAATAAGCAAATCGGTTGCTTCATTGACTTGTTTTGCAGTTTTAGTCCCAGTGCAAACAATTTTTCCGTTACTGAACAAAAGGAAAGTGGCATTAGTGCCTTTTAATTTATGCACTAAACCGGGAAATTGTTCTGGTTCATACTCCGTATTTGGCAATTTCAATCCTAAAACATTTAGGTTTAAATCCATGCCGATACTTCCAGAAGCAACAATGTTTTGAACAGTTATTTCTGGTTTGATAGTGATGTGAATATCTAATTTTTTAAGGCTTTTAATAATGCTTTGGATACTTTTTTCAACATCTTCAATGGTTCGAGCACCCGTACAAACAATTTTTCCACTGGAAAAAATCAACGCAGATGTTTTTGGCTCTTTAATCCTTAGTACTAAGCCAGGAAATTGTTCGGGATTATACTCCGTATTAGGAAGTGTAGCAGCCATTTTTTCTAAAGGAATATCTTTTTCCAAACTGCTAGAAACAACAATATTAACAATACTTATTTCCTTTTTAGAACTTTTTTTTGCCATAATTTCATGACCCCCGGTTAAACTTTCCTTTATAAATACAGCTTAGACTATTTAAATATTGCCTTTATAAATACCTCTTTTTGTTTTTAAACCCAAAAGGCCTTTTTCAGGAACTTTTTTAAAGGAAGGGCTGGTTTAGCCAGTTTGGTAACACATGCATTTTAACTCTTTATTATTACGCTACGGGGAATTGTTCTTAAAAGGGAAAAATCGCGCCTTTTTTGAGAAAAAATTAGTTGAAAACTTAAAAACTATTCCTAAAATAAAAGAGGTAAAAAATTTAGGCGGGCGTTTTAGCATTGATTTTTTTCCTGAACATCAGCGATTGAAAAAAGTATTTGGCCTGGTTTCTTATTCTTCGGCAATTAAAGTAGAAAAAGATTTAGAAACCATTAAAAAAACAGCTTTAGAATTATTAAAACAGAAAAAAGGCACTTTTAAAATTATAACTAAACGTTCTGATAAAACTTTTTTGGTAACTTCTTTAAAATTAAATCAGCTAGTAGGAGAATTTATTGAAGAAAACAGCAAGCTCCGGTTTGTTCTTAATAATCCTGACACGATTTTGAATATTGAAATTAATCAAGGGGGAGCGTATTTATTCTTTGAAAACATTCTTTGTTTTGGGGGACTGCCTACGGGCATAGAAGGGAGAGTGTGGCTACTACTAGAAGACCAAGCCAGTATCTTAGCAGGATTACTATTTCTAAAACGCGGCTGCTATCTTAATTTGATTGCTTTAAAAGAAAGAGACGTTTCTTTATTGCAGCAATTTAGCCCTAAACTTTTAAAATTAAAAATTGTAAAAGATTTTTTGAAGCTGGAAAATCAGGTTAAAAATAGTGTTTTAGTCAGCGGGCAGAACTTAGAAAATTATCAAAGTTATAATCTTAATTTAATTGTATTAAGGCCTTTAATTGCTTATAATTCTAATGAGGTTAAAGAAGAATTGCACCAGTTTGAAACTTAGTTCCCAATCCAGCGAGAATAAATTATCTGAGCTTCCTCTTCAGTCTTTGCTTTGATTAACGCGCGTCCGTCTTTAAATAAGCTAATTTCTCTGAACTGCAGGGTTATTCCATCATCAATAACTTGGCCAAGTTTTTCCCATTTTTCTTTTAGTTCTTTAAAAGAAGGTTTTGGTCCGAATAATTGGTATTTTCCTGCCGAGCAAAAATGAATCGCTTTTTTAAGATTGCCTTTTTTATTTTCTAAGAAGAGATAATTTCCATTACAAGTTTCACAATTTTTTCTTTTATTTATTTTTATTTTTTTAAATTCTTGATTCCAAAGGTTATAATAATAAAGATAAAGCTCTACCTCTTTTCCCAATATAATTTTTAAGGCTAAAGTGGTCTGCAATGCGGCAATGGAGCAGGTAACGGTGTTCAATACTCCGACGGTATCGCAAGTGTCTAAATTAGTTTCCTGCAAAAAGCAGCCAAGGCAAGGGCCGTTTTTTAAAATAGGCATCACATAACCGGAAGTTTTAATCGCTGCGGCATAAATCCAGGGGAGGTTTTCTTTTCTACAGAAATCATTAATTATAAAACGGGTTGCCAAATTATCGGTGCAGTCTAAAATCAAATCAAACTTTTTTAAGAGAGCAATATTTTCTGAATTCAATCGAATCGGTTCAGCAGAAATAGTTATGGAAGAATTAATTTTAGTCAATTTTTCTGTTGCAGCAAGGGCTTTACTTTTTCCTAGATCTTCTTCAGCAAATAAAGTTTGCCGGTGAAGATTATTTAATTCAATTATATCCTGGTCGATTAATAATAAATTACCTATGCCTGCACGAACTAATAATTCAGCAGCAACCGTGCCTAAGGCACCGATTCCAATTATAGCTACTTTTTTTTGCAGCAGGAGTTCCTGTCCGGTTAATCCAATTTCATTTAACAAAATCTGCCGGGAATAGCGCTCATTCATTGTTGATCAACTCTTTTAATTTACAGGCATTGCATATATCTTGGTTAGCTGATTCTTGACAGCGTTTACATACTTTTATTTGCACGGCCGGTTCTGCATTTTTCAAGTGGGGCAGAAGATCCAAGAAAGAATTTATAATACCTTGTTTAGTTCCTGCATATTGGTTTTCAAAATCATTTAACATAGCTTGAATATGATGCCTATAACCTTCTGAAGCATAAGGGCATTCAGCAAATTGCACTTTAAATCCTTTTAGATAAGCATACAAGCATACTTCTTTTTCCGTGCAGAAATAAAGAGGTTTAACGCGTTGAATAAATAATTCCTGCTCGCCAGTTCCGGAAACCGGTCCCAATCTTCCAGCTAATTTTGTATTAGCTTTAAAAATATTCATCAAGATAACCTGAGCTTCATCGTCTAAGTTATGCCCGGTAATGATTCGATTAGCCCCAAATTTTTTGGCATATTTGTTTAATAAATAGCGTCTCCACACTCCACAAACATTACAGGGTTTCTTTTTAGTGTTCTTAAATTTGGGAAAAGCTTGATTTAATTCTAGGCCAAATTCTTCTTTAAATGAAATTGTTTTTAATTGGGTTTTATTTTTTTTACAAAATTCTTTAAGGTCGGTTAAAGTTTTTTCTCGATAATCAGCAATTCCTTCGTCAATAGCCAAAGCAAACAAAGTGGCTTCAATTTTATATTTTTTCAAGTATTTCTGAGTTAAATGCAGGACGGTTAAGGAATCTTTACCTCCTGAAGTTGCTACACATAGGTTTTCTGCTCTACCAATTAATTGGTGGCGGTTAATAGTCTTGAAAACTTTATTTTCAAAATAATTTAAGAAATGCTTCTTACACAAGTTTCCATGCTGCAAAGCTATAACTGCGTGCTGCCCGCATTTACCGCAATTCATTTTTATCCTCCAGAAATAACGCTGAGTAAATACAATTTCTCTCCGTCTTGCAGCGTTTCCTCCGTGGTAATCACTTCTTCCTTTCTGAGCACTAAGACGTTTTCAGGATTAATAGATAAATAGTTTAGAAGTTCTTTTACGGTTTTTCCTTCAAACTGAACTGCAGTAGTAGTTTGTGTTCTTTCATTAAATACAGTAAGTTTCATGCTCCCCCCTCAAGTCTCTAAATAAGGCCCAAGTTAATGGATCTAGTTAATTTTTAAGCTGGTTTTATAAACTTTGCTTAGGTAAATTATAAAAAGAAACCCCTCTTTTTAGCTCCCATGGATAATTATCTCTTAATGAAGAAAAGCCCAGAATTAGTGGTTTTTTCTAACAGCTTAGGCTTTGAAAAAACGTTCTTTTTAGGTGAGCAGTTTATTTTGCTGGAAAGCAAGAGCAAAAAAGAGCTGCTTAAGAAAACCTTAGAAGCTAAACAAAAAGGGCTTTTGGTCGTTTATCGCGTTCAGGACGAAGAACTACTCCGCTTTGCCCTGGAAAAAACTCCCGTCGATGTAATTTTAGGCATCGAGAATATTCATGCTAAAGACAGCATGCATTATGTCCGAGGAGGGTTAGATCAGATTTTGTGCAAAATTGCCGCTGAACAAGGCAAACTTATTGGTTTTTCGTTTGCTGAACTGTTGAATAGCGCTCGTCCTGCCAATTGGCTGAGAAGAGTAAAAGCCAATGTAAAGTTATGCCAAAAGTACAAAGTTAAGTTGCTGTTCAGCACCTTTGCTGCGGCTAAAATGGAGCTGCGGAGCAGGAAGGATTTAGAGGCTTTTTCGCGTATTTTAAGTATAACTACTCTTTAGTGGTTAATTCTACGAAAGATTTATAAAGAAACGCTCAATTTAAGTCCTATTAAATAGGAGGTATTGATAAAATGAATATAAAAAATTTAGTGAAAAAAGCAGAACTTACTGTTTTGGGTTTAGCGATAGCTGCTGGTTGTGCCGGGGCTACTCATGGTTGTGGGGATACTTACACCAATTTTAATAATAACGGTTCAGCGGGAAGCGCATCAGAATATCAAGGCGAGGCTTCCAGAGTGATTTGTGAGCGTTTTATCTCTTGCTGCCACCAAGTGCCCGATCAAACTACGCAAGCAGTTTGCCTTCTTCGAGCTGGAGGCAATATTAATGCTACGGTAAGCGATTGCATGGAGCATTTTGAAGCAACTTTTCCAGAAGAGGTTTTAGAATGCATTGCCGATACTTTTGAATGCCGGCCTGATCCGTTAGGGTATAATTGGCAAGGGCAATGCGGCGGAAAAATAGCTGCTTTAAAGGCATCCGTAACTCTTTAAGTTATGGTTAGAATGAAAAGTGCAATGCAGATAATAGTTGTTGCTCTATTTTTTTAAATTTTCTATTGAGCATTAATCCTCATGCACAAAAACAGCGTGTTTTTGGCACAAGAAAACCACTTAGTTTTCTGTGCAGAAGGCTTTGCCTTCTTGCATCCCAAAAACCAACTCGTTAAAGTAAGTGCTCAAACAAACTCGCCATGTAGGACGAGTGTGGCGGATTTTTGCGATAACATTTATAAAGATAAAGTAATTGATTTCTTCTAAGTTAAGATGAATAAAAAAAGAGGGATGTTACTAGTAGTTTTACTTCTATTTTTAGTAGTTTTAAGTAGTTCTGGATTGGCGATGGAGATAAATGTTGGGAAATGGGTAAGTATTGGAGGTCGTTATGATGAGCATGGAGTTGGTCAGGCAGGAGATAATGATTGTGATAACGATCTTGCTGATCAATTAGCCGGAGATCCAAAAGCAGATTATCGTGAAGAATGGCTTGATGAAACTAAATTTTCTGCTCCTAATACAAAAACAGCACTAGTTGGAGATGGTGAATGTGATTTATCACAAATAACTGCATTAGGCAATGTACCTTCAAAGACAGGTTTAGGTTCTGGTTGCTGGTTTTTAGTTATTGAAGCTGATGGGGGTACAGACAATGATGACTTTGCTTGGGTAATCAATTCTCCAGGAAAGATTTATGATTCAATAACCAAAACTTATCCGAGATCAAACAAAGTAAACGAAGGCGGGGGTAATATAGGGTGGATGGCTCCGGCTGGCTGTGGTAGTGACAATGATGCTGATGATTGTGTTTTAAACTATTGGTTTTATTCTACAAACGCTTTAATCTGTTCCGACGATGAACTCTGGCATAAATGTGATCTTACTGTAGAGCAGCAAGGAACGCTAACCTGGGCCAATGACAAAGCCTATAATTGCACTAAAGTAGAAACATCCAAAGGTTCAGGAGTATATGTTTCGGTCTGGCAACCTCTTCTCGGCTACGATTACGACAAAGACGGTTACACTGATGACATGGGTGATTGTGCTAATGGCGATCCTAAAGACCCCAATAAAAATTTATTAGCTGATGCTACTAATCCCAACCTTTGCCCGCAGCAGGCCGTAGATTTAGAAACTGGCGATTCTAATTGTAAATATCCAGATAATTCCAAATGCGCTATCTGCATCAATCCCGGCGCACCGGAAGTTTGCGGCGATGAATTAAATAATGACTGTCTTACTTATGGAACTCATAGTAAAAGTTCTTTAATCGGACCAGGTTTAATTGGTGATACTCCTGACAACTGCCACAACAACAAAGCGGCTTGTATGCAAACAACAGGGGATGCAACCTGTACTGAAGATATTCTATGCGAAGTTGATGAAGAAGGAAAGAAAATAAAAAAAGATTGTGAAGATATTATTTGCCCAGCAACACAAAAAAATATCTACAATCAACAATTCTCCTGGATTCAAACCGGAGAAGAGGAAGGTTACTGCTGCGGCTTTAATGGCATAGAAGATTTAGGGGTTAAAAGAGAAGGCAAAGGAAATGATAAAGGCGGGCAGTTTATCTGCTTAAACAAAGATGAAGAATTAGCGGGGATGGATCAAGACTTAAAATGGGACAAAACTATTGCTCCTCCTCCGGAACCAAATTCTAATCCTGATAATCAGGGCACTTCAGTTCGCTGTCCCGGTGATTGGTGCTGGTTAAATGCTTTTGACAATGCTAAATATAGTATTCTTACTCTTAAAAAACCGAGCAAACCTGCTTTTGATGTGGTTTCCAATAACTATGATTGGTACATTTGTAATGCTACCACTTATGATGCTAAAACCAGGACCATTCCTGCTCCGGATACTGGAGAAAATGTAGAAGATTTAGCCATAAGAAGCAACCATTACTACTGTTATAAAGAAGGAGATCATTACAGCTGGGCAGAATGTACTGGGAAAGACGATTGGCGCGGAAATGATAACCTTAAAGGCCGGCTGGAAGGAGAAGGATTATTTACGCTGCCGCTGAGAAAAGAAACTGCAGAAGGAATAGAAGACTTTACCAAAGACAGATACGAGCCCACCGTTGAAATTCTAGCCCGTTGGTATGACACTTTCTATGGCAAAGGTACGCTGTTAGATTTTTCCGGTTACGATTATTTGAATTTTATGGTTCGCTTTGTTAGTGATGAAGCCGGTACTCCTGCGAAGATTGAAGACAAAGACTTACCTTTAGATGTTGAACTAACTATTCGTGGTCCAGAAGACCAAATCTTTTTTCAACAGAATGTGTTAAGTTACGTCATCAATAACCCTTTGTTTTCCAGTGAGGAACAGCAATGGATGCATGTGCGTGTTCCTCTACCTAAAAATTTAAAGAATATTAAGCAAATTAATTTTGACACTGGTGAAAAATTTCTTTTAGGTATTAGAAATATTTATTTAAGCAAAGAAAATGAAGAACCTTTACTTTGTTCAGGAATAAACTCTAAAGAGGTTAATAATTGGATTACTGATGCAGATTATGATTCTGGACAAACTAAACTTACCGGCGAAACTTTATGTACTCAACTATATGGGAAGAAGGCCTGGTTAGGCACGGATGAAGAAATCGACCAGAGTGAAAGAGGAACAGCTAATTGTTGCGGAAACGATCCGCATGAGTATTATGCTGGCAGCAGTCCGGAACAAGAAGTTACCAAAGGCACAGACGAAACTCCTACTACTTTTAATCGCTTTGGCTGCTGGAATTCAGAAGTGATTGCTTCCGGGGCTACGGCCATGAATGTGGAATTTGAAGTTGAATATTGGGGTAAAGCCGTAGAATATACGACTAAGAATATTAAAATGCCAGGAGTTACGTTGAAGGTTAATTATGATTTCCCCAAGCCGGGTGGTTCTTCTATAGGCTATTACAGCTCAACTATTTTACAACCAGGCAGCACTTTTCAACAATTAGGTTCTTTTAGTTTTTCTAAATTCAATGCCCTTCCCGGAAAAACGGTCTTGTGGTTTAAAGCGATGGAATCTGCGGATCAAGAATTTACTGGGTATGCAGAATTAGTCGTTTATGATTTGCTTACCAACGAGCCCGTCGGCAAATTGTTAGGGAAAGGAGAATCAGTCTTGGACGATAATGAAGCTATTTTAGTTCCTCCCGGATCTTGGTATATTGAAAAAGGCGAAGCCCAAGAAGTCTGGAACCACCCTTTAGCCGTCGTCGCTAAACTTAAAGAGGGCGTGCATTTCCCACTGAAAACGGAAGAACCAGTAATCAAGAAAACTTCTGTTAAACAAACTTATTCCTGCATTGGTAAGGATAAATGTACATACCCTTTACCAGACAGTTTTCCTCCTCCCGGCGAAAAGAAGTATAAAATTATTAATCCTAATCCAGAATTATATGAATTATTTTTTATTGCTGCAGACGAAAATGATTTAACAATCCAAACTTTGATAACGCCACAGAATAATATATTTAATCTGTTTGGGAATATACAAGTACAAAAAGTAGCCCAGCAAATCTTATTTTATAATAAGGGAGTAGATGCAAAACCAGAACCGGGCTTTTACGGCTGCCAGGCAGCCTCTTTCCTGGAAAAAACACCGGAAAATTTATTCGGTTTTAAAGAATACAAGAATATGCCTTATTGTTCTGTTGTTGACAACTGGTTCTGCTCTTATAGTGTCGAAAGAGAATTTAATCAAGAACGCTTCACTACGATTAATTCTTGGAGCGATGCAGATATTAATTATGTTGGTTATGATAAAGAAGCGATGAGTGTCCCTGATGAAGATGAAACGCTTGCTCAATTTTATGAACGAACAGAATTAGTTTTAGATGCAGAAAATTTTCCAGCTAAAAAAAGAAACTTTTCTACTTCGGTTCTTCCAGCCCGCAATTTCATTTCCAATCCTGAATTTGAGTATTATGGTGCTCAAGGACAAATCCCTCATTGGGATATTTTTAAAAATAATGAACCGGTTAAAAAAGAAGAACATAATTATGTTGACCAAGAAACCCGAGTTTTATCTTTAACTGCCGACAACGAAAAATTGCGTTCAGAGCGCATTGCCGTGCCTAAAAACAGCAAATTACATTTCTCCCAAACTCAAGCTTGTAAAAATGTTAAAGGCTTCCTGTTTGACAAAGACGGTAAAGCTACCGGTGAAGCGGAAGATTTGACCAATATAGAAACCGGGGATGCATCTTATTTAGTGTTAGAATTTACCGGCTATTGTAAGATTGAAAAACCGGTCTTGCAATTAAAAGATGAATTTAAACTAACTGATTTCTCTACCTATAAGCCCCAGCCTTTATTAGAAAACTTTAATGCCCGTTCCGGACAGGCCTGTTGTCCGCAAGATTTCTGCTGGAATGGTTATGCCTGTGTTCGGCCGATGACTGAATCCACCTCCTTAACGGAATACATTAACGAGGAACGAAACTACCGCTGTATTGCTGGAAAATGGGTTAAAGGTGATGTTAAATTAGATTGGAATGAAAAGAACTGGGGCTTCTGCAAGAAGAAAGAGCAGTGTTTTGTTCTTCCTACCGGCAAGGATGAAAATACTGCCGGCAGTTTTTACGAAGGAAAATATCCTATCTGTATCGACTCGGCCCAGTATATTTTAGACCATTACTGCGACAATGGTGATTGGACCAGCCGGACTAAATTTGTAGCTTCAAAATTAGTTGAAGTTGCCGAGGATGATGATTATATTTTGTATTGCTCTCCTTATGCTGAAGTGTTATTGGAATTTAAAGACGAAGAAGATTATCTTGGTGGTGAGGTTAAACTAAAAGATGCCAGCAAACAAAAAATGGGAGAGCTGGCCCAGAAACCACAATTACTTTCTACTTGTTATAATACTTTTAAAAGTATTACCGGAACAGGTAATTTAGTGCAAGATCAAGAAAATACCTGTGTGAATAACCTCTGTGTCCTGAAATATAAAGACGGCAAACAAACTAAGTTAGCCTTTGCCACCACTTTAAATCGGAAGATTGATAATGAAAAATCTTTCTTGAACACTTTAATTCCGGCAGAAATTTCTCCGGCCAAAATAAAAGAGATCTGTAAAAGTGCACTACCCGGTAAATTTACTCCTTGCGACCTAAGCGGGTTAAACTTGCCTAATGCTGACTTATTTTATTCCCAAGATTTAAATGCAATAATTTATGCCAAGGAAGGCTTAAATCTGGAGCCGGGATTAGGGAAGAAAATCACTCAAAAAATAACCCAATGGTTTAATGATTTATTCGGTCTAAAAAGCAAACTATCTGATGAAAAAAGTTTCCTGACCAAAGCTAAAAATTTCCGGGACATTTATATTTTAAAACAGGGAGAAAAGAAAGTAAGAGCTTTAAAAGAAGTTTTACCCGGAAAACAAGCTTTAATCGCTGAATATGATAATTTTAAAACTCCGGTGTGTGATTATATCAACAATATTAAATTACCTTTAGAAGCAGAATCTGAACTATTAGAAGAGTTATCTGGAATGGAAAAAGTAACTTGTTCGGTAGATGGTTCCAAGCAAAAAGTAGAAGTAGTTGCGGGTTTGGATTTCTTCTGGCCGCAGTTGACCGGTAAATTAAGAGTTAGTTAAATTAGTTGCTTGTTGGTTATTTTATTTAGCTTTTCTTTCTTAAATAAACTTTCTTAAATAAATTTATAAGTCTTAAAGGTTTCTTTTTAGCTGTATGTACAAAAAGAGGAAGAATAGAGCTAGTAGTGAGCAGGCTAATTTTAACCGCAAGAAAACAGCACAAATAACTATTTTTATGATTATGGGTATTCTAATCCTGTTTGCTTTTCTGATGGTAATTGCCATTACCGGGCAGTTTAAGGAAAGGCAATTAAAAGAAGCACAGGAAGAGTCCATTTCTAAACTTTTCAAAAAAGAAGCTTTACGTATTTTTGTGGAAGATTGTTTGGCCGATGAATTAGAGCAAGGCTTGGTGCTAATCGGCAAACAAGGCCGGCTCTGGGATGATCAGCCCGGAGGAAGAATAAAGTTTGAGGAAGGAGTTACCGGAAAAAGTTATCCTCCTGGAACAGATGAAGAAAGAATCTTTTATGCCATCACCAATAAACTTTATCCACTTTTTCCTCAAGCTTATCCCTGTAATAATGATTCTACTCCTGAAGAATTCTGTCATTACGAATATCCTAACACTAAATTAAAATTTGGGGAATTAGAAATTCAAAAAAGCACGATTGAAGCTGACTTAAGAAGGTTCTTAACCGAAAAAGCGCAGTGGTGTGTAGAAACTTTCGTTAAAAATAAGGTTTCCAGCAGCTTAGACGTTGAATCAGACGGAATGGATTTAAAATTACAGATTTTTCCGGATGGAATTGATGTTAATATTAATTACCCTTTAAAATTTAGCGTCGGTCAGGAAGAATTTTTTCACTTATCCACATTTGATTTTTTTTACCCCAGCAAATTTGGAGAATTGTTAAAAGCAGCTGTAGATTTCCCTTTGGGGATGGATTTGCAATTTGTAGATTTTAATTATGCTGAAGAAGTCATCGAAAGCCCAGCCTTTACTTATGGGAGTGAAATTTCCGTTCGCGGCTGTTCTCCGGCAGTATCCCAGTTTAAAAGTTATTTTTTATGCAGCCGTGCTTTATACTTCGATTTATATTCTTCTTTAGGCGTAGAAATGGAGAAAACTCCTTTAGATAAAGGTGACGATTTATTCGTCTTTAAGTCCCTGAGCATCTTAGATCAACCGGAAAAATATTTATATCGTTTTGTGCGGCAAAATCGGCCGCCGGCTTTAGATTATGTCAAAAGAAAAGAATGTCTACAGGCCGGTTACGATTATTTAGTCATCAAAGACGATCCTAAGTTGGGAAAAATCAATACAACTTTATTTGCTTTAGACCCGGATGAAGACGAAGTAGTTAAATATGAATTTAAAAGCGACCTTGGTAATAAACTTGGGCCAAATTATTTGATTACTCCGTTACTTAAAGGTCTTTTTAATCTTAAAGCGATTGCTGTTGATGAGCACGGATTAAGCGACTGGCAGAATGTAAGAATTTTAGTTGACCGCCCCATGGTTGTAGATTTTTCTTTAGATATGGATTATAAAATTGATTTAGGTACGGGTTTAGTGCCTTATTCAGAAGCTATGCAGAAGATGGCTAAAGATTATTATATCCTCTCTACGGAGGATCCGGTGTTTGTACGGGTTACCCTGCCAGAAAATTCTCTTACCACTGGCAAGGGCGGGGTTACTTTTACCTATACTACCGAGGATAAAGTCAATCTCGTAGTGGGATTAGGTTATAACGACAAATCTGCTAAAGAGAATTGTTATGCGTTTCCTTCTCAGCAAGGGGAGGAGAACCGTTATACTTGTAGTATGAAAAGTTATTCTGAAACGGAACTTAAAAAATGGTCCGAAGTCCTTAAAAAATTTGAACTATCTCCCTTCCAAGATTTGGGCATGGGAATTTTAGAATTAAAATTTTCCCAGAATTACTGTGTTGCTGATTTATTAGGAAAGTCTAAAACTGCTACGGTGTTAGTTAAACAATGCATCCCTCATATTAATCTAACTCGCCCTTTTGCTTATAACCCTGGTGCTAAAACTCAGCAGGAAAAATATCACGAGTATAAATTTGCCGAAGACGAAAATGGCAATTATGTCTGGAAAGGTGAATTTGAACCAAACAGTAACCCTTTCTTAGCTACCCATAGTTGCTGCAATGCTGACTTTGAATTCAAAACTAAAGAAGACGAGCCTTGTTTTACTAATCCTGAACCGGGCTGTTATGGTCAAGTCAAAAGTAAGTTATACAAAAACGAATTAAATGAATATATGGGGTATACTGCTTTAAAAAAGGGTTTAGTTTGGGAAGAACAAAGAAGGTATTGTGATGGAAAGCGAGGAAATATGTGTAATGGAGACTTTGAAAACCAATTATATCAAGACCAGTTATGGTGTGGTCTTCCTGGCAAAAATGGTTGTAATAGTGGTAGCGAGGGCATTAATAGTAACTGCCAAGATGGGCCAGCCTTCCGTTTCGTCGACAAAATTGTTGACAAAAAACCAATTAAGGGGTGGTGTTATGGAGGTATGGGTTGCCAGAAATTTTGCACTGCTCCTAATGCCGTTGTTTACCTTGGAGATCCAACCCGGTTAGGAAGTTTTGATACCACTAATTTGAATGCTTTAGCACTTAAAAATGAAATTACTAACTTACCTGATCCTTCTTTCCCTTTCCATTGCAGCTGCATTTCCGGACCTAAAGAGAAAGGCTTTGATGACGGCAGTCTTTGTGATGCTAATTTTAATGGTAATTTTAAAGGAACCTGTCAGCAAGGAAAATGCGTGGGTGATGCTTAATGGTTAACTCTGCTTGGGAGGCATTTAATTAATGGAACCGGAACCTTTACTAGCCATCTTATTTTTATTATTTTTAGCTGTGCTGTTATATATCTTCTATAAGTGGAGAACCGGAGAAAAACGATTATTTAAAAAAATTCCTCTTACTGGTTTACCAACAAAAAAAACCCTTTCTTGGTTAAATTTTAATTTTAAGAATTCTTTAGTTGGAAAAAGGATTAAAGAACTAAAGCAAAACTGGGAGCATAAAAAACAAATCAAAGAACGAGAAGATTTGTTAGCCACATTTGGCCCCACTTCGGATAAACCAGTTCAGAAAACTCGAGATCCATTTACTAAGTTAAGCCGAATCGTTAAGTATCACCGGCCAAAGCAAAGACCACCGAAAATAAACCATTTTCAACATTTAGAAGCTTTGGTTAAAAATAGTAAAAAAAATAAAGTTAACAATAGAATTAACGATAAAATTGTTAATGATAAGATCAAAGAAATTAGGATTAAAGAAATTAAGAGATTTAATGAAAAAGAGCAAGAAAGAGCTAAAAAAATAGCCAAAAAGAAGGAAAATGAATTAATTATTTCTAAGTTAAGAGGCTTGGTTAAGCCCAAATAAAGCTCGATAAAACTTTAATGGTGGCCTTCTGATAACTCTCTTTTTGGTTTTACTTAAATTTTAACTTTTCGAGACTTCTTTCTCTCTAAAAACATTTATAAACAAAAAGACTTTTATTTAAAGAAGAGAATGATCTTGAAAAAAAGAGGTATGTTTTTTGTAGTTTTGGCTGTATTTCTACTAATTTTTTCCTTTAGTTTTTCTGTTTTAGGAGAAACTGCCGGCTGTTACGTTTTTCCGAAAGCAGATGAAGATCTTTATTGTGCAAAAGGAATCTTGGATACTACGGCTCAGCTAGATTGTAAAGATTATCCCGACTGCAATTTAAATGAATTTTTTATTCCTAATTCTGACTGTTCTGAAATCCCAGAATGTGCAGAAATAATCTGTAATGTTGACTGCCAAACCCACACTAAAGGCAAGTGTACTCAATTAAGCGGGGAACCCGTTCCTAAGGAACAATATCCAGAATGGTGCGATCCCGGCTGTTGTAAAATTGAGGGAACTAGTTTTTGTGAATTTAATCTTAATTTTTATGAATGTAAAGATCGGGCAAAAAAATTAGGTATTTTTGATTCTCCCAGTATTATTTTTGATAATGTGAACATGAATACAGAAAAATGTATTCAGACTTACTGTCCTTTTGAAGTTAAAAAGGCTAGGTTAAGCGGTTACATTTTAGATGAAAAATTAGTCGGTTTAGAAGGCGCTAAAGTCTTTTTTGAAGGCCGTGATATTGCCACCCAAATTACCGATAGTTCCGGAAAATATAATTTTCCTGCACTTAATCCCGGGCAATATTTAATTAAAGCGGTTTTAAACGGATACTTTTCTAGTTCATTATCATTATCATTGTCTTCCGGAGAAGTTTTAGAGAAAAATTTAACTTTGATTAAAGCCGAAGGCAATGCTCAAGTTCAGGGAATAGTTATAGATAAAGAGGGGGCAGGATTAAAAGACGCAGCTATTTCCTGGACTGGTCCGGTAAACGGGCAGCTGTATGCCAATGAAGAAGGTAAATATGCTATCGATAAACTTCCTTTAGGTAAATATGTATTTACAGCCAGTAAAGTTGGTTTGATTCCTTTTAAACAAGAAATAACTTTAGCTGCTGGCACCACCACTTTAGAGTTTCTTCTTGAAGAAATTGTTTTTGAAGGTATCACCGGGAGAACTTACATTGACATAAACCCAGCAGACGGCCTTTTTGAAGAAGAGGAAGCTCGTTATGGCGTAAAGATTTATCTAAATAGCGTCTTTAAAGGTTACTCGCAATATCCTGGTAAGGAATACGAGCTGGGTGAATATCGATTAGCTTTAAGCCCAGCGGGAGAAGAGCAAGAATATGAAATCACTGCTGTTTATGAAGATTATAAAATATCTAAAAAAGTCAAACTCCAGCCTGGGCAATCTATTACTAATTACCATTTATTATTAACTAAATACGTAGGCGAATGTACTTTCCCTAATCCGCCTAAGGAGGTGGAAGCTTTTTCTGCTAACTCTATTCGCGGAAAAAAGCAAGTGCAGTTAAAATGGACCAAGCCCTGTCCAGAAGTGCGCAGTTATTTGATCACTAAAATAAAAGACGCAGTAGAAATAGGGCATCCTGAATTTTCTCCAGCAGAAAATTCTTGGATTGACACCGATGTGGAGTGGGGGAAAACTTATACTTATAAAATCATTGCTTTATATGATGAAGCCGTATCTGAAACGGCGGTTTCTGCCACGATTACTTTAGGCAATAAGTTATGTGAGAATAAATATTTTGAAAAAACTGGCTGGGAACTGTTTTGTCTTGCCGGAGAAGGTATGTCTAAAAAAGTATGGATCTGCAATGAGCAAAATCAACTAGTGGTTTCAAAGGATTGTTCTCTTCAGGACACCCCTTATTATTTCTGTGCTAAAACCAGCGAACATAAAGCTGACTGTAAAACTTCCGGAGTTTGTGGGATGCAGGTTCAGCAAGCCGATCCGTTCGGGTTATATTATTCCAAAAGCAGTTGTTATGGGCAAGCTTTACCGGAGCAGGGCGGAGCAGCAAATTTTTGTTACTATGACTATACTAGTTCGATTGTAGATAGTTGTTACCCTTGTGATAAATTAAAAAGTTGTTTTGATTATAAAAGCGAAGATGCCTGTAAGATCAATAACTGTTTAGGGAGTAAATGCACTTGGGTTAATGGGGCAGCCAGCAGCTTGTTAATTGATTATAATAAATTATTTCCGGGGTTGAATGTACCTCTTTTTGTTACTCCGGAAACCGGCGCGGGATATTGTGTTGAGGCAGGTTATAATCAAGACGATAAATGCAGTTTATGCAGCCCGGAAACTAAAAATGGTGTATTTGAAAATTATTTCTGTACGGCCGAAGTTTGTTCAGCTTTAGGAAGATGTTTTGTTAATTCTATTACTAAAGAAGCCCCTTTACAATCTTGTGCTGCCTGCGGTGAAAAACCTACCAGCGAAATTAATTGTTATACTTATCAATTTGAAAGTGAATGTACGGGCGGACAGAATTTAGAAAAAAATAATCGGGAAGAAATCACGTTATCCAAAGATCGCTGCGGCTGGCAAAGATGTGTTTGGTCCGGTAAGGCAAAAGGCTCGGGAAGTTGTATTAAAGATGGGGATGGAGATAAAAAAGATGATTGTGCTCAGGTTCCTGGAGAAATAAAATCGTGTATGCGTGATAATGCCCCCCCCCGAACTACTTTAGTTTCGGGAGGATTAAATGTTCTTTCCTTAACCCAAACCAACCTTACTTTCCAGGCGGTAGATAAAGAGAACCAATTAGGGGTAGTTGGATTTTGTTTAACCAGCGCTAATCCTAAAGATCCGGGCATCTGCACTAAATTTATCGAAAAGCATTATCCTGGTAAATTAAAAGATGAAACTTTGGTTATTAATTTCTTAGACTCTGAATATTTGCAACAAAATATTCCTGGAGAAACTTATGTCTTAAAATATTATTCTAAAGATAAATATTTTAATCAAGAGCAAGTTCAGTCTGCTTTTGTTTATATCGACAATGTTCCTCCCCAGTTTGAAATTAACCAGCAGCTGGAAACAACCGGCGATGTTACTGATTTAACGGTCTATCTGGAAGGGACTAGTGAACCGATGAGTTGTTCTTTTAAGCTAGAGCAAATTCTGCCCGCAGGAGAAACAATCACTAAACAAATAGCCCGAGAAGTAGAAAGAAAAGAAATTTCTTTTACGGGGTTACGGGGGATTAAATTCCGTCTTACGGTAAGTTGTAAAGATAATCATGGCAATGAAAAGGTTAAAGAAAAATTATATACCTTCGATTTAGAAGAGAGAATAGAACTTATTTCCCCAGAATTGTATGGGGTGGTTAGTTCTACTAGTCCCTTCTTTAAAGTAAATACTATTTCTGGGGCAAGCTGCGGGTTATATTTAGCTATAGATAATTCCAAAGTAGCTGATTTTGTTAGTAATGAAGAAGGGAAAGTGCATACAACTGCTCCCGTTTCTGGATTGGTAGAAAAAGAATATGCCGGTGAATATAAAGTGGTGTGCAAGGAATTATTTGGCGATCAAATTTATGAGGATTTCTTCCACTTTACCGTTGATTTTACGGCACCGCAAACCCAAGTTATTTTAAAAGAAGGGGCACGGGAAATTAAACCCCTTAAATTTAATTGGGAAGAATTTTTTATTGAAAAAGTGGCTCTTAGTTTTGAATGCACTGCAGTAGGTTTTGCCTGTGACAAAACTTTTTATTGTTTAGGTGAAGGCTGCGAGCTTATTAAAAATCCTAATTACCAAGAATTTTCCAAAGAAGTAATCTTAAAAAACAGCACTAAAGTTTGTTATTATTCTACAGATAAAGCTAAAAATCCCGTCTATAGGCCCAGTTGCGGAAAAGTTCTCATCGAAGGATATGGAATCACTTTAGAAAAACCCTTTTTGTATTACTATTTAGGCGAAGTATGGGGAATCAGCAACAATAATAATTTTACTTGGCAGTTCTTTACTAAAATTCCGACGGTAAAATGTAAATTTGATTTTGGGCTCGGTTTTGATTATAAACAAGTTCCGCCATATAAAATAAAAGAACCAAATGAAGAGAAAAAATATATTTTTGCAGAATTCCCTTCCAGCGTATTCTCAGAATACCCTGAGAAAGGAGGGACCAAATTAGTGTATGTTAAATGTGAAAATTCAGAAGGAGAAATTAGTCCCGAACAAAAATTTAATTTAGAATTTGATCCTACCGCTCCTCAAATAAAAGAAGCTTATGCTGAACCAGACAATATTTTTGAAGAAATTAGAACTACTTTATTTGTAGAAACCGATGATAAAACCCAATGTAAGTACAGCGACGATTCTGAAAAGAAAGGCAGCATTGAGTATGAAACGATGGAATATTCTTTCCCCGGCATAGACGACCGACAGCTTAATACTAAACATCAAACTGATTATGCCATTAATTTCTTAGGAGCAGAAAAAGAATATTCTTTTAAGGTAATGTGTAAGAACGGGGCCGGAAATCTTTCTAAACTTGCAGAAATTAATTTTAAAGTTGATTATTCTGCAGTAGGCAATATCAAAAGCATTAGCCCTAATGGTTTTATCAGGGAGAAAAATGTTACTTTAGCAGTAGAAACGCTTAAGAAAGCAATTTGTAAATATAAATTAGGCAATACTTTTGAACTTTTCTCTAAAGGAGTTAACACTAATTTTCATACCGTCTATTTAGGAAATTTAGAAGAGAAAAAAGAATATGTTATTCCGGTTAAATGCACTATGGGTGAGCAGACCGTAGAGGCTAAAGCTACTTTTAGGATTGATTTTACCCCCCCAACTATCGCCAGCATCAATGATGGTACTTCTACCTGCGGGGGAAAAGAAGTAAATGTATTAGTTTATACCAATGAAGAGAATCTGAGTGGTTATTATTATGAAGTTTATAATCAAGGTTCAATAAAAAACTTCACTACAGCTAATCTTAAATTGACTATTCCAACAAATTTATCTAATAGTTATTCTCAATATTTAACCAACGCCACTAAAAATGATCAGCTAAGCCCCCTTTCCGGCGAGAAAGTTTATTCTGCCAGTGTTGGCCCAGGATTACCTATCAATATCTCTACGGCCGGCTTAAAAGAAAACAATTATTATAACCTAAGGATAAAAGCAATAGATGCTGCCGGCAATGAAGGTAAATTTGCAACTAGTGATGGGTTTATAATTACTTCCAGAAATGAAAGCATTTGCAAGAACACCGGCGCTCCAGAAATTTTAATAGCAACCAACGATACCAGCTGTACTTCTGCTTTGGTGGAATTATATTGTAAAGACACTACTGCCTGTAAACTTAAATATGGGATAGCGGCTTCGGCGACCTTTTGCAATGCTACTCTTGCTTATAACGGGCAAAAAATAGCTTTTACAAAAACAAGCTGGTTATGTTATTCAGCAGTTGATAGTGCGGGAAACAATTATACCAAATCACAGATAATTATATTTAAAGACAATGATGGTGATGGCATTTCCGATCGTTGTGATCAGTGTGCAAATACCGGCACAGGCAAAATTGTTGACACTCTTGGCTGTGCCAGCGGAGAAGTGCCTGAATCCTTAACTAAAATCGATTCTGATAAAGACGGGTTGCCCGATGTTTGGGAGAAAACTTTTGATGAATCTGGCTGTGGATTAGATTATCAAAAAGCCGATTCCGATGAAAATGGCATAGATGATTCCTTAGAAGATTATGATCGCGATGGCTTAAGCAATTATGAAGAATATATTAAGCAACTAAATCCCTGCGTAGCTGATGCTCCTAAACCAGAACCAGTACCAGAACTGCTTCCTTTAGAAAAAGAAACAAGCCTTTTCGCTTGGATTTTCTTAATTTTAGGATTATTACTTGTTCTAGGTGGAACCGCTTACTTGATTTATTATTACCAATACTCAGCTAAAAGTCGAGGAGTTAGTCAAAAACAAACCGGAACAAGATTTACTTCATCCATTAAATCAGCAGAAGCAGGAGCACGGGGAGTACTTTCAGCTTGGGAAAGAAAATTGCTGGAGCTAAGAAAAGCAAGAAAAGAAAAAGCCCGCTTGCAAGAGAGATCTTCTGTTTTTGGAACCTTTAGCCAGCAGTCTAAGAATATTCCTCATGTTGAAGTCTTGCTTAAAAAGAAAGCTCCTCATTTAACTCGTTTAGGAGATCTTGCTCAAAAATATTCCGAACATAAAAGCGAAATTAAACCGGGATTGAGGATAGAAGAAAAAAATATTTTTACTAAACTGGAAAATATTGCTAAAAAAACTAAAGATAAAGATATCCAAGAAGTAGTCAGCAAAGAAGAAGCTAAAGATATTTTTAGTGAATTAAGAAAATTAAGTAAGAAAAGGAAAGTGTGATTTAATCATGTTTTTTAAAAATTTTTTTAACAAGAAAGGGTTAAACAAGAAAGGGTTAGGGGTTGGCGAGGTATTTGTCTTTATTGTAGCTGCGCTTACTTTTGCTTTAGTTATGATTTTTGGGTATAAAGCTATCACTGATTTTTTACAGAGCGGAGAAAATGTTGCGTTTGTTCAATTTAAAACCTCATTGGAAAGTTCAGTCAAGCGAATTTATACTGAGTATGGATCGGTAAGAGTAGAACATTTTACTGTTCCGGCAAAATATTCTCAAATCTGTTTTGTGGATTTAGATGCACCGCCCGATTTGGCACTGAAAGATTCTGATTTAGGGGCATACAGTATTTGGGAAATGTCTTCTGGATATGATACTGTTAATGAAAATGTATTTTTAAAACCAGTTGCTCCCAAAATTAAAGTGCATAAAATTAGTATTAATTCTCCAGATGGGAAAAATTTTTTATGCCTGCCTATTAAAGACGGCCAATTTACAATTATTTTAGAAGGGAAAGGAGATAAAACAGAAATATCTCCTAAATTAGTTTCTAGCTGAGTGTTATGGGTTCAAGGCTGGAAATTAAATAGAAAACTGAAGGAATAAAAAACCAAATGAAAATGAAAAAGAAAGGACAAATAGAATTAACTTTTAATTGGATCTATGTTGCGCTAGTGGGAGCCATAATTTTACTTTTCTTTATTGGTATTGTAGTTAGGCAGGCTAAAGTTTCTGAAGAGCAATTATCCGGAGAAGTAGTGAGAATTATGGATTCAATTTTATCGGGTGCAAGTGTATCTGAAAAAACTAAGAATTCAGTTGAAGCCGGCGGTTTGTCTGATTACACGTTATATTTTGATTGTATTGAAGGGGTCGGTGAATTTGGCCTTAAAGGAAAACCGGCCAGAGCACAAAATCCCATTGATCCTTTGTTTGCACCAAAAGAAATCCAAAGCCCATTTATCCTCTTCTGGAGTTTACCTTATCATCTTCCTTTTAAAGTTATTGACTTCTTATTTGTAACTGCCCCTAATGTAAAATATTATTTAGTTGGAAGTGATGAAGAATTTGTCACTGAATTTTTAGATGCGACTGCCGGACTTGAAAAAGAAGGCTTTAACCGCGAATATGTTGCTAATTTAGATGATCTTCAAGCCGAAGGGAAGATTAAAGTCAGAGTGGTCGATGTTGATGGCTCGCAAATACCTGAAAAAGGGATTCCTGCCGGTTTAAGCTTATTTCTAGATCAGGATGTCAGCGCCGTTACTTTTATCCGCGGCACAAACTGGGCTAATTTTTATCAGAAAGAAGGAAATACTTGGAAAAAACTAAACCCAGAACCAATTGAAATAATTTCCCTGGATGAAGAAAGAAATGCCGCTAAATATGCAGCTATTTTTACAGAGAATGCCGAATTATATAATTGTAATATAAAAAAAGCGTTTAACCGTTTAGAAATTTTAACGGAAGTGTATGGCGGAGAAGAAATTACCCAAGGAAAAATAGGCGGGAAATTAAAAAAAATGGTCGATTTTTATAAAAACAGACCCGCCAGTTCTGAATGCATTGCTCTTCTTTTAGAATATAAAAGTAATGTTAAAGATACTTTAAGAGCTCTTAATGCCGGTGCAGCCGGCTGTCGTTTAGAACTAAGTTTTGGAGAAAGTCCCCTTTCCTGTGCAGAAATAATTTCCGTCGCCAATGAATTAGAAAAAATTAACGAAGATTTGCGGTTAAATTGTGCTCAATTATATTAGATTAGATGAAAGAGTTTATTAAATTAAATCAAAAAGGATTAATTGTAAAAAAAGGTTAGACTCGGAACTTAAAAACAGGAAGCGAAAAATGAATCGAAAAGGACAAATAAAAATATCTGAAACTATTGCCGTCTTATTTATTTTCTTTGTTTTAATCCTCTTTGGGATAATTTTTTATTATAAATATCAGCAAGCCGCACTTTTTGAAAAAGAAGAAGAACTGCTGGGAGCAAAAGCAATCGAAACCACTTTGAAAACTTTGTTCCTGCCGGAATTAATTTGCAGTAAAGGGTTGGCTGAGCCGGAAGATAATTGTTTTGATGTCCTAAAATTAGATTTAGTTAATAAAACGTTTAAGAAATATTCTGACAATTATTATTTTGATCTTTTTTCTTATGCAAAAATCTCGGTAAAAGAAGTTTATCCCGGCGATACTTCTTGGCTGCTGTATGATAAACCGCCTTTAAAAATAACTAGGAAGGAACCAACCTTCTTTGTAGTTTCCTTAAGAAATGATTTAACTGATGAAAATAAACCCCAATATCGTTTGGGTTATGTGGAAGTAGTAGCCTATTCATGAACCAAAATAAAAATAAAAACCGGACTAGGACCAACTGCCGAAAAGGCCAAATGGAAATCATCGGGTTAGTAATCATTGTAATTCTAATCACTTTAGGGATGCTGTTAATGGCTTCCTTAGCTTTAAAATCTGAACCACAAAAAAAAACTTTTACCGGAAAAGGGCTGGCTTATAGTGCCATGAGTGCCCTGATGAAAACAACGATTAGCAAGGAAGCAGACTGCACTTCCATCGGTCTCCCGGAACTGGGAAAGAACATCATTGACGATTGCGCCCGGCATTTAGATACCGCCAGCCAATATAATTGTATTGGCCCAATAAGTAAACAAAGGCTGCATAGCTGTGAATTTCTGCATGAAATGAGTTTTTATTTGTTAAATGAAACTTTAGGAAGCTGGAATAAACATTATGAATTACATTCTCAGTTATTAGTTTTTCAGGAAGAAAAACCGTTAGAGATCATGTCTCCTGTGGTCGTTGATGGGGGCTGTCCGGCGGGGAAAGATCGTTACAGTTCGGGTTTATTTCCAATCAATACTGATCCGGGACTGGTGGAAAATGTATTATATTTATGTGATTAATGTTTTAGGATTAAATTGACTAAATTAACCAAATAGCCTAAATCAGATGTTAAATCGACCAATTTAATGGTGTTTTTAACGACTTCACACGCAACATTTATATAGGGATTTTCTTTTTTTAACTAAAGATACTAAAGATAATAATTAAAGATAAATAAAATAGTATTTATTGAAAAAGAGGTGGATTAAATGGTATTTTCAAAAAAAGGGCAAGCGATGTCTTTAAATGTAATAATAGTTGCAGCTTTAGCTTTAATTGTGCTGGTAGTTTTAATTGTTGTTTTTACGGGCAGAGTTCAAATTTTTAAAGAAGGCGTTAGTAAAGAAGGATCGCAAGAATTAGCTGGATTAAAAATCTATTATGGCCAATGTCATCCGAGCGGATCTTTTGAGGATAAGTTCTTAACTGAATTTGAACAAGCAGAGCTTTCTGAAGAACAAGATTTAGCCAAAGCTGATTTTAAAAGAGAAATTGACCGCTGCAAAGAGTTTAGTGATAATAGCGATGTTTGTCAATCTGAATCCGGCTGTATCTGGAGTTGAGTATGTTTAAAAAAGCTGATGCTAACATGTGGTGGATCATAATCGGCGCGGTAATCGCTTTAGTAGTGATGGTAGTTCTGATGGTGTTATTTACAGAAAAAACTACTGTCGTTGAAGGTGGCTTATTGGATTGTGAAAGCAAAGGCGGCACTTGTGTTGGAGAAAAAACCTGCCGAAGCGCCTATCAAGGAACAGTGTCATCTGCATTCAAATGTCTAGATAAAGCTAAACCGGAATGTTGTTTTGGGGTTCGGAACGAGGCTTTAACTTAAAAATCAATTCACACTAAAATAAATTAATATACACTTAATTATAGCCATGAAATTAAATAAAAAAGCTGCTGACCTAAGTGTGGTAGAATTAATTGTAATTATCTTATTAGGCATCTTAATTTTTATTGCCGTGATGATGGGATTAAAAAAGAAATTTGGGTTATTTGGATTATGAAAATAGAATTACTAAAGGGTTTATCATTAGGCAAAAAAGGGGACGAGGCCTTAACTTTGATTATTACGTTGGTTGGTTTACTGGTGCTGTTGATTGCTGCTGGTGCCCTCTGGCTTTTGCTAAGCAAACAAGGCAACCTGCTGCTGGACAGATTTTTAAACTTATTTTAGAAAATTTGGAAAATGGGAGAACATGGGTGTAGCATCAAAAATAATTTTTTATGTACTTCCGATTGTTTTCTTGCTGGTAGTTTTAGTCATTTTTTTTGGGGAGAGCGGGGCTTGGGAAGAATTAAAAGCCACCATTTTAGACCTTAAACGCTTTTTGCCCGAAATGGGGATGGGGGCGGAAGAATTAGGTGCAGAAATTTCCATTCCTGAAATCCACCAAGCCCAGATTTTAAGTTTAAGCAAAACCATCTTTACCATGTTAGGAAAAGGCAAAGAGAACTGTTTTGCCAATTACGGCGGATTTTCTGAGTTGGGCAAAGAAGAAGGCACTTCAATCCTGATTAACTCGGAAGGAAATAAAACCGTCCTTACTGTCGGCGGGGGAGCGGGCGGAAAACAAATGCTAACGGAATTAAGAACGGAGTTTCCAGGAATGAAGCCTTGCGTAATTGCAGGAAGAGGAAGGGTAGCAGAACATTTTTTTAATTTCTTTATCGAAGAGGAAAAGCAATTAGTATATCCTTATTTTCAGCCGGTTGATGCGCTTACCATTTACTACCAGTCAAAAAGCGGTAAAAGGAAAGGAAACAGTATTGCTTTTTTAGATATCGGTTTAGGAGATAACTTTGAAGACGGGGGCTGGTTGTTTACCCCTGATGGAGAGCATATTTGTTTTTTCCCTACTAACTGGGTTTTTAATTATGGTGAAAGTGGCATTGCCAATGAATGGTTTACCGACGGAGAAGTTAATTCCATTCCCAATTTAATTAAACAAGGCAAATTGAAATTATGCAGTTAAATATTAGTAAAATAAAATAAGTTAAAAATGAAATAAACAAATTAGAAATAAATAATCTAAAATAACCTAAAAATGATCACTTTAACCGGAAAAAAAGCTTTAACGGCCAGCTTTATTATCGGAATGATGATTACTTTAATTGCTTTTGTATTAATTTCCGGAGTATTGTTAAGATTTATGTCTAAATCCAGCGATGTAGAAGCAGAAGTGCTCTGCCAGAACAGCATTGCTTTAAGAGCCAAAAGTGCCTTCCACCTTAAAAGCAGCTTAGTTGAAGCGGAATTAAAAATGGTTCCGGCTCTCTGTAAGACCATTGATAAAAAAATCACCGGGAATAGGCAGCAAATCCTGCGGCAAATAGCTGAAGCTACGGCCAGATGCTGGTGGATGTTTAATGAAGGAAGATATGAAGAGATTTTAAGTTCGGGGGATTTAGATGTTTTACCTTCTGTACTAGGTTTTGATGGTTATGAAAACCAATGTTTTAATTGTTATACTTTATTGGTTGATCAGGAAGAAATTGAAGGTGGACCGATTTCTTCCAAAGAGCTGTTTGATTTTATGGCCCTGAAAAAATATTCTAAAGTAAATATGACTTACTTGGATTACATTCAAGGATATGGTGGTCCGGGAAGAGTAGTGCTAACTGCTCCGGAAATCTTTCCCCGCGCCGCTTACACTGTTTCCATGATGCCTAAAAATAAGGAAAGAGATACTTTTTGGAAAGGAGTACTGCAGATGGGTGGAGGCGCGGTTTTAGTTTTTCCGCTGGGGATTTATTTGCTACCAGCCATTGTTGGAGGAGCAATGCAATACAAAAGTTATGCAGAAAGCAAGCAAAAGATCGTTCCGGGAGAACTTCCTGGAAAAGCGATTGTTGGAAAAGCAGCCCTCGGTTTAGTGCCAATTGTTGCTACTGGTGCGGCAGGCATCTATTTAGGTACAGCGGGATATATGAATTTAATGGGAGATATGTATGCAGAAAGAGATGTCAGTTCGATTTATGTTGGCTTTTTAGAAGTAGGGCAGGAAATGTGCGGTTCGGGAGATATTGCCGGGGAATAGGATAGAATTTGGTAAAATATTTAATTAAAATTAAGAAAAGATTATAATTATAAACAAATATTAAGATAATTAGGATTGATTTGAATCAAAATAAAAATCAATAAAACTAAAAACCGAGAGTTAATAAGTTAATAGTTAAAAAAAAGGCGTGATAGGTATATGATAAATAAAAAAGGCCTTAGCCAAGTTATGGAAGTGCTTATTTCAGTAATCTTGGCTTTAGTTTTGTTATTAGCAGTCATTGCTATTTTTTTTCCTCATTTATTTAGTTTTGGTGATATCCTGAGGGCACAGCGAAATTATACTGTGGGTGATCCTGATTTTGACGGAGTAGTAGGCCTTTCTGATGACTGTCCTTGTACTTATGGGGAAATAGACACTAATGGCTGTCCGGCTACATTTACCAGCCAGCAGAAACAGGCCGATCGGGAAAAATATAACTCAGATACGGGCTGTGGGGTTCTTAAAACCAGCGCTATTGATGAAAAATTAGCGGAGAAGGTTGGTGAAGAAGCCTTTATGCATTATGAATCTCTGGAAATTTTTGGTAATGATGATAGCGGTGAAAAAAGCAGCGGAATAATTAATTTTGCTTGTCCGCATTGGATGGGCTTAGACTGTCCTACACAAGGAACCGATTGCGATGACGATGAATTTTCTTACCAGCCGATAACCACCGGCTGCTGGGTTATGGCCAGTGAAAAAGATGCCAGAATTCCGGTACTTTATCCGCTAGCTTATGCGTATGATAAAAATGATTGTGGTCAATATGCAGTTGATGAAGAAACGATTATTTCTGCAACTAAATCCGCTTCTCTGGAAGGGGCAATTCAGGAACACACTTACTTTTCTGCTGATAATGAACAGGATCCTAAAAATCTTTTCTCCTGGCAGTGGAGGTCTAAACCAAATTATGGTTCTTTGATTTGTAAAAGCGGCTATTGGTTTGGTTGTAAGAAAGGTAATGAAGGCAAGGAGCTCATTGTTGGCAATAAAATTTACGGATGCATAGATAGCGAATGGATCAGGAAATAAAATTATAAATTTATCAAAAATATAAATTTATGGTAAAGCTGGTATAAAAATATAAAAAACAAAATATAAAATAATTATAAAAAATAACTGTAAAAATAAAGTTTAAATCATTTTCATTTTAAAATGTTCAATAAAAATAAAAAAGCAATTATGCTGAAATTCCTGGTTTCACTTGTTCTCGCTTTGATTATTTTTGTCCCCGCCTGTTATTTAGGAGCACGGCTGTTTAGGACGAGTACTCAAGCCAAGGACAATTATGTTGATTTTGTCCAGGAATTAGAAAAATTTTCCCAGGTCGGAGAAATTGGGGCAAGAGAAAGCACCCTTTTGATTATGGATACTGCTACTGCCGTGGTTTATTTTGAAAAAGGAAAAAAAGAAGTTTTAGTGGAAGTCGATGCCCGCGTGCCTTATACTGATTTTACTATCCATTTGCAAAAGCCAAGCCAATGTAACGACGACAAAAATTGTTTGTGCTTATTTAGAAAATCAGAATTTGATACTTCTCTCAGCAAACCGGGTTATGATACGATAACGGTTATTCCTAAAATTGTTCTCTGTTCCAATATAAATTATAATTTAGAAATAGAATCTTGCAGCCTGGGAAAAGCGGAAGCCGTGCATTCTTATAAATGCACCGGCGGGTTTATGATTGAAAGGCATTTGGCCGATAAATCCAGCTGGTACGTGGTAAGCTATTATGAAATGCCCAGAAGAACCCTATTATATTTAGTTAAACTTGATAACACCGTACGAATCATCGGGCCGCAGGAAGGGCAGCAGATAAAATGAATAAGAAAGCAGTGATGGTGCTGATGCTGGTTTTTGAGATTCTAATAGTTTTTTTTGTAAGTTATATGACTTTTGAACTTGCTCAAAAATATGCTGGCTCGGAAACCGCAAATAAAATTAATCTGGCCGAAGATATTAAAATGATGGCGGACGTGCTAGTAGGCACTCCCGGAGAAGTTTTAATAGAATATCCGGGAAATGTTTCTAAATATGCCTTAATCCTTAATTCCAATTATATTCGGGTATTTATTAAAGGTGAAGGGGAATTAAAGACGGTCATTCGGCAGATAATTTTACCCAAAGGGTATACTGCTTTTGGAACCTTGGAAGAACAAAGCCGATTATGCTTGCGTAAAGAAAACCAGCAAATCCTTTTGCAGAGGTGCAGTTAAACATGGATAAACAAGGAATCTTTGATGTGGTTACCAAATCCATTTTTTGGATGATTGCGGGAATGGTAATTACTATAGCCGTATTAGCTTTTGCTTTAATTATGTCCAGTTACCAAAATAAATTAGTAGAAGTTCCTCCCGAGCTCAAGGCAGAATTGCTGGCTTTGCGTTTCTTAAATACCCCGGAATGTTTTACTTATCAAGATTCATTGACGGGCAGAATTTTTCCCGGAACTATTGATTTAAATAAATTTACTCAAGAGAGATTAGATGGCTGTTATCGTACTGAAAAAGAGCGAGGGTATAAAGATTATAATTTTGGAATAGAATTAGAAGGGTTTGGTCCCACTAAAGAAGGGGCAGGAAAAATATTGATGACTAATAATTTTTTTAATAAGGTGGATTTCACTTTATATAAAGAGGTATTTATCCGTTCGGGGGGAGAAGTCATGCCTACCCGAATGATTATTTATGTACAGACTAAAATATAAAAAAGTATTAACAATAAAACAATTAACAAAAAAACAAAGAACCGAAGGAATAGATAACCAACAAAAATGAAAATTAATTCAATATTGATCACCGGAAAAAAAGGAATCATGCCGGACTTTTTTGATTTAATCTTTATGGTTTTAATCTTATTTTTTGCCTTATTTTTTATTCAATTAGTACTTAATTCCGAAGTAGAAGCAAAAACAGAACTTTCTTTAGAGACCTTAGACCAATTTGATTCCGAACAACAGCTGCTTTACTACTTAAATTATCCGGCATTGGTTGGCGAGCAGAAAATCCAGATGAAAGATTTAATCTTGCTAGCGGTAAATACTAACCGGGGAGATCTATTTGAAGAAAAAACCGGAACTTATTTTAGAGAAAAGAAAGCGGAAGGAAATGTAGCTATTTATAATACAGCAGAATTCCGCCAGGGAAAAGACCGTTTATTTTCTTTTAGCAATGTGGTGTTTGGGTCAGGTAAGAAATGTAGTTTAGAATTACCTAATTTAGAAAATAAACAGATTCCATCAATAACGGTTGTATTTAGCCGAGAAAAATAAATGAAATAGGTAAATAAAATTAAGATGATTAATTCAAAAAAAGGAGCATTATTTCATTGGATTATTTTTGCGATTATAGCTGCTTTAGCTTTCTTTTTATTATCTGTCTACGAAAAAGATACAGGAGTACAAATTAAAGGGGAATGGCAAGCCGATTATTTAAATAATTATTATCTTGCCGGCGAGAAAGAACTGTTACAGAATGACCAATTAGCGTTATGGGTAGGAAAAGAAACGGTAACTCTCTTAACTAAGCAGGGCGGAGTTTCCAAAGGTCATGAGTGTCCATTTTATTACCTGCGTGAGGGAGAAAAAGCTTGTTTTCAGGACGTTGGAAGTATGGTTAACACTGCTTTCAACGAATTAATGGGCAAGTATAATCCGGAGAAATATCAGGTCACTTTTGAGAAAGACGAACTGGTGGGTACTGCAGAGGAAAGCATCGTAATAAATCCCAATTCTAAAAATAAAGGCGGACATTATACAATAAAGAAGCATTTTAGGGTAAATATTGGCTATGATTTTGCTAAATTTG